>DASYQE010000145.1:0-25548 GCA_036005805.1 Candidatus Polarisedimenticolia bacterium | reverse complement strand
CGCAGCATCACCGCGATCTGGAACCCCGAGTGCGGCGAGGACGGTCCGCGGGGCCTCGCCCTCGGCGACGGCGGCCGCTACCTCGTGGTGGCCTGTCCGGATCATCTCGATTCGCTGGCGGCCTCGTCCGATGGTCGCATCGTGTCGACGCTGCCGACCGGGGCGGGCGTGGATGATCTGGACTATCTTCCCGCGCGGCGGGCGGTGTACGCGGCCGCGTCGTCCGATGCGGTCCTCACCGTGGCCACCCTCGATGAATCGGGCGCTCTGCACGCGCTCTCCTCCGCGCCGACCGCGAAGGGTGCGCGCAACGCCGCGGTCACGGACGACGGAACCGCCTACGTCGCGTGCGGACCCGCGGGGAAGATCCTGGTCGTCCCGCCATCGACCGCATCCCGCTGAGCGGGCGCGGCTATAATCCGCCGCCGTGCGACGCCACCGCGCGCTGGCCGCCGTTGCGGCTCTGCTCATCTTTTTTGCCGCCGCGGCTCCCACCGCGAGCGCCGCCGCGTCCGAGCCGCCCACCGGCGAGGCTGCACACTCCGCCAAAGACTTCCGCGACCTGTACCTGTTCCGCTTCGAGTTCGACAACGACTCCTTCATCGGGTCGGACGACTCGTTCACCGCCGGCTGGTCGTTCCAGCTGCACTCGCCGTTCGAGGACACCTGGAAGCACGGCTTCGGCAAGTGGATCGGCCGCGTCCCCAGCCTCGGCGACGACGGGACCGGCGGGCGGATCACGCGCTGGGCCGCGGGGCTCGGTCAGATCATCATCACGCCGACGGACATCAGCATCGAGGCGCCGCAGCCGGAGGATGCGCCGTGGGCCGGGATCCTCACGGCCGCCATGTCCTGGTCGGCCTACGACAACCGGAAGATGGCGGCGTTGCAGCTCCTCGGAGGCTGCATGGGGCCGTGCTCGGGGGCGGAATCCGTGCAGAAGTTCATCCACGAGGACCTCGGGTTCGGCGAGCCGCCGCAGGGCTGGGATAACCAGCTCGTGAACCAGGCGCTCGTCAACGCCAACTACGAATACCGCTACAAGGTCCTGAAGGACCACCCGGAGGAATACTTCAACCCGCGCAAGTTCGCGCACGATCTCTCGGTCGGAGGGATGGCGGCGGCGGGAAACCTGGCGACGTACGCCGGCGCCCAGGTCGAGTATCGCTTCGGCTGGGGACTGCCGATGGGGTTCACCAAGACCCCGGACCCGATCGGTCTCGGCGTGATGCTCGACCCGGTCTATGCGCCGCCGGGTGGACCGTTGCCGTCGGAGGCGCGGCGGTGGCGGACCTATTTCACCCTGATGGGACGCTACGCCTACATCTGGTATCTCGCTCCCGCGGAGGGTGGGGAGACGGTCAACGGCGGCGAGCACCCGAAGCTCGACGCCTATCCCGGCGAGTCCCAGTTCCTCGGCGGTTTCCACCTCGCCCGCATCCCCTTCGCCTTCCACGTCACCTACTACCGCTACTTCCAGCAGGACCGGGTCGGCACCGACGGCTCGAGCGACTGGATCAACGTCTCCTTCGAATACCGCTTCTAGGTCCGCCGTTCCTTGACGGATCCACGGGAAGCGGTCGAAGATAGAGGCCTTCACCCGGGTTCAGGAATGCCTTCGTCACGGCCGCTTGCTTCGATCCTCGTCTCGATCCTCTTGGCGCTTGCGTTCGCGGCCGGCACTCCGGCGCGGGCGCAGACCTCCGTCGTGCTCGAGCCGGTTCTGAGCGGGCTCGCCGCGCCGATCTTCGTCACGCACGCGGGGGACGGGAGCGGGCGGCTGTTCGTGGTCGAGCAGGGCGGGACGATTCGCGTCCTCGGAAGCGGCGCCTCGGCGCCGACGCTCTTCCTCGACATCGGCGACCGGGTGATCGCGGGCGGCGAGCAGGGGCTCCTGGGGCTCGCGTTCCATCCGCAGTACGAGACCAACCGCCGCTTCTTCGTGGACTACACGCGGCGCTCCGACGGGGCCACGGTGATCGCCGAGTACCACGCCTCGGCCGCCGATCCGAACGTCGCCGACCGGACCGAGACGATCCTCCTGACCATCGCGCAGCCGTTCGCGAACCACAACGGCGGCATGCTGGCGTTCGGGCCGGACGGCTTCCTCTACATCGGCATGGGGGACGGCGGCTCGGCGAACGATCCGGGCAACCGGGCGCAGAACGTCGGCGAGCTGCTCGGCAAGATCCTGCGCATCGACGTCGACCGGCCGGCGAGCCAGACGCAGCTCTACTCCTCGCCGGCCGACAACCCGTACGCCGGGCCGGCCCCGGGGCGCGACGAGATCTACGCGCTCGGGCTGCGGAACCCGTGGCGCTTCTCGTTCGATCGGCAGACCGGCGATCTCGTCTGCGGCGATGTCGGGCAGTCGGCGCGCGAGGAGGTGGACGTCATCGTCCGGGGCGGCAACTACGGGTGGCGCATCTTCGAAGGGACCCAGTGCACCGGCACCGATCCGACGCTGTGCAACCCGGCCGGGTTCATCATGCCGATCGCGGAGTACGGACACACCGGCGGGCGCTGCTCGATCACGGGCGGCTACGTCTACCGCGGCAGTCTCGGCAGCCTGCCGTCAGGGTCGTATGTGTTCGGGGACTACTGCTCGGGGGAAATCTTCCTGCGGGACGGCGGTCAGTTCGCCGTCGTCTATGCCACCGGCGCGAACATCTCCTCTTTCGGGCAGGACGAAGCCGGGGAGCTCTACGTGGTGCTGTATGGGGGCTCGGTGGTGCACATCGCCGCTCCTTCCGCGTGCAACACGCTGTCGATCGCGCCGCCGTCGCAGTCCTTCGCCGCCGACGGCGGGAGCGGCTCGGTCACGGTCACGGCCGCGCCGGATTGCGACTGGACCGCGTCGAGCGCCAGCCCCTGGATCAGCGTCTCCTCGGGCGCGGGCGGCAGCGGCAACGGCACCGTGACCTACGACGTGGCAGCGAACCCGGGGCCCCGCGCCCGCAGCGGCAGCGTCCGCGTCGGCGGGCGGGTGCAGACCGTCGCGCAGGCGGCTCCGCCGCGCTGCGCGACCGAAGTCGATGCGAGGCGTCTCCTCGTCGGGCCCGAGGGCGCGGCCGGAACGCTGGTGGTGACGGTGCGCGGCGCGTGCTCCTGGAGCGCCTCGAGCTTGGACCCGTGGATCGTCCTCACCGGTGCGACCGGCAGCGGCAGCGGAACGGTGCAGTACACCATCGCGCCGCTGCCGCCTGACGCTGCGCCGCGGCGCGGACGGATCGTGATCGGCGGCCGCGCCATCATGGTCCGCCAGCGCTAGTCCGGGCCGGCAAGCCGCGAAGCGTCAGGGGCAGGCCGGAATCTGGGCGTCCCGCTGGGCGGTGCCGTACGTGCCGGAGCCGCAGGAGTTCGAGGCGCGCACGAGATACCAGTACGCCGTTCCGGCCGCGGGGCTGACGCGCGCGTCCTGGAAGGGCGGAGCGGAGACGCCGCCGAGGCAGGCCGCCGCGAAGAAATCGACCCCTCCGGAGCTGCCGACCGTCCCCGACACCACCGAGTAGCCGGTGCCGGGACCGGAGGCGCCGGACTGGTCGTCCCAGCCGATCGCGGACGGCGACGACGCATTCACCGCCAGGCCGGTCACGTCGACCGGGGCTGTCCAGACGGCGCCGTCGGAGTCGTTGCAGTCGCTGGCACACGTTGAATGTCCGTCGCCGTCGGCATCCACGCCCTCGTCCACGACCCCGTCGCAGTCGTTGTCGATGGTGTCGCACACGTCGACGACGCCGGGGTGGATCGAAGCCTGGGTGTCATTGCAATCCCCTCCGCAACGCGTGTAACCGTCACCGTCCTGATCGGAATCGGGCGTCATGTGGAGGCGGCCCCCGGTGTTCAGGAGCTGTCCGTTGACGAGTCCGCCCCAGACCAGCATCTCGCTCCCGGTCCAGACGGCCGCATGCTCAGAGCGCGCGGTGGGCGGTGTTCCGGTCGCGCCGAGAGGAGCCCACGTCCCGGTCTGGATGTCGAAAACGCCGCCGTCCGACCGGGGACCGTTCGAGTCGGCGCCTCCCCAGACGATCACGGCGCTGCCGTTCCAGATCATGCTGAAGCCGGTCGTCGCCGGGGGAGCACCGGCCGTCGGCATGTAAAACCAGTTGCCCGTGACCGGGTCGAAGGCAAGGCCGGAGTAGAAGCCACCCGGCGGGCCCGACCAGCGGACCACCCACTGTCCCGTCCAGACCAGGGGGCCCAAACCCCCCGGCGCCGACGTCCACGAATCGGTCACCGGATTGTATTGGCCTCCAAAACTGTTTCCCGAGATGACCATCACCTGACCCGTCCAGACAGCCGGAGCTCCTCCGTCGGGCGGAGCTCCTGTCGTCGATGTGGCCGTCCACGTATCGCTCACAGGGTCGTAGCGACCGCCGGACTTGTAGAGCGTGACGTTGGTTCCGCTGGGATACTCCGAGCGGCCTCCGAGGATGACCATCACGGAGCCTGTCCAGACGGCCGCATGCAGGACGCGCGGCTCCGGCGCATTGAAGAGCTCGGTCGGCGACCAGGAGTCGGCGATCGGGTCGTAGCGCCCTCCGGTGTTCGTGACGGGATACTGGCCCCCCCAGACGATCATCTGTTGCCCGGTCCACACCATCGTGTGGTACCGGCGAGCCGAGGGCGCGTTCGCGAGGCTCGTCGGCGTCCAGGCATCGAGCATCGGATCGTAGCGGCCGCCGGTGTTCACCTGGAGCCCGCCCGCCCCGTCGCCTCCCCAGACGATCATCTGGGTGCCGGTCCAGATCACCGGCGGCGCCCTGCGCGCTTCCGGAACGGTGCCCGTGGAAGTCGGCGTCCAACTGTCGGATGCGGGGTTGTAGCGGCCCCCGGTGTTCAGATCGGCCTGGCCGTTGTACCCCCCATAAATGAGCATGCGACTGCCCGTCCAGGCCGCGGCCATGCCGTATCTCGGGGACGGTGCATTCACATTCGAGAGGAAGGTCCAGACTCCTGTTGAAGGGTCGTACCGGTTGCCGCTGCCGAGCACGCCGCCCAGGGAAGAGTTGTTTCCACCCCACACGATCATCTCGGTCCCGGTCCAGATGGCGCTGTGCTCGTCCCGGCCGGACGGGACGAGCGTCATGCCTGTCGGCTGCCAGCTGTCAGTCGCGGGGTCGTAGATTCCTCCGGTGGTCGTATATCCCCCGGCGGCGAGCGCGCCGCTCCAGAAGATGACCTTGCTGCCCGTCCAGACGACCGAGGCCCTGACGCGCGGCGATGGCGCTCCCGCGGTGGACATCGGCTGCCAAGTGTCGGTCGCCGGGTTGTAGCGAGCGCCGCCGGGATGCGTGGCGTCTCCGTATCCCGTCCAGATCACCAGTTCGGAGCCGGTCGAGACAGCCGGGGACGAGCCCAGGGGTGCGCCGACAGTGCTCATCGGCATCCACGTATCGGTGGCCGGATCGTAACGGCCGCCGCTGGCCGGATTCGTCGCTCCCCAGATGATCATGACGCCGCCGACCGCGGCGCCCGTGTGCTGGAAGCGCGCCGCCGGGGCGCTCGTCGTGGACATGGGTGACCAGGTATCCGTGAGCGGGTCGTACCGGGCTCCCGTGTTGTACATGGCGCCGGGCTGCCCCGCTGGATCGTGGCCGCCCCAGACCACGACGCGGCCGGCGACCCAGACGACGCTGTAGCCCGTTCGCTGTTCGACGGGTGCTCCGACCGACGAGACGAGCGACCAGGTGTCGATGACCGGGTCGTAGAGCCATCCGTCCGGCGCCGCGCCGGGTCGAATGCCATTCCAGACGAACAGCCGGCTT
Source organism: Candidatus Polarisedimenticolia bacterium (assembly GCA_036005805.1). Classification (GTDB taxonomy): domain Bacteria; phylum Acidobacteriota; class Polarisedimenticolia; order Gp22-AA2; family Gp22-AA2; genus DASRAU01. The sequence continues at coordinate 19,780 of DASYQE010000145.1, read as the reverse complement.
CCGGTCCAGACCGAGGAAGACGCGCCGGCGCCCGCCATCGGCGCGTCGGCGGACATGCTGCTCCAGGTGTTGTCCGTGCACGGGGCGGCCGGGGCGACGCTCTCCGCAGAATCCTCCGTGACCGCGTCCCGGCCCGATCCCGCGGCCGGGAAGCAAGCCTCCGGGTCGGCGATGGTGGTCACGGCCCGTGCATCGAGGGTCGGCGCCGTCCGGTCCCACCAGGAGTCCCAGCTCTCCGGCGCTCTTTCGTCCGACGAGGCGGACGAGCGCGATTCGGCCGCCTGGAAACTCCGGGCGAGCCGATCGACGAGTGCGGGCCGGGCCAGGCATTCCTGGATGAGGACCGGGTCGTTCCCGAGCGCGGCGAAGACTTCCCGGAGCCGCTCCGGCGCCTGGGTCCGCGAGAGGATGCGCTCCGTTTCACGCTTCAGAGCCTCGGCAGTGACCGGCTCGTGCCAGCGCCGCTCGAGGAGCAGCGACTCGCGCAAGTACGTCTCGACTTTCCTCTCGAGCACGCGGTGGGGAACCGCTTTCTCGAAGGGCAGGGTGGAGCCGATCTGGTGAGCGTAAGCAGCACGCTCGATGGCGGCCTGCGCCTCGACCCGTTCGGCGAAGGTGAGCTCACGCGAGCGATCCACAGCCAGTGCGAAGGAGCAGGAGAGCGCGGCGACGAGACCGACCAGGACTCCGGCACGCATCATGTCAGCACCTCGAAGAGAGCGGACGCGTGGCGAGCGACGACACACTTTCGGCGGCCTGAATATGCCCCCAGGCCGGCTCGGGATCAACTTCAAACCGTCGGCGCGGCGTCGATTTCCCGGGCGCGCCGGCGGAGGCCGATGCGCTCGGAGGCGGCGTACAGCGTCCGGACGGGAACGAGGCCGCCAAGGCGCAGGTCGCCGAACGCCTTGAATCCCACCGAGGCCAGGCAGCCGCAGCGCGAGCAGTCGGGATCCCCGCCGAGCTGGCACGGGGTGATCGGGGTGCGCAGATCGGCGCTGACGCAGGTGGTTGTGCGAGCGAAGAGGCATTCGTCCGGCGTGGTCGGCGGCGCCAGGAAGGCCTCGAGCGTGCGGCGGTGCATGTCGAGCTTCGGGTACCCCGGCCGCAGCGCGCGCAGCCGCTCGACGAACGCGCGGCGCTCGGCCGCGGTCAGGTTCTCCGCGCCGGCGCCCCCGACCTGGGGCGTGAACAGGCTGAACCAGATCTTGCGCACCTCGTCGCGCGCCGACCAGAATGCCAGGAACTCCTCGTACGAGCCGGGCTGGCGCGCCATCTGGCGCGTCACGGTGCAGTGCACGGTGACCCGGTGGCCGGCGATGTGCTTCAGGATCCGATCGTAGGTGGCGGGGGCGCGGCGCGCGTCGTGCTCCGGCTGCAGCCCGTCGATCGACACGCACACGTGCAGCCCGCGGATCGCGCTCCACTCCTTCGGCAGCGGGCGGACCGCGCTGGTCACGAGCTGCACCGGGATGCCGAGGGCGCTGAGCCTCGGCAGGAGCGTGTTCAGCTCGCGAAAGCGGACGAGTGGCTCGCCGCCGACGATCGAGATGTAGACCGGCCGCGTCTCGCGCACCAGCCGCAGGACGCGCGCGACGAGATCGTCGCCGCGGAAATCGGAGAGGTCGCGCAGCGGCCCGGCGGCCCCGAGGTGCTCCGGCTCGTAGGCGTAGCAGCCGGGGCAGCGGAGCGGACATTCCTTGGTGATCTCGAGCGACAGGGTCGGACGGTAGCCCTGGAGGATCCGCCCCCAGGCCCGCAAGACGTTGACGCGACCGCCGAGGCGCGCCCTGAAATCGGGACGCGCGCCGCCGCTGGTCGATGTCACCACGATCCGTCCCTCCCCGCGAGGACGGGATCTTAGCCAAGACTGCCGGCCACGGAAAGGCGGCCAGTGAACCCGCGCGGGCCGCGGCACGTTAGGACCGGGACGATGACCTGTTCGGGCCGGTCCGGGACCCTGCCGCGCGTGCTCGCCTCGGTCTTCGCTTTCGTCACTGGCGCCGGCATGGCAGCGGACATGAAGGTGACCTTGGTCCGGCCGCTCGAAGCGCCGGCGGCGGATTTCGGCGTGTCGGCGATCCCGGTCGGCGGCGACCTGCTGATCGCGGGTTACACCGAGGCGAACGGTTCGGACAGCTCGCTGCTGATCCGCGCCGGGGCGTCCGGGGACGTCCTCTGGCGGCGGGCCTGGCCGGAGGGGAAGGACGGCGCCCTCTGGTCGCTGAATTCGGTCGGCGACGGCACCTTCGCCGGCGCCGGCTGGACGACCTCCTCCGCGGGGGACCTCGACGCCATGCTGCTGCGCGTCGGCGCGGACGGCCGCCTGCTCTGGCGCAAGACGTACCCGGGTCCGGGAAAGGAGCGTCTCTGGTCGATCGAGGTGACGCCGCGGGGAATCCTCGCCGCCGGCGAGTCGCTGGCAGCGGACGGCACCTCGAAGATGCTCGTGCTGCGCGCCGACCTCGACGGGAAGGAGATCGGGCGCCTGGCTCTCGACGGCGCGCCGGTCGAGCGCGCCTTCTCCGTCCAGGCGACCCCCGACGGCGGGTTCGCCCTCGCGGGTCAGAGCGGAAGCGGGCCCCGGGAAGGACCGGGCTACGACGCGAAGATCGTCCGCTGCGACGCGGCCGGGAAGCCGGTCTGGTCACGCACGTGGGGCGGCCCCGGCTTCGACGTCGGGCACGATCTGCACCGTCTCGACGACGACGGCTTCCTGGTCGCCGGATACTCGGACCAGGGCCCGGGGCACGGGACCGACGTGGTCCTGCTGCGCCTCTCCGCCGCGGGCGAGGTGACCTGGGCGCGCACCGAGGGAGGGCCCGGGGACGACCGCGCCGTTCACCTCGATCCCCTTCCCGATGGCGACGTGGCCGTGGCCGGTTACTCGCGTAACACGGCGGGGGACTGGGACATCGTCCTGCGCGTCTTCACGCCCGACGGCGCCCCGCGCTGGGAGCGGCGTTTTGGCGGCGCGTCCGACGAGCTGGGCCGCTGTGTCGTCGCCGGGCCGGACGGCGCGCTCGCCGTCGTCGGGCACTCGCGAAGCTACGGCTCCTCCGAGCGCATCCTCCTCGTCCGCCTGCAGCCGCCGCGCTAGACGATGATCGCGATGCTGGCGAGCCCGCCGCGAGCCTAGTCGTTTCCGGGCGTGCCCTTCGCGTAGTCCTCGAGCTCGACTTGGGCGGCGAAGGCCCAGCCGGGCTTCAGCGGCTCGGTCAGCTCCTGCTTGTCCTCGATGGCGATCTCGCCGTTGACCCGCACCGCGACGCGCGCCTTCGACCCGACCTTCGGGTTTTCCACGTCCACCTCGGCCGTGCCGGAGACGCCGGGGGGCACCTCGATCCTGAAGGCGTGGAAGCCGGGTTCGACCCGTTCCCAGGTCTCGAGGAACTTGTGGCCGGCATCGTCGATCGCCACGTTGGTCTCGAAGCTGACGTAGACGCGCGCCGCCTCGGTCGAATCGGTCTCGACGGTGATCGTTCCGCCGCCGCCGTCCCAGACCTTGTCGGGGATGTGCTTCATCGTGGCGTTGGCGTCCTCGACGAACCAGCCCTTGACGGTCCAGGAACCGAGCATCACCACCACGCCCAGGGCACTCAGGACCAGCCGCTTCGCAAACGAACCCATGGCTTCCCCCTTTTCGAGCCCTGGCCCGGCGCTCGTTTCGCTGAAGATAGGGAGCGCGCGGATGGGGATCAAGATGATGCCGACGGTCCGCCGCCCTTCCGTTGGGTGTAGAGTTCGGCGCGTTCGCGTGTCCGAGGGAGACGAATGACATCCCGAGCCCGCCGCCTGTCCTGCCTTCTCGTCATTCTTCTGACGGTCTGCCTGTCGGCGGCCGCCTGCTCCAGCCGCGAGAGCTCGAGCGGATCGCCCGCCCCGGCCGCGGCGCCAGCCGAGGCCCAGGTCCCCCCGGCCGAGGGTCCCGCAGCGAACCCGGGCGAGGCCGTGGCGGCGGAGCGCTCGCCGTCGAAGGAGAGCGGCGCGGCGCCGGCCGGCGCCCAGGGACTCGATGCGCGCTCGGCCCAGGCGGCGCAGTGGTACGACGCCGGCAAGACGGCCGATGCGGAGCGGGCGTGGAACGCCATCCTCAAGGAGAACCCGGCGCACGTCGGTGCGCTCGTCGGGCTGGCGCAGATCCGCCTCGACCGGGACGATCTCGACGGCGCCTCCGACGCGATCGAGCGGGCGCTCAAGGCGAACCCGCAGTCGGTCCCGGCGGTCAAGACGAAGGTGGCCGTCCTGCTGGCGCGCGACCAGACGCAGGAGGCGGTCACCCTGGCGAAAGCCTCGCTGAAGCTCGACCCCAGGTCGCCCGCGCTGCAGCAGGCGCTCGGCGACGCCGAGCGCGCTTTCGGTGACGACCCGAAGGCGATCGAGGCGTACCGGCGCGTCGTCGGCCTGAATCCCGGCGGCGCGGTGGGATGGACGAAGCTCGGCGAGGCGCTCGCCGCCAACGGCGATGCGCGCGAGGCGCAGACGACGCTTTTGCACGCCCTCGAGCTGAACCCGGAGTCCTACACCGCGTACCGCGCGCTCGCCCGCCTGCACTATGACGAGGGCCACCCCGACCAGGCGGCCGATGCCTGGAGCCACGCCGTCCGGCTGCGGCCGGCGCGCGGCGAGGCGCACGAAGGTCTCGCCGAGGCGCTTTTCGCCGCGAAAAAACCCTCCGAGGCGCGCCGCGAGGCCGAGGAGGCCCGCCGTCTCGGCCGCAACGTCGACGCCCTGCTCGCCAGGATCAACGCCGCCGCGAAGTAGGCACCTGCAGTCGATCCGCTCGTCGCCCTGCCTTGCGAGTCGTCGGCCTACCCGCCGGCGGGCAGCGCCGGCGGACACGCGAGCGCGGGCACCGGCACACCATCCGATCCCCGGTGCGCCACGCCCGCGCCGCAGGCGTCACGCGCCCGCACGACGTAGAAGAACGCCGCGCCCGGCCCCGGCGGATCGACGTCCGCCGCCGTGGTGACCGTGAGACCGGAGGCAAGACAGGTGGCCGACGCGAGCAGGTCCGAGGCACGCGTGGAGCGGATCACGTCGTAGGTCATCGACGCGGGGAGACCACCGGTCGGCGGGGCGCTCCAGGCGAGCCGCGTTGTCGCCGGGCCGTCGACCGGGTCGACCGTGAGCAGCAGATCGGCGACCTCCCCCGGAACGTTCCAGACCGAGGCGTCGCCCGGTGCGCAGTCGCAGACGTCCCCGAAGCCATCGCCGTCCTGGTCGAACTGCGAAGGATTGGCGACGGAGACGCAGGTGTCGACGTAGTCCATCACCCCGTCGCCGTCCGAATCGGCGTTCGGGACGTTCGCGACATCCGCCGGCTGCACGAGATCGAACGGCAGGATGCCGCTCCAGAAGCCGTTGATGGCCTGGCGCGGGTGCCGGAAGGCGCGCAGGCCGATCGGCGCGGATCCCGCTCCCAGAGTCCGACCGGGTGCGTTCGGGGCGAAGTTGAAGTCTCCGTTCGTCGGGTCGAGATAGCCGAGCGATGCGAGCGGCGTCCACGTCCCCAGGCCGTCGCAGTTCGAGGTACTGACCGTGACATCGTCCGCGGCGACGCCGGTGCGGCTGTAGATCAGGTTGCCGACGTGCTCGATCGGCGCCGGGGAACAGACGATGGCCGTGCAACGATTGCTCCGCTGCGCGGCGATGTCGGTGATCGCGACGCCGATGGCGCTGGAGGCGCCGCTCTTGACGCAGTTGCTGCAAACCCCGAAGTTGTCGCAGGTCACGTGATCGATCGAGACGTCGTAATCGACGCCGCTGTCGACCCGCACCCCGCCGTTCTGAACCGCAGGCGAGTCGAGCCCGGCGACGAGAGCATCCTGCACCAGCACACCTGACGCGCCCGGGCCGTTGCCCCCGGTGGAGTCGAACAGGATGCCGTCGCGCGAGCAGCCGGTGGAGCACTCGGCCCCGCCGGCGATGTCGAGATCGTTGCCGAGCAGCCAGTTGCCGAGCGCCTTCTGCGGATTGGAGATGCCGGCGTGGGTGCGGTCGTTGGCGAGCCCCCAGTTCTTCACGACATTGCCGTACCAGGACCCGTTCTGGCCGCCGTCCAGGCGCACGTGCGAGACGTAGTTACCGGTCCAGGCCGTGTCCCGCCCCTGGTCCGGAACCCCCGGATTGGCACGCAGACCGATTCCGCAGCCGTTCACCGCCCAGTTGTGGTGGGCCACCGTTCCCCGGCTGAGGCTGGCGGCGCCCGGGCCGCCCACCCGGATCAGATCGCCGCCGGCGCCATCGAGCCGGCAGATGTCATGGACCACGTTGTACGACACGTCGCAGAACTGGCAGGCATTGATCTCGATCCCCGAGCATTCGCCGTACGCCGTCGTGCAGCCGTCGAACACCAGGTTCCCCTGGACCTGTCCGCCGGTGGAGGAGACCAGCGTGCCTCCCGCGTTGTATTGCACGCCGTTGCCGCGCACCCGGTAGATGGTGTTGTCGATGACGGCGAACCGATCGCACGGAAGATTGACGCTCGAGCCGGAAAAGGTCGCCGGGCCGGAATAAATGGGACCGGAGGACTCCGTGGCGTCGGGGCCCGCGTCATGGAAGGAGGAGCGACGGACGGTCGTGTCCACCCAGCCGAGCAGGGTGAGTTGGTCCGCGCCGCCGTAGTCATGCCAGTTGAGATACTCCCAGGTCCCCGCGGAGAGACCCGCCGCGGCGGCCTTGGTGACGAAGGAGACCGTGCCGCTTTCGGTCGTGCCGATGCCGGCGAGGTGCGCGGCGCGAAGGATCGGGGGCACCCCGCTGCCCGCCTGGGTCAGATCGGAAAACCGGAAGCCGCGGGTCCCGCCCACCTGGATCAGGTTGACGTCCTCGATGATGGCCACGGCGTCCCCGGAGGCGGGGGACACGTAGAACGGACTGGCGTTGTCGGTGACGGTCGGAACGGTGTGGCGAATCCCGAGCCTGCCGACGGGAGCGTGCGGCGTCAGCCGCTGACCCCCGTAGATTCCCGTCGAGGCGGCGTCGGTCAGCGCCGTGCAGACCGTGATGGCGCCAGAGGTCACGTCGACGATCTCGAACTCACGGTCGCGCGCCTTGCCGCTCAGGAAGCGCACGCGGCCGCCCGGCGCCGCGAACTCGGACCCGTTGGCCACGCGGAAAATCCACCTGCGCCCGTCCGTGCCGCCGCAGGTCGGGAAGGAGGTGTCCGCGGGCAGATCGGTCAGCGCTCCCAGAAGCGTCGTCTCGTGGACGTCGCCCTGCAGGTCGAGTCTTCCGCCGGAGGCCCAGACGTACTGGCACGCGGCGGCCGTGCTGTCGCAGATCAGCGAGTCGCCCTTGCGGAGCTGGAAGAGACCGGTCGCGCCGATGGTGAGCTCGTTTCCGGAGGCCCCGACGAGGGTGAGGGCGGCGCCGCCGTCAGGACCGGTGCGGAGGGTGCCGTTGACGGTGCCGGCGCGCGTCGTCAGGCTCGCGTCGAGGATGACCGTGTGGCCGGCCCGGACGGTCCACAGATCCGCGGGCTGCGGAGAGGTGCCGCCGCAGGAGGTCCAGCTCGACGCCGCATCGAAAAAGCATGGGACCACCGCGCACGCCGAGGCCGAGACACAGGCATTCGCTGCCGCCAGCCTCGGCGCCATGAGCAACAGGGCCACTGCCGGAAGGAGCCGCTTCATGATGCGGTCTCTCCGTGGAGACCGGTCCACCGGGTCCCGTCGGCGCCGGCCTCAGTTCGCACCGGCGGAGGTGGTGGAAGACGCCTCCGCGGCGGTCTTCACCGTGTCCTTGCCGCTGCGGTACTTCTCGAACCAGCCGAGGATGTGCGCCGACTTGGCGAGGAGCATGCTCGGGCGCTCGAACATCCCGTGCGACGCGTCCGGCACCCGCACCAGCGCCGTGTCGACCTTCCGGAGCTTCAGCGCCTCGTAGAACTGCTCCGCCTCCGAGATCGGCGTGCGGTAGTCCGCCTCCCCGGTCAGGAGCATCGTCGGCGTGTGCACGTTGCCGACGTAGGTCAGAGGCGATCGCTTCGCGTACTCCTCGGGGTGCTCCCACGGCGGCGAGGCGAACCAGTAGCGGTAGAAGAAGTTCGGCTGGTCGGAGATCAGCACGAACGAATTCCAGTTGATGACCGGCTTGGCGGAGACCGCGGCCCTGAAGCGCTGCGTCTTGCCGACGATCCAGGCGGTCAGCACGCCGCCGCCGCTGCCGCCGGTGACGAACAGGTTCTTGTCGTCGACGGAGCCTCGTCCGATGGTGGCGTCGACCAGGGACATCAGGTCGTCGTAGTCGTTGCCGGGATACGCGTGGTGGATGAGGTTGCCGAACTCTTCGCCGTACGAGGTCGAGCCGCGCGGGTTGGTGTAGAGGACGACGTACCCGGCGGAGGCGTAGAGCTGCATCTCGGCGCCGAAGCGGTCGCCGTAGTCGGCGAACGGGCCGCCGTGGATCTCGAGGATCATCGGGTACTTCTTCGACGCGTCGAAGCCCGGCGGCTTCATGATCCAGCCCTCGATGCGCCTGTGGTCGAACGTCGACTCGGTCCAGATCGGCTCGGCCGAGGCGAGCGTCTTGCCGGTGAAAAGGTCGTCGTTGAGCGCCGTGAGCACCGTCGTCTTCGCGCCGGCCGACGCGATGGCGACCTCGGGCGGGCGCTCGGGGCGCGTCCAGGTGTAGACGAAGCGGCCGGCCTCTCCGCCCGCGGCGGCGCCTGCGGCGATCGAATAGTGGCCGCCGCCGTACGGCCGCCCGAGGTCGCCGCCGCCGACGTCGGTGGCCAGAATCTCGGGCTTCCCGCCGCCGGTCGCGACGCGCAGGATCCGGCCATTCCCCTGGTCGTCGCTTCCGAAGTAGATCCACTTCCCGTCGCGGCTGAAGTGCGGCGCGTTGACGTCGCGATCGAAATCGCCGGTCACGACGTGCGGGTTGCTGCCGTCACGATTCATGACGTACAGGTGCGTCACCTGGTAACCCTGGTAACGATCGTCGAAGCCGACGTAGGCGATGAGCCGGCCGTCGGGGGAGATCGCGGGGCCGTTATCGGGGCCGTACCGTTTCGTCAGCGGGCGGATGGCGCCGTCGGCCACCGAGAGCTCGAAGATCTCCGTGTCCATCGACTCGTACTCCCAGTCGGCGCGGCGGTTCGCCGCGATCAGGAGGAACCTGCCGTCCGGCGTCCAGATCGGCCTGCCGTCGTGGTTGAACGAGCCGGACGAGAGCTGCCGCGGCGTGCCGCCCTCGGAGGGCACGACGAAGACGTGGCTGAAGCCCTCCTCGAGGTAGCCCTCGCCGTCGGCGCGGTAGGTGACGTGAGTGATGACCTTCGGAGGCCTGGACCACTCCGCCCCCTCCGGTTTGTCCGGCATCTTCGCCAGCGGCTCCGGCTTCGCCGGAACCAGCATGGTGAAGGCGATCGACTTCCCGTCCGGAGACCAGGAGACGCCGCCGGGCGCGCGCGGCAGCTGCGCCAGGCGCGTGGTGGCGCCGTTGTCCATCCAGCGCACGAAGAGCTGCACGGCGTCGCCGTCGACGGCGGCGTAGGCGATGCGCTTGCCGTCCGGCGACCAGCGCGGTCCGAACTCGCCGCTGCCGGAGGTGAGCGGCCGGTGATCCGTCCCGTCGGCGTTCAGGATCCAGATCTGGGACCGCCGCCTGTCCTTCATGATGTCGAGCGAGTTGCGCACGTACGCGACGCGCTTTCCGTCCGGGGAGATCTCCGGTTCGGAGGCCCACTCCAGGCCGAAGTAGTCCAGAGGCTGGAAGCGATCGGATCCCGGCTTCGCCGGCGGCGTGGCCGCCGCGGCCGTCGCAGGAGGCGCGGCCGGAGCGGAAGACGGCGGGGCCTGGGCCGCGGCCATCGGAGCGACGAGAGGAGCGAGCAGGAGCAGGGGAACGGCTCGAAGACCGAATCGCATGAGGCCTCCTGAAAAGACGGGATCGCTGCGTAGAGTACCCGAAGACGGCCCGTCGTTCCTGATCCCGGGCCAGGGAGCGATGACAAGCCTGCTTGACATGGGGCCGCCGGGCATGTAAAGTTAGCTTGTCATGCCCCCCGAAGTCAGGACGCGTGTCCGGGAGCTGCGCCTCGAGCGCGGCTGGAGCCAGCAGGAGCTGGCCGACAGGGTCGGCGTGTCCCGACAGAGCATCAACTCGATCGAATGCGATCGCTACACCCCGAGCCTGCCGCTGGCCCTGACCTTCGCGCGGGTCTTCGGTTGTCCCACCGACGCCATCTTCAAGCTGGAGAAGAAATGAGAGTCCCCGCCTGGGCCTTCGACGAACGCTTCCTCATCCACCGTCTCCGCGCCACCAGCCTCGCCGGAACCGCCGGCGGAACCGTCGCGATGCTGCTGTTCGCATGGCATTTCTACGCGGACCACGTCTGGTCGTGGGAGCTGCTCTCCATCGGCCTGACCATGGCCGTGGTCAAGTGGATCCTCATGTTCTGGTACCGCGCCACCAACTGAAGACCGCGTCCTCGACGCGTGAAAGGGAGTCTTCGATGTGTCTCGAACGATCGAAACGTGATGCCTGGATCCTGCGCCTCGGCTTCGGCGCCTACGCCTTGACCGGCCTGCTCCGTCTGTTCCTCCATCCGACCAGCACGTTCCGGACGAATGTGCTGGACGGTGCCTCCGGGCTCGGGGTCGGAGTCCTGCTCGGCGTCCTCCTGTTGACCGCCCGGAGACGCAGGGAGCCGCGCCACTGACCGAAACGATGCGCCCGCGGCTCGGTCTCGGCGCTTTCGCGCTCGGCAGAGTCGCGACAGAAGGGCGGCGGGCTCGACGTAAGATGCGCCGGTGAACTGCTCGCCCGGTCCCTTCTGATGCCTCGCTCCGGCGCCCGATGAGCCTGCCCGCCGGTCTGCGACTGGGGCCCTACGAACTCGTCGCGCCGCTCGGCGCCGGGGGCATGGGGGAGGTGTACCGGGCCCGCGACACCCGGCTGCAGCGCACCGTCGCCATCAAGGTCCTGCCGGAGAAGCATGCCGCCGGTCCGGGGGCGCGCGAGCGTTTCGAGCGCGAGGCGAAGGCGATCTCGCAGCTCTCGCACCCGCACATCTGCGCCCTGTACGACCTCGGTCGGCACGAGGGGCTCGACTACCTGGTCCTGGAATTCCTCGAAGGGGAGACGCTCGCGAGCCGGCTGGCGCGCGGACCGCTGCCGATCGACGAGGCGCTGCGCTTCGGATCGCAGATCGCCGCCGCCCTCGGCGCGGCGCACCGGAACGGCATCGTGCACCGCGATCTGAAACCGGGCAACGTGATGCTGACGCGTTCGGGGATGAAGCTCCTCGACTTCGGCCTGGCGAAGCCGGTGTCCGGCTCCGCCTTCTCGGATTCCTCGCAGACTCCGACCCGGACCGAGCTGACGCAGGAGGGGACGGTCCCCGGCACCGTGCCCTACATGGCGCCGGAGCAGATCGAGGCCGGGACGATCGACACGCGCACCGACATCTTCGCGCTGGGGGCGGTGCTCCACGAGATGGTGACGGGGAAGCGCGCTTTCGAGGGGCGCAGCACCGCGAGCCTGATGGCGGCCATCCTCGAGCGGGATCCTGCCCCGCTCGGCGCCCTGCGGCCGGAGGCCCCCGCGGGGCTCGATCATCTCGTGCGCGTCTGTCTCGCGAAGCAGCCCGACGAGCGCTGGCAGAGCGCCGACGACGTCAGCCGCGAGCTGGCATGGATCGCCCGCGGCGATTCGGGTGCCTCCGCGCGCACCGCCTCACGCCGGCTTCCCGGGACCGGGATGGCCGGCGCGGCGGTTGCTCTCCTCGCGGCCGGAGCACTGGCGGGCTGGCTGGCCGCGCGCGCGGCGCTGCCGGCGTCTCCCCCTTCCGCCGGCGGAAGCATTCAGCGCCTCACGGTCGTGCTGCCCGATGGCGCGCCGTTGGCGCCGCCGACCGCCACGCCCTTCAGCTATCCGCGCGCCGGCCTGGCGGTTTCTCCGGACGATTCCCGCATCGCCTACGTCTCCTCCGAGGGCGACGGTGTCACGCGGATCATGATGCGCCGTGCCGATCAGTTCGAGCCTGCGCCCATCGCCGGCACGGAGGGGGGATTCGATCCGTTTTTCTCCCCCGACGGTCGGTGGCTCGGCTTCTTCACGTTCGACACCGTCCGCAAGGTCTCGGTGGACGGCGGCGCTCCGCTGTCGCTGGCGGCCGTCCTGAACGCGGCCGGCGGGACGTGGTGCGACGACGGCACGATCTACGTCTCGGGGGACGAAGGAAGAAGCCTCTGGAAGGTCGGCGCCGCCGGGGCGGGGAGGGCGGAGCGGATCGACCTGGTGGATCCGGCGGCGCAGACCTCCTATCCGCATTGCCTGCCCGGGAGCCACGCGTTGCTGGTCACGATGGTGGCGACGGACAACCCGGCGCGGCACGGAGAGCCGGGCCGCTTCCTCCAGCCGCTGACGGCCGACCTGATGTCGGTGGGAATCCTCGACCTTCCGGTCCGCGGGAAGGGGCCGCGCGCTCTCGTGGCGCATGGTTACGCGCCGCAGTACGCCGCCTCGGGACAGATCGTCTTCGCGCGCAGCGGGACGATCATGGCGGCTGCATTCGACCTGGGCCGGGGCGCGCTCGCCGGCCCCGAGGCCGCCGTCGCGAGCGGCGTGTCGATGTGCTCGATCGCCGTGCCGTCGGCGCAGTTCTCGCTCACCTCCGCCGGATCCCTCTTCGACGTTCCCGGTGTGGACCAGGCGCGCACCCGGCTGGTCTGGGTGGATCGCCAGGGACGCATCACCCCCACGGCCGCGGCTCCGGACCTGTTCGGATCGATTCGTCTTTCCCCTGACGGTCGGAGGGCCCTGGTCGAGGTGGGCGGGCTGCAGGACGATGTCTACGTCTACGACCTTGCGGACGGGCGGCGGACCCGCATCACGAGCGACGGGAAGAGCGGCCGGCGCGGCCTGTGGAATCCGGACGGACGCCGGGTGATCTTCTACTCCCACCAGGACCACCGATGGGTGATGAAACCGGTGGACAGCGACATTCCCCCCGAGGCCCTGGCGATCGACGGCTTCTTCACCTCCTGGTCGCCGGCCGGGACGCTGGCCGGAGAACTGGACGGCCACATCTGGACCGGGACCCTCGATCGCCACCCGAGCCTCACCGGCGCCGGAAACGAATGGGGGGCGCAGCTGTCGCCCGACGGTTCGCTCCTCGCCTACACGTCGTCGCGCGCCGGCATCTTCCAGGTGTTCGCCCAGCCCATCCCGCCGACCGGCCGGGAATGGCAGCTGTCGGCCGATTTCGGCGAGGAGCCAGTCTGGTCACGTGACTCGCGCGAGCTGTTCTACCGCAAGCACGACCAGTGGTGGAGCGTTTCCTTCGCAGGAGGGCAGCCGGGTCCGCCGCGCCTTCTCTTCCGCGGCGCATTCTTCAACGCGCTCGGCCCCTCCTACGATGTCGCCCCGGACGGCCGGTTCCTCGTGGCGCAAACTCCGGCAGCGGGGCCGATCCGCGAGCTGCGATGGACGCGGAACTGGACCAGCGAGGTCCGCTCGGTGCTCGCGGCGCCACGCTGACGCGGCGCTACTGGGAAGCTCCAGTGCGGCGGCCGCGATTCGGCCGCCGGGATCGATCGGAGGGGATGGGGGGCCGCCGCCGGCTCAAGCGATTCAGGAGGGAGGCGCCAGCGAAGGGTGCCAGGCGTACAGCAGCGTTCCCTCCTTCACGCGGTCGATGAGCGCGTGCGCGATGGAAGGACTGACGGCCGGGCAGCCCCAGCTGCGGCCGAGGCGGCCGTTGACCCGCGCGAATTCCTCGGAGACGTAAGGCGCGCCGTGCATCACGATGGTGCGGACCTCGGCCCGATCGTTGACGCCGGTCTCCAGGCCCTTCAGCCGCAGCGAGTAGCCGTTCTTCCCCAGGTAGGTCGAACCGGTGATGAAGGCGCCGAGCGAGGTCTTCAGGCTCCCTTCCTCGTTGGAGAAGGCGATCGCTTCGTTCTCACCGGTGTTGCGTCCGTGCGCCACGAGCGCGTGGTACACGACGCGGCGGACCGCCAGATCGAGGACCCAGAGCCTTCGCTCTGTCGAGGGCAGGCTGTAATCGATGAGGGTGACCAGAGGCCGCGTGACGAGGCCGCCCTCGGCCAGACGCTGCCGCGCGAGAAGGGCCGCGTGCAGCGCCTCGGCCCGAAGCGTGGGCGCGGCGCGCAGGAGCGCCGCTTCCAGCCCGTCATGCGAGTCCACGGCCGGACGCTCCGCCACACCCGGAGTGGCCGGAGGCTCTGCCGCCGCCGGCGGGTCCGCTGCGGCCGGGCGGACGATCAGGAGCAGGGCCGCGAACGGCAGGAAGGACGCGTGTTTCACCCGCATGGTCGAGTCGGGGATGATATCCCCGCGCGGCGGGCTTCCTGCGGGTTTTTCGCGGCCGGGCGTGGTTATTTTTTCGCGGCTGTGGCGCCGGTGCGGGACATCCGGGCGAGCGCCTCCTGCTGCGGGGCATCGAACTCGTAGACATCCGGGGCGAAGCGCAGCCCCTTCTCTTCGTCCACCCACGCCGTCAGGTAGAGGATCTGGATCGGCACCGGCGGCTGCACCGGGATCGAGCGCTCGTCGGTGGTCTGCAGCGCCTCCTCGAGGTGCTCCGCCGCGTCCCCGAGGATCGCCGTCGCGAGCTCGTGCGCCTGCTCGACCCGGATGCAGCCGTGGCTCAGGTCGCGGCTGGTCTGGTCGAACGCGGTCCGCGCCGGCGTGTCGTGCAGGTAGATCTGGAAATCGTTCGTGAGCCCGAACTTCATCCGGCCGAGCGCGTTGTCCGGACCGGGATCCTGGCGCAGGACATAGTCGAACTCGTCCGCCTGCACGCGCTTCCACTTCACCTTCTCCGGATCGACCTCGCGCAAGTCCTCCTCCCGGTCCTTGCGCCCCTGCTTGGCGCCCCTGTCGTCGGGTGCTTCGTAGATGCGGATGCCGTGGCGCTGGAAGAGCTTGGGATCCAGCCGCAGCTCGGGGAGGTACTCGCGCACCGCCAGCTCGCGCGGCACGTTCCACGGCGGGTTGGCGACCACGGCGACGATGCGGTCGGTGAAGATCGGCGTGGGCGTGAAGGCGCTGCCCGCGACCACGCGGCTGGTCAGCGCGCTGCGATCGCCCTGCACCAGCCGCAGCTCGAACCCGGGCACATTCACCTCGACGTGCGGATCGCCGAGGCGGCGCGGCATCCAGCGCCAGCGCTCGAGGTTCAGCTCGACCTGCCGGATGCGCTCCTCGATCGGCACGTTGAGCGCGGCGATCGTCGTCTTCCCCGCAACCCCGTCCGGCTCGAGACCATGCCGCTCCTGGAAGTCGCGCACCGCCTGGTCCAGGCGCGCGTCGAAGGTCGCGGCCGCTTTGCTCCCGGACGCCGCGCCGAGCAGCCCCGCACGCACGCCGAGACGCTGGCGCAGGGCGGCCACGCGCGCGTCGCGCGATCCTTTCTTCAGCGCGGGACCGGCGGGGACCGCGGGCCAGCCGCCCGCCTCCGCCGTCGTGCGCAGCTCCGCCAGCGCATCGCGCAGCCGCGCATAACCCGGATGCGGCGGCGCCAGCGATGCGAGCAACCGGTCGAGCTCGTGCGCCGCCAGCGCCTTCTCGAGCGCGGCCGCGAGATCCAGCTCAGGAGGCTCGGTCAGCCATTCGGTGCGGACCTCGTTGGGATGCACGCGGCCGGTGGAGAGGTCGGACGCGTAGCGGAAGAACGCCGTGGTCAGGAGGAGATCGAGGTCGGCGCGGCGCGCGACAGCCTCTTCGCCGGACGCGTCCTTCTTCAGCGACGCGCGCAGGCGATCGATCGACGCGACGGCGTAGACCGCGGGGTCCAGGCCGTCGCGGCGCGCCTGGGCGAGCGCGTCCACGAGCGCGCCGGCTTCGGCACGCAGCGATCCCGCGTCGTCGCTCCACGCCAGCCGCTGGCCGCGTCGCGCGTAGAAGTCCGTGAGCGTCGCGCGGGTGGGGAAGGCAGGGTTCGAGGGGCGGTTGGCTCCCTGGTCGGGCACCGGGGCGAGCCGAAGCTGGCGCTGGAGCGCCTCGCGGAGCTCGTCGGAGGAGGCCTGAGGATGCCCGCCGCGATCGCCGAGGCCTGCGAGGATCTGCTGCAGGCGGTCGGGGACCTCCGCGCCCGCGCGGCAGGACGCCGCGAGGAGCAGCGCGGCCAGGGCCGCGGGGAAGGCCGAACGCAGCGGGAGAGCGGGCATCGCGCTTCATCGTAGCGAGCGAACGCCCGCGCACCAATTTTCTTCAGGCATTTCCCGACAGGCGATTCGGGCGGGCAGGTCGCGCTTGACACGAGCCCCCGCGCGGCTGTATATGCCTCAAACCGATATATCGCGTCAGAGGCGCTGGACCCGGAAGCGCCGGGCGCGGAGGAGGACGGGATGTTCAGTCGCGAGCTGAAGAAGGGAAGTACGGAGCTCCTGGTCCTGTCGCTGCTCGAGGCGGGCCCTCGGCACGGCTATGACGTTGGCAAGAGCATCGAGCGTCGCTCGGGAGGACGCCTGCGGCTGCGCATCGCGTCGCTCTACCCGATGCTCGTCCGGCTGGAGAACCGTGACCTCATCCGCGGCCGCTGGATCGAGCGTCCCGGCGAGCGCCGCCGCCGCTACTACCGCCTCACCCCGGAGGGGAGGAAGGTGCTGGCGCGGGAACGCGCGACCTGGAAGGAGTTCATGGCGGCGGTGAACGCCGTGGTGGGGCACGGCCATGCATGACTTCCGCCGTTTCGTCCGCGAGCGCCTCAGCCTGCCGCGCCTGCGCGCCGGCCGCGAGGCGGAGATCGTCGAGGACCTGGCCCAGCAGCTCGAGGACTGCTACAGCAGTGCGATCGACCGCGGCGCCTCCGAGGAGGAGGCGGTGGCGGCGGCGCAGCGCGAGATCCCGGACTGGGACGCCCTGGCGCGCGAGATCGCGGCGTCCGAGGCCCGCGACCGCACTCCGCTCGATGTGCGGGCGGCCGATCACCTCGACACGCGTGCCGCGTCGCACGCGGATGCGGGCGGCGGCGGGCCGCTGCGCTTCCTCTCCGAAGCCGCCGCCGACGCGCTGCACGGGGTGCGACTCTTCCTGAAGCGGCCCGGCTTCACCGCGGCGGTGGTCGTCACCCTGGCGCTCGGCATCGGGGCGAGCACCGCCATGTTCACCATCCTCAACGCCGTCCTGCTGCGTCCGCTGCCGTATCCCGAATCCGACCGGCTGGTGCGCGTCTGGGAGAGCAACCCCGGACGCGGCATGGCGAAGTTCGGGGTCTCGCAGCCGAATTTCCTCGACTGGCGCGAGCAGGGAACGACCGCCTTCGAGCGGCTCGCCGCGACCCAGAGCCGGCCGCAGAACCTCGGCGGAAGCGGCGGCCTTGAGGCCGAGCGGATCCGCACGCTTGCGGTCACGCGCGACTTCTTCCCGCTTCTCGGCGTGCGGCCGGTGCTCGGGCGGGATTTCCTCCCGGAGGAGGACGCGCCCGGCCAGGGCGAGGCGGTGGCCGTCGTCACCCGCGGCCTGTGGCAGCGCCGCTTCGGCGGCGATCCGGCGCTCGTCGGCCGCACCATCGTGCTCGACGAGGTGCCCACCACCGTCCTCGGCATCGTGCCCGAGTTCCATTGGGGCGAGTACGAAGCCTTCGTGCCGCTGCGACCCGATCCGGCCGGGAACCGCGCGGACCATCGACTCGGCGTTTACGGGCGGCTCAAGCCGGGCGCCACCCTCGAGCAGGCGCGCGCCGAGCTCATCGGCATCGCGGCGCGCCTGGCGGGACAATATCCCGCCAGCAACGAAGGCTGGACGGTGGCCCTCGCCGGCTTCTTCGACTGGGCCGTGCCGGAGGAATCGCGGCGCGGCCTGTCGCTGCTGCTCGGGGCCGTGGGGCTCGTCCTGGTCATCGCCTGCGCCAACGTGGCGGGGCTGCTGCTGGCGCGCGCCGCGGGGCGCGGCCGGGAGATCGCCATCCGCGCCTCGATCGGCGCCAGCCGCGCCCGGCTGGTCCGTCAGCTCCTGGTCGAGTCGATCCTCCTGGCCTGCACGGGCGGAGCGCTCGGGCTGCTGGCGGCGCACTGGGGCGTGGGGGCGCTCGCCGCTGCGGCGGCCGACGCGCTGCCGCGCGCCGACGAGATCACCCTCGACGCGCGTGTCGTCCTGTTCACCGCGGGCCTGTCGATCCTCACCGGGCTGCTCTTCGGCCTGGCGCCGGCCCTGCATGCGACCCGCGTGGATGTGCAGCGCACGCTCAAGGAGGGAACCGCCGGCGGGGGCGGCGGGCGGCAGCGGGCGCGCAGCGCGCTCGTCGTCAGCGAGGTCGCGCTGTCGCTCGTGCTGTTGTTCGCGGTCGGGCTGCTCCTGCGCAGCCTGGCGGTGCTCGTCGAGGTTCCGCCCGGCTTCGACACGCAGAACCTCCTGACGGCGAGCCTCACGCTGCCCGACAGCCGCTATCCCTCCATGAAGGAGTTCACCGCGTTCCGCGAGCGACTGCTGGGGCGGCTGGACGGCCTTCCGGGTGTCGTGTCGGCCTCGGTCGCGAGCGGTCTGCCGATGGACGGCAACGGCACCATGATGGAGGTCTACCCGGAGGGCGGTGCGGTACGAGAGGACGGCCCGGCTCCCTCGGCCCAGTGGCGCATGGTGTCGCCGGGCTATTTCCACACGCTGGGGATTCCGCTGCTGCGCGGGCGCGATCTCGACGATCGCGATCTGACGCCCGAGGGGCAGCTGGCCGGGGTGGTGGTCAGCGAAGCGCTGGTGAAGCAGTGCTGGCCCGGCCAGGATCCGATCGGCCGGCAGTTCCATCCCTGGAGCACGAAGAACCCGCCGGCCACCATCGTCGGCCTGGCGGGGGACGTCCGGCTCTTCTCGCCCGACCAGGATCCCGGTCCCGCGGTCTACCTGCTCTACGGCCGCTGGAACCCGATGCAGATCGCCGTGCGCACCCAGGGGGACCCGATGGCGCTCGCGGGCGTGCTGCGCGCCGAAGTGCGCGGCATCGATCCCGGCGTGCCGGTGGCGCAGGTCCGCACCATGGAGGACCTGTTCGACACCACGACCGCGCCGCGGCGCTTCACCATGGCGCTCCTGGCGGCCTTCGCCGGGGCGGCCTTGATCCTCTCGGCGATCGGCCTGTTCGGCCTGCTCGCCTACCTGGTGACGCAGCGGACCCACGACATCGGCGTGCGGCTGGCGCTGGGGGCGCGGCGGCGGGACATCCTGGGGCTCGTGGTCGGCCGCGCCATGCTCCTGACCTGGATCGGCATCGGCGCCGGGCTCGCCGGAGCGCTGGCGATCACCGGGTGGATCCGGAGCCTGCTCTTCGGCGTCGGACCGCGCGACCCGCTGACGCTGGCTGCGACCGCGGCGGTGATCGCGGTCACGGCGCTCCTGGCCTGCTGGATCCCGGCGCGCCGCGCGGCGCGCATCGATCCGATCGAGGCGCTGCGCTACGAGTGACTCGAGACGGACGTGCCGCGCCAGGCCAGGCGCAGCAGCGCGAACGTGCCGACGGCGAAGACGATCGCCGCCGTCGCCCACGGAATCCACGCGGCGCCGTCGAGGACATCGGCGACGAAGCGGTGGCCGCCGCCGATCTTGTTGCCCCAGTTCCAGCCGGCCATCATCAGGCTCAGGTCGTGCAGGGTCAGTCCCAGCGGGCCACGCCAGTCGTTCGGCAGATCCAGAGGATAGGACTGCAGCCAGAACTGCAGGAGGATGCCGAGGCAGGCGTCGGCCAGGAGCCCCGCGGCGGCGAGGACGCGCAGCCATCGCGGCCAGGCGCCGAAGCGGGAGGCGAGGAACGCGACGCCGATCATCACCAGCGGCTGCTGCGCCGTGTGCGCCAGGCCGAGCGGCGCGCGGC
>DASYQE010000144.1:0-29714 GCA_036005805.1 Candidatus Polarisedimenticolia bacterium | reverse complement strand
CACGCCCTTGGCGCCGGCGAGCGCACCGCCGATCCGATCGCGCACGCGCGAGACCAGGTCGTCGCGCGTCTCGTAGCGGTAGGTGGTCGCGTCGACCGGGGCGCCGAACACCGCCTGCATCCTCCCGGGACGCGGATTCAGGGATCCCTTCGGCAGGATCGCCGTCCCGCCGTTGAGGGACACCGGGATCACCGGCACGCCCGCCTGGATCGCCAGAACGAAGCCGCCGCGCTTGAAGGGAAGCAGCGTGCCGTCGGGGCTGCGCGTGCCCTCGGCGAAGACGACGATCGACGTCCCGCGGCGCAGCCGCGCGGCGGCCTGATCGAGCGTGCGGATGGCGCGTTCCCGGTTCGATCGGTCGATGAAGAGAAACCCCGCCAGCCAGAGCGCCCAGCCGAAGATGGGGACGTGAAGGAGCGATTTCTTCGCGACCATGCGGAAATCGACCGGCATGGTGAGGACCAGGACCGGGATGTCGAAGAGGCTCTGGTGATTCGACGCATAGACCGCGGGCCGGTCCCGGGGAATGCCGGCGTCGTACGAGGCCTCGTAACTGACGCCGGCGGCCCACAGGACGAGGCGCGACCAGAGACGCGCCAGCGGCATGAGGAGCCGCCCGCCCGGCACCAGGAGGCAGGCCACGATCGCCAGCGTGCCGAGCACGAGCGTGGCCAGCACGACGACCGGGATCAGCAGAAGCAGGCGCGGCATGGGAGCGGGCCGAAAGGCCCGGCGCATCATACGGCAGGCGCCCGCGCGGCCGATTCCTTGACGGTTCCGGCGCCGGTTGAATAGACTCCGCGCGACCTATGGGTTGGCGCGAAGCGGGGATCGGCCGGCGATGACCGGGGGCGCGACGCGCGCTCTCGAACAGGTCGGCGCCTTCTCCGTGCTCGTCGCCCGGTCGGCGCGCGAGGCGGTGCGCCGCCGTCCGGAAGGCTCCGTCGTCCTGGACCAGCTCTACCACCTCGGCGTTCTCTCGGTCGGCATCGCCACCATCACCGCCCTCTTCACCGGCATGGTCCTGGCCATCCAGACCTCGTACTCGCTCGCAGCGTACGGCGCCAAGTTCTTCGTCGGCGACATCGTGGCCCTGTCGATCGTCCGCGAGCTGGGGCCGGTCCTGACCGCGCTGATGGTGGGGGGACGCGTCGGGGCCGGGATCACGGCCGAGGTCGGGACGATGAACGTCACCGAGCAGATCGACGCCATCCGGGCGCTCGCCTCGAGCCCGATCCGCAAGCTCGTCGTCCCGAAAGTGATCGCCATCACCATCATGCTGCCGATTCTCGTCGTGCTCTCCGACTTCGTCGGGGTCATGGGCGGGTTCATCATGGCGGTCACGTCGTTGAACCAGCCGGGGGCCTTCTACATCCAGCACGTCATCAAGGCGATCCATCCCGAGGACATCCTGAGCGGCCTGGGAAAGACGGTGGTCTTCGCCCTTCTCATCGCCTTCATCGCGTGCTACAAGGGGCTGACCGCCACGGGCGGCGCCGACGGCGTGGGGCGCGCCACCACCGAGACCGTGGTGGCTTCGTCCCTGAGCATCCTGATCAGCGACTTCTTCCTGACCAAGCTGTTCCTGGCCTTCTAGGGATTCGGACCCGGAACCGATGGACGCGCCGTTCGTCCGCTTCGAGGAGGTGCACAAGAGCTTCGGCCCGAAGAAGGTGCTGCAGGGAATCACCTTCGACATCCGGCCGGGGGAGACGATGGTGGTGCTCGGCGGGAGCGGCAGCGGCAAGTCGGTCCTGCTGCGGCACATCATCGGGCTGCACCGCCCGGATCGCGGGCGGGTGCTGGTGGAGGGGGAGAACATCGTCCCGTACGACGAGGACGATCTCGTGCCGGTGCGCAAGAAGATCGGCATGCTGTTCCAGGGCGGAGCGCTGTTCGACTCGATGAGCGTCGCGGACAACGTCGGCTACGGGCTGCGCGAGCACACCGATCTCGACGCGAAGGCGATCGCGGCCAAGGTGCGCGAGAAGCTGGCCATGGTGGAGCTGGAAGGGGTGGAGAACGTGATGCCCTCCGAGCTGTCCGGAGGGATGCGCAAGCGTGTCGCGCTCGCCCGCTCCATCGCCATGGAGCCGCGCGGCATCCTCTACGACGAGCCGACGACCGGCCTCGACCCGGTCACCGCGGGCACCATCAACGACCTCATCCGCAGCATGCAGGCGCGCCTCCAGGTGACCTCGGTCGTGGTGACGCACGACATCGACTCGGCGCTGTACGTCGGCGACCGCATCGCCTTCCTCTTCGAGGGCCGGATGCTCTTCGTCGGCACCGTCGACGAGGCGAAGAGGAGCCCCGAGCCGGAGCTGCAGAAGTTCCTGTCCGGGGGCGGGAGGGTCCACCGTGGCGCGTAAGTGGGCCAAGGAGCTGTCGGTCGGCGCGGTCGTGTCGGTCGGGCTCATCGTCTTCGCCATCGCGGTCCTGGCGATCACCGAGGAGTCGCGCCTCTTCTATCCCAAGGTCCACTACTGGACCCGGTTCGACAACACCTCGGGACTGGCGCGCGGCTCGCCGGTGCGGCTGGTCGGGGTGCAGATCGGCACGGTGGACGAGATCGTCTTTCCGACCGATCTCAAGGAGTTCAAGATCAAGGTGACCTTCCGGGTGGACCGCGCCTTCGCGCCGCGCATCCGGCGCGGAACGGTGGCCTATCTGAAGTCGCTGACCTATCTTTCCCAGGATAAATACGTGGAGCTGACCCCGGGCGATCCGGAGCAGCCGCAGCTGGGGGAGGGCGAGTACATCGATGCCGGGATGTCGGCGTGGGAGGAGACGCTCCTCCAGGGGCAGGGGATCGCCGACGACCTGAAGGAGATCACCTCTTCTTTCCGGGATCTTCTGGTGGCGCTGAATCAGGGGCAGGGGATCGTGCAGGAAATGATCCACAATCCCGACTTCGGGCGGCAGGGAGCCGCCGACCTGGAGGGGAGCCTGGCGTCCCTGCGGCGCCTCCTCGAGGGTTTGGAGCAGGGGAAGGGCCTGGCCGGCACGGTGTTGCGCGACAAGGACCTGGCGCAGCGGTTCAGCGGGTCGTTGGACGAGGCGATGACGCATCTGAAATCGATCCTGGCGCGGCTCGACGCGCCGGAGGGGGCTTTGGCGCAGCTCAGCGATCCGCAGGGGAAGGGCGCGGCCCTGATCCAGGATCTGAGCGCCGGGGCGGCCTCGTTCCGCAAGCTCGCCGAGACCATCGATCGCGGCGAGGGCACCCTCGGGCGCCTGATGAAGGACAAGGAATATGCCGACGGCCTGCTCGGCAAGTTCAAGAGCAGCGCCTCTCACCTCGACTCGATCCTCGGGAAAATCGATCGCGGCGAGGGGACGCTCGGCGGCATCGTGAACGATCCGGCCGTGTACGAGGGGCTCAAGGACGTCGTGGCCGGGATCCAGAAAAGCAAGATCGGCAAGGGGATGATCCGCCACTACGGCAAGAAGGGGGCGGAGGAGCGCGAGCCGAAGGAAGGCGAGGCGCCCCCGCCCAATCCGGAGCCCAACCCGTAAAGGGAATTCATTCGATGCGCAGCGTCCTGGTGACGGGAGGGGCGGGCTTCATCGGCTCGCACCTGGTCGAGGCCCTGTTGGGAGAGGGGCGCGACGTCGTCGTCCTCGACAATTTCGACACGTTCTACGACCCGGAGGTCAAGCGCCGCAACGTCGGGACCTTCGCCGGGCAGCCGGGATTCCGCCTGATCGAGGGCGACATCCGGGACGAGAAGACGGTCGAGCGGCTGTTCGCCGCTCACCCGATCGACGTGGTGGTGCACCTCGCCGCCCGCGCCGGGGTGCGTCCTTCCATCGAGCAGCCGCTGCTCTACAGCGATGTCAACCTGAACGGCACGGTGGTGCTCCTCGAGGCGTGCCGCCGGCACAACGTCGGCAAGTTCGTCTTCGGGTCTTCCTCCTCGGTGTACGGCAACGCGCCGAAGGCGCCGTTCTCGGAGAAGGACGACGTCGGCATGCCGATCTCGCCCTATGCCGCGACCAAGCGGGCCGGCGAGCTGCTGTGCGCCACCTACCACGCCCTGTACCGGCTGAACGTCTTCTGCCTCCGCTTCTTCACGGTCTACGGACCGAGGCAGCGACCGGAGATGGCCATCCACAAGTTCACGCGCTTCATCGATCGCGGGCTGCCGCTGCCGCGCTTCGGGGACGGATCGACGCGGCGCGACTACACCTACATCGACGACGTGATCGCCGGGGTGATGCGCGCGGTGGAGCGGGTGCAGGGGTACGAGATCCTCAACCTCGGCGGTTCGAAGACGACGCGGCTGTCGGAGCTGATCGAACACCTGGAGCGGCTGCTCGATCGCCAGGCGGTCATCGAGGGACAGCCGGACCAGCCGGGTGACGTGGTCGCCACCTGGGCCGACGTGTCGAAGGCGCAGCGGCTCCTGGAGTACGAGCCCAAGGTCGGAATCGAGGACGGTCTGGCGCGATTCGTGGAGTGGTATCGCAGAACGGGACAACGAGCAGCGGGCGCTTCGGCGCCCCGTGGAGCGCAGGGATGAACATCGCGGTGGTGGGAACCGGATACGTCGGCCTGGTCACGGGCGCATGCTTCGCCGAGTTCGGCGTGTCCGTGGTCGGCATCGACAAGGACGAGAAGAAGATCGCCAGCCTGAAGGACGGGAAGGTCCCCTTCTTCGAGCCGGGTCTCGAAGAGCTGGTGAACCGCAACATGAAGGGGGGGCGGCTTTCGTTCACGACCGACCTCAAGGCGGCCGTGGAGAAGTCGCTGGTCGTCTTCATCGCGGTCGGCACGCCCTCCGACGGCGACGGCGCCGCCGACCTGAAGTTCGTGCGCGAGGTGGCCTCGGGCATCGCCCGGCACATGAACGGCTACAAGGTGGTGGTCACCAAGAGCACCGTCCCCACCGGAACCGGCGCGATGATCCGCAAGCTCATCCAGGAGCAGCAGAAGGCGCCCCATCCCTTCAGCGTCGCGAGCAACCCCGAGTTCCTGCGCGAGGGAGCGGCGATCGAGGACTTCATGCGCCCGAACCGCATCGTCGTCGGCGCCGAGGATCCCCAGGCGATCGCCATCCTCAAGGACCTGTACAACCCGCTGTACCTGATCGAGACGCCGTTCGTCGTCACCAACGTCGTCAGCGCCGAGATGATCAAGTACGCGTCGAACGCCTTCCTCGCCACGAAGATCTCGTTCATCAACGAGATGGCCGCGCTGGCGGAGGCGGTCGGGGCGGACGTGCACGAGGTGGCGCGCGGCATGGGCCTCGACAACCGCATCGGACGGAAGTTCCTGCACCCCGGCCCCGGCTTCGGCGGATCGTGCTTCCCCAAGGACACGCTCGCCATCCAGAGGATGGCCAAGGAGCACAACCTGCCGGGCCACGTGGTCAACGGCGTCATCCGCGTCAACGAGGAGCAGATCCCGCGCATGGTGGAGAAGATCACCAAGTCGGTGGGCGGCCTGCGCGGCAAGACGCTGGCCTTCCTCGGCCTGGCGTTCAAGCCGAACACCAGCGACACGCGCGAAAGCCCGGCGATGCGCATCATCCACGATCTGATCCAGGGGGGCGCGGCGGTGCGGGCCTTCGATCCGGCCGCGATGGACGAGGCGAAGCACACGCTGCCGTCGATTGCCTACTGCGCCGACGCCTATGACGCCGGCAAGGGCGCGGACGCGCTGGTGATCGCCACCGAGTGGAACGAGTTCCGCAATCTCGACTGGGAGCGGATGCGCGGCGCGCTGCGCGCCCCGGTCGTCGTCGATCTGCGGAACGTCTATGATCCCCATCACATGCGCGAGATCGGGTTCCGCTACACCGGGGTGGGGCGCTCGTGACGCGACGCTACCTCGTCACCGGAGGCGCCGGGTTCATCGGCTCGCACATCGTCGAGGCGCTGCTGCGCCGGGGCGAGGCGGTCGCGGTCCTCGACGATTTCTCCACCGGGAAGCGATCCAATCTGGACGCGGCCCTGAAGGCCCGGACCCCGAAGGGCCCCGAGCCACAGCTCTTCGAGGGGGACCTGCGCGACGCGGCCCTGGTGAAGCGGGCGGTCGCCGGCGCCACCCACGTGCTGCACCAGGCGGCCCTGCCGTCGGTGCCGCGATCGGTCGCCGAGCCCTTCCAGAGCCACGAGGTGAACGCGACGGGGACCCTCCAGCTCCTGCTGGCGGCGCGCGAGGCCGGGGTGAAGCGGTTCGTCTACGCCTCGTCCTCGTCGGCCTACGGCGACTCGCCGACCCTTCCCAAGGTGGAGAGCCAGCCGACGGCGCCGCTCTCTCCGTACGCCGTGAGCAAGCTGACGGGCGAGCAGTACTGCCGCATCTTCACGCCGCTCTACGGTCTCGAGACGGTCTCGCTCCGCTACTTCAACATCTTCGGCCCGCGCCAGGATCCCGAGTCGCAGTACGCGGCGGTGATCCCGAAGTTCGTGACCGCGGTCGACGCGGGGCGATCGCCCGTGGTCTTCGGAGACGGGACGCAATCGCGCGATTTCACCTACATCGACAACGCGGTGCAGGCGAACCTGCTCGCCTGCGACGCCCCCGCGTCCGCCGCCGGCCTGGCGTACAACGTGGCCTGCGGCGCGAGCGCCACCCTGCTCGAGGTGCTGGCCCTCATCGGCACCATCCTGGGCAAGCCGGTGCAGCCGGTGCACGAGGCGCCCCGCGCCGGCGACGTCAAGCATTCGCTGGCGAGCATCGACCTCGCGAAGCAGCATCTGTCGTTCCAGCCGACGGTGGGCCTCGAGGAGGGGCTCCGCCGGACGGTGGCCGCGTTCACCGGATGAAGCTCTCGATCGTCATCCCGGTCTACAACGAACGCGAGACGCTGCCGAAGACGCTCGCGCGGGTGCAGGCCACGCCCTTCGACAAGGAGATCATCCTGGTCGACGACGGCTCGAAGGACGGCACGCGCGACTGGCTCGAGACGCTGCGCGGTCAGCCCGGCCTCGTCGTCGTGCTGCAGCCCTTCAACCAGGGAAAGGGGGCGGCGCTGCGCACCGGCTTCCAGCACGCCACCGGGGACATCGTGCTGATCCAGGACGCCGATCTCGAATACGACCCCTCCGACTACCCGCGCCTGCTGCAGCCCATCCTGGACGACAAGGCCGACGTCGTGTTCGGATCGCGTTTCGGCGGCGAGACCCACCGGGTGCTGTTCTTCTGGCACTTCGTCGGCAACCGTTTCCTGACCATGCTCTCGAACATGTTCACCAACCTCAACCTCTCCGACATGGAGACCGGCTACAAGGTCTTCCGCACCGAGGTCGTGCGGCGCCTGACGCTCCGTTCGAACCGCTTCGGGTTCGAGCCCGAGGTGACCGCGAAGGTGGCCCGCATGCGCTGCCGGATCTACGAAGTGGCGATCTCGTACCATGGCCGCAGTTACGAGGAGGGGAAGAAGATCACGTGGAAGGACGGCTTTGCCGCGATCGGCTGCATCCTCCGGTATCGTTTCTTCGATTAAGCGAAACGGGCTGCCCCTCTACGCCGTCATCCTGGCGGGCGGCCGCGGGGAGCGTCTGTGGCCGCGTGTCCGCCGCGACCGCCCCAAGCCGTTCGTTCCGCTGCTCGGGCGCCGGACCCTCTTCGAGGCGACCGCCGCGCGTGCCCGCGCGCTGGCCGGCCCCGACCGGGTCGTGGTGGTGTGCGGCGCGAGCCAGGCCCGCTGGGTGCGCCGGCAGGCGCCGTGGATCGCGCCCGATCGCATCCTGCGCGAGGCCGTCGGACGCAACACCGCCGCCGCGGTCGCCCTGGCGGCGCTCTGGGTGGAACGCCGGGCCGGCGACGGACTCCTCGTGGTGCTGCCCGCCGATCATCTCGTCGCACCATCCGGGCGTTTCCTGCTGGCGGTGAGGCGGGCGGCGCGGGCCGTGGCGCGCCGGGGAGGACTGGCGCTTCTGGGCGTGCCGGCGGCGAGCCCCGACACCGGGTTCGGCTACGTCAGCCTCGGCGGTCCCGCCGGTTTTCCCGGGGTGCGCCGGGCGGGCCGGTTCCACGAGAAGCCCTCGCAGGCGGTCGCGGCGCGCTGGGTGCGCGGCCGCCGCCACCTCTGGAACTGCGGCATCTTCGTCGGGCGGGCCTCGACCTTCCTTCGAGAGCTCGGGCGGCTGGCGCCGCGCGTCCTCACGCCGCTGCGCCGCCTTCCGGTTCCGGGGCGCGCGCCCTGGAACGTTCCGGGTCGTGTCCTGGCCCGCGTCCCGGCGATTTCATTCGACCGGGCGGTGCTCGAGCGCACCCGTGATTTGATGATCGTGCCGGCGACGTACCGCTGGTCCGACCTCGGGACCTGGCCGGCGATCGCGGCGGCCCGGGGCGACCGCCGCTCCGCGGGAGAGGGCGCGGTTCTCGCGAGCGGCTCCGGGGGCTGCTCCGCCTTCAATCCGGGCGGCCTGACCGCATTCGTCGGAGTGCAGGACCTGGTGCTGGTGCGGGAGGGGAACGTCGTGCTGGTCTGCCGGCGGGATGCGTCCCAGGCCGTGCGCGACATCGTCGCCGGCCTGCGCGGACGCCTGGCGCGCCATGCCTGAACTGTCGCGCGGCGAGCGCTCGGCGATCCGGTGGTCGGATGCGATCCTCAAATGGGGGCTCGTGTCGCTCGTCGCCTTCACCCCGCTGGCCTTCGGCACGGTCGAAGGCTGGTCGATCGCCCTGATGGAGTGGGGCGTGGCGAGCCTGCTGCTGGTGGCGCTCGCGCGCCGGATCCTGGCGGGACCCGGAGAAAGTCGGGAGGGCTGGAAGACCGGCATCGAGTGGCCGCTCGGCCTGTTCCTGGGCCTGGTCCTCCTGCAGGTGATCCCGCTCCCGCGGCCCCTGGTCGCGGTCCTCGCCCCCGGGTCGGCGTCGGCCCACGCGGCGGGGCTCGCGCCCCCCTCCGGCGGGATCGCGACCCGCCAGGATGACGAGGCGGCGCGGGCGGCCCTGGGCCTCGGCGTTCCTCCGGCGGCCGTGCCGGTGAGTCTCGACGTGGAGGAGACCCTGCGCCGGACCGGTCTCCTGCTGACGTTCGCCGGGGTGTTCTACCTGGCGGCCGTCTGGGGCGCTTCGAAGGGACGCGCGCGCTTCCTGCTCCGGGTCATCGTCGTCGTCGGCTTCGTCATCGCCCTGTTCGCGATCGTGCAGCGGCTCACCTGGAACGGGCGGATCTACTGGCTGAGGGCCGCCCCGCGCGACACCGCCTTCGGACCCTTCGTCAATCACAACCATTTCGCCGGCTACGTCGAGATGATCCTGCCGCTGACGATCGCGCTGGCCTACTTCCTGGTGGACCGGCAGCGGCATCTGGCCCGGCCCGGCGAGGACCCGCCCCCGGTCGAATGGGCCCGCCCGACCGACGCCGGCCTGATGGACGATCGGCAGGAGCTGGTCGGCCGCTGGGGGCAGTGGCTCCTGGCGTTGTTCGCCGCGATTCTCATCCTCGCCGCGCTCGTGCTCAGCGGATCGCGGGGCGGCCTGCTGTCGGCGGTCCTCAGCGGCGGCCTGCTCTTCGCGGCGCTGTGGAAACGCATCCGGCCGCGCGCCCTGGCGTGGGGGGTGGTCGTGGCCCTGCCGCTGACCGCCGCCCTGCTCATCGCCTGGATCGGGGTGGACACGCTGCGGGCCCAGATCCCCGAGGGAGCCCTCGAACGGGAGGCTTCGTTCCACGCGCGCCAGGTGATCTGGCGCGAGGTCGTGAATCACCTGCCCGAGGCGGGGGCCGCCGGATTCGGGCTGGGATCGTTCGAGACCAGCTTCGCACCCTACACGCCGCCCGGGACCGCGGCGCGCTGGGACAAGGCCCACAACGACTTCCTGCAGGTCGCCTGGGAGACCGGCATCGCCGGAGGGTTGCTGATCGCCCTGGGGGCGCTGCTCTTCGGGATCCGCTACATCCTGCCCGCTTTGCGCAGCCCCGATCACGAATCGGATCTCTTCCGGATCGCCATCGCCGTCGGCCTGACGAGCCTCGTCCTGCACTCGTTCGTCGACTTCAATCTTCAGATTGGCTCGAACGGGTTCCTGTTCGCCCTGCTCGCGGGGCTTCTCGTCGCCCTGCACCGATCGGCCGCCGAGCGCGCCCGGAACCCCGAGATCGGCCCGGGCCCGCGATTGATCGACCGCTCCGGCGATCGTATAGTCCCGCTCCTCCCCGACCGCGAACAGGAGCCCGCGTCGTGAACAGGAAACTACTGCTCGGTCTGCTCGCCCTCGTCTTCGTGGGCCAGACCGTTTTCTTCGCGCGCCGGACCTGGGCGGGACTCCTCGAATGGCGCGGGCAGCGGGTCTACCTGAACAACGACCTGGTCGGGGCCTGGGACCGGGCGGGGAAGGCGATCGCCGCCGGAGGGCCGCCGGGGGTGCTCGAGACCCGGCGGATCGAGATCCTCCTCGCCGGGCTGCACATGCGGGACGTCGGCATCCGGATGGATGTTCCGCTCCCGGACGACCAGGCGGACGCCGAGGCGCGCCGCCTCATCGGGCGGAGGCTGGCCGAGACGCCGTACGTGGCTCATCTGTGGTCGCTGGCCGGCGACCTCTTCTTCCACGAAGGCCGGGTGGAGCGCCGCGCCGCCCCCATCGATCTCTCGCGACTGTCCGAGGATCCGGTGGAGAACCTGCTCCCGCAGGACCGGATGGGTCTCGCGGCGCTCGAGAAAGCGGCCGCGCTGGAGCCCGACAACTACCTCTATCACGGCCTCCTGGCGGAGCAGTTCCTCGAGTTCGGGGTGCTGGAGCCGGCGGGGAAGGAGTGCCGCCAGGCGGTGGAGGCGTACCCGCGGCTCGACGCGCATCCTTATCTCACCGGGTTCGACCTGCCGCCGTCGCTGGTCCAGGCGGGCCTCGACGGCTTCCAGGACGCCCTGCTCAGCGTGTCGCTCGTGGCGCGGGTGGAGATCCTGCGCGACGCGGCGCGTCTCCTGTCCCGGCACGATCGGGACGAGGAGGCCATCCGCTTCCTCGAGCTGGCGACCCGGGTCGATCCCGGCTACTACGACGCCCGGATCGAGCTGGGTATGGCGCGCGTCCGGCTCGGGCAGTGGAAGGAGGCCGCCGGCGATCTCGAGGTGGCCGTGACGCTCCTGCCCGACTATCCGCCGACGCTTCTCGAGCTGGCGAAGGTGCGCCGCCGTCTCGACGATCCCCAGGGAGCTCTCGAGGCGCTGCAGCGGGCGCGCGCCCTGGGGGACTCCGACACCCAAGTGTTCCTCGAAATGGGGAAGACCCTCGAATCGCTCAAGCGCGGTGACGAAGCCCGGCGGCAGTTCCAGGCGGCCGCGCACCTTCATCCGACCGACGCCGACGCGTGGAGCGGCCTGCTCGAGTACGCGCGCCGGACCGGGGACCGCGCCGAGGCGCGGCGCGCCTGCGAGCGCCTGCTGTCCGGCGGGCCGGTCCGGGAGAGCACGCGCCAGGAGTGCGCCGAGGACGGCGCGCGATGAAGGCCATCGGACGGAACGTCACCGCCCTGAGCCTCCTGATCGTCGGCATCGGCGCCTTCGTGTGTCTCACCTTCGGACTGGTCTTCCTGAAGCTCTCGCCGATCGTGGTCGGGGGGCTGGTGCTCGGAGGAGCGGTCCTGGCGATCAGCGCCTACCGCCCCTACCTCGGCGTGCACGTCATGCTCGGGCTCATGTACTTCGAGGGCGCGACGTTCCGGGTCTCGGAGGGCATCACCTTCACCAAGGTCATGGGCGGTCTCATCACGGTCGGCTGGCTGCTGAACACGCTGACGCAGCGGCGGCTGCGCGACGTGTTCAACCTGCAGGGCGTGGTCGTGTCCGCCTACCTCGCCTGGTGCGCCTTCTCCGCCACGAACGCCCTCGACACCACCGTGGCGACGGGCCGCCTCATGACCTACGTCCTGCTGGGACTGAGCATGATGATGATCGGCTCGGTCGTGGACACGCCCGTGAAGCTGCGCAATTTCCTCTTCGCGACCGCGTGCTGGACGATTCTGACGGCGATGATTGCGCTGGCGATGTACTACGCGGGAGCGACCCCGGTCGCGACGGGACTGACGGGGAACCGCAACCTGCTGGCGACCTACATCAACGTCGGCGCGATCGCGACGCTCCTGGTGTACCCGCTCGTCGGAGGGGTGCTGTCGCGCCTCATCCTGATGCTGGGGGTTCCGGCCCTGCTGCTGGCGCTGGCGCTGACCCTGTCGCGCACCGGGCTCATCGTCATGGCCGTCACCATCCTGAACGTGTGGTACCGCCTGGCGCGGGAGCGCGGCTTCCTGGTGCTCCTCGGGTCCACGCTGGCGTGCGTGGCGCTCATCTTCTTCCTCCCGGGTGAGTTCTGGTCGCGCGCCAGCACCATCCTGCCGAGCATCGAGCGCCAGGAGGACACCTTCGGGATGCGGGTTCGCCTGTGGCAGACGGGCGTCCGGCTGGTGGAGGACTATCCGCTCCTGGGCACCGGGCCGGGGAATTTCCCGCTCGGATCGACGCGCTACGCCTCGGGCGGGATCGCCGGCGAGCACCTCAACTCGCACAACGCGTATGTCGGAACCGCCGCGGAAACCGGGCTTCCCGGCCTCGCGCTGTTCGTCGGGGTCCTGCTCAGCGCGATGTTCGGCGCGCGGCGCGCCGCGGCCGCCGCGAGGCAGGTCGGCCGCACGGACCTGGCGCTCCTGGGCGTCACCGTCGAGACCATGCTCCTCGCCCTGATGTTGTCGGGGATCACCGGGAACGTCGAGGGGATCAAGGTCACCTGGATCGGACTCGGGATGTGCGTCTCGTTCATCGGGATCACCCGGAGGGCCCTGGCCTTCGAAGTCGCGGGGGTCGCGATGGCGGCGGACGCGGGCGTTCCGGAGGCCCACGCCACATGAAACCGCGGGGCGCGCGCTGGATCCCCTTCCACGTCCCGTGGACCGACGGGCGCGAGGTGGCGGAGGCGGCGCGGTCCATCCGCTCGGGGTGGCTGACGACCGGGCCGCGGGTGCGCCTGCTCGAGGAGCGTGTCGCGGCTCTCGTGGGCGCGCGGCACGCCATCGGCGTGAACTCCTGCACGGCCGCCCTCCACCTGGCCCTCGCGGCGGCCGGCGTGAAAGCGGGAGACGAGGTGCTGACCTCGCCGTACACCTTCGCCGCCACGGGAGAGGCGATCCTCTACCTCGGGGCGCGGCCGCGCTTCGCCGACATCGATCCCCGGACGCTGAACCTCGACCCGGAGCACGTGGCCCGGCGCATGACGCGCCGGACCACGGCCATCGTGCCGGTCCACATCGCCGGGCTGCCGAGCGATCTCGGCGCCCTCCGCGCGGCCGCGGGACGCAGGCGCGTCCCGGTGATCGAGGACGCGGCGCACGCGCTCGGCGCCTCCATCGGCAGGCGGGCCATCGGATCGATCTCCGACATGACCTGCTTCAGCTTCTACGCCACGAAGAACCTGGCCACCGGTGAAGGCGGGATGATCACGGTCGACGACCGGAAGCTCGCCGAGCGGCTGCGACGGTTGAGCCTGCACGGGCTGTCGCGCGACGCGTGGAAACGCTACACGCGGGCCGGCTCGTGGCGCTACGACGTCGTGGAGCTGGGCTTCAAATACAACATGACCGACGTGGCGGCGGCGATCGGTCTGGTCCAGCTGGCGAAGTTCGCGCAGATGCAGCGGCGGCGGCGCGCCCTGGCGCTGCGCTACGCGCGGCTGCTGGCGCAGGAGGAGGCGTTCGAGACGCCGCCCGAGAAGGCCGGCACGACGCACGCGTGGCACCTGTACATCCTGAGGCTGCGGCCGGGCATCCTGAAGATCGGCCGCGACCGGTTCAGCGAGCTCCTCGGGGAGGCGGGCATCGGCCACAGCGTGCACTTCCTGCCGCTGCACCTGTTCTCCTATTACCGGAAGACGTTCGGCTACCGGCGCGGCGATTTCCCGCACACCGAGCGGGAATCGGCGCGCGCCCTTTCGCTGCCGCTGCATCCCGGCCTGTCGATCGCCGATCAGGACCGCATCGTCGGGACGCTCCTGGCGCTCGCCGCCCAGACGCGGCGATGAGCGCCGGGCGCGGGCGCGCCTATGCCCGGGGCGGCGTCAAGCGGGCCGTGGACTTGTGCGCTGCGAGCCTCGCGCTCCTTCTGCTCGCGCCGCTCCTCCTGCTGCTCGCCGCGCTCGTCGCCTGCACCTCGCGCGGGCCGATCCTGTTCCGGCAGGAGCGCGTCGGCCTGGACGGACGCCCCTTCCGAATCCTGAAGTTCCGGACCATGCGTCCGGGGCCGGGGCTGCCGGTCACCGGCGCCGGGGATCGCCGCATCACGCCCGTCGGACGCTTCCTGCGGCGCGCCAAGCTGGACGAGCTGCCGCAGCTCTTCAATGTTGTGCGCGGCGACATGTCGATCGTCGGTCCCCGGCCGGAGGTGCCCCTCTACGTCGCCAACTACGGGCGGGAGGAGCGGCGGGTGCTCGAGGTCCGGCCCGGGCTCACCGACCCGGCGACGCTGGCCTACCGCGACGAAGAGCGGCTGCTCGGGACGGTCCCGCCGGAGGATCGCGAGCGTTACTACGTGACCGAGATCCTGCCGCGCAAGCTGCGCCTGAACCTCGCCTACGTCGAGGGGGCGAGCCTGTCCGCGGACCTTCTGCTCGTGGCGCGGACCTTCCGGGCCATCGTCCTGCCGGAGCCGCCTTGATCGCGCTGTGGTTCCTCGGGGTCGCGGCGCTGCTCCAGGCCTACGTGCTGTATCCGCTGTCGCTCCTTTTCCGGAGGAGGCTCGCGGCCGGGCCCGCGGTCCAGACGGAACCCGCCACGTGGCCGACGATCACGCTGCTGATCTCCGCCTACAACGAAGAGCGCATCCTGAGGCGCAAGCTCGAGAACGTCGCAACCCTCGACTATCCGCGCGATCGCCTGCGGACCATCGTCGTGTCGGACGGATCGACCGACGGGACCGACGCGATCGCGCGCGCCTTCGCGCCTGCCGGCATCGAGCTCGCGGCCTTCTCCGGGCGCAGGGGGAAGGTCGCCTGCCTCGACCTGGTCGTGCCGGCGCTGACGAGCGATCTCGTGGTGATGTCCGACGCCAACTCGCTCTACGAGTCGGCCAGTCTGAAGCGCCTGGCGAGGCACTTCGGGAACCCGGAGGTCGGCTGCGTCTGCGGCGAGCTCCTGTACGAGAACCCGGGGAGGCTCGCTTCGGGCGAGGGAGAGCGGGCGTACTGGGGCTACGAACGCCGGGTGAAGCGGCTCGAAGGCGATCGCGGGATCCTCCTCGGCGCCAACGGGGCGATTTACGCTTATCGCCGCATGCTGTTCCAGCCCGTGGACCCGCGCATGTTCTGCGACGACGTCATCCCCATTCGTATCCGCATCGCCGGCTCCCGGGTCCTCTACGAGCCCTCGGCGCGCTGCGTCGAGGAGGCGGTCGGGGAGGAGACCGAGCTGCGCCGTCGCCGGCGTCATGCCTCGTTCGGCATGCGCAGCATGCTGGCCATGGTGCGGGAATCGCTGCAGGGGGGACGTCCGCTCGTCGCCTACCAGGCGGTCTCCCACCGCATCCTGAGATGGTTCGGGACGATCTGGCTGCTCCTCATCCTGGCGGGAACACCCTGGCTGCCGGTTCCGTTTCGCGATGCGGCCGCCTGGGGCCAGGGGCTGCTGTACGGCGCGGCCCTCCTGGGATTCCTGCTCGACAGGCTGGGAATCCGCGTGACGATTCTGTATCTGCCGTACTACGCGCTGGCGCTGACCGCCGCCGGAATGGCGGGGCTCTACAACCTCGTTCTCGACACGGATCGGCCCTTCTGGGAACCGCGCCAATAGCCTGATTTATCTGGCGTTTCGGTTGACAAGGGGACCCCTCCAGCGTATACAGACGCCACCCGACGAAGCATCCCCGGCGGGGCCGCTCTGTCCGCCGGAGGAAATCGGGTGTTCATCCCGTGAATCGCCTTCGCCGCCTGGTGCTTCCGTTCGGCGACCTCGTCGCCGTGCTCGCCGCCAATCTGGTGGCGGCGGCGCTGCGCTTCGAGTTCGACTGGTCGCAGATGTCGCTGCGCGACCATCACGTCTTCGGCATCACGCTCCTGGACCTCGCCGTTACCCCCGTCATCTTCCGGCTCTGCGGCCTGTATCGGGGCACCTGGAAGTACACCGGGCTGGACGACCTGGTGCGGCTCGGCCAGGCGGTCGCCTACCGGTCGCTCACGCTCGTCGTGCTGGTCTATGGCGGAATCAGCGGTGTGTCGCGCGCCATCCTGATTCTGGCGTCGTTCCTCCTGCTGGCCTTCGCCGGCGGGATCCGGCTGCTGCCGCGTTTCACGCACGAGGTGCGGGGATCGCGCCGGCGCGTGGGCGGACGCCGCACCCTCATCATCGGGGCCGGCGACACCGGCGAGTCGCTCTTGCGCGAGCTTCGGAAGGGCAACGAAGGGGAGTTCAACCCGATCGGTTTCCTCGACGACGACCCCGCGAAGCTGCGCGCCACCATCCACGGGGTGCCCGTCGTGGGCACCGGCGCCGACCTCAAGGCCCGCATCGAGGAGCTCGGGATCCGCGAGGCGATCCTGGCGGTGCCGCGTGCCTCGCGGCCCTGGATGCTCGAGATCTTCGAGACCTGCCGCGAAGCCGGCGTGCGGCTGCGCACCGTGCCGACGCTGGGAGAGCTGCAGCGCGGCGCCGCCCGCATCGGGCAGATCCGCATGGTGGAGATCGAGGACCTGCTGGGGCGCGAGGTGGTGCGCCTCGACCTGCAGCACCTGCGCGAGGGGCTGCGCGGGCGGCGCGTGCTCGTCACCGGGGCGGCGGGGTCGATCGGCCGCGAGCTGTCGCGCCAGGTCGCGGCCCAGGACCCGGCCGAGCTGATCGTCCTCGACCGCAACGAGAACAATCTCTTCTATCTCGACGCCGAGCTGCGCCAGGCGCAGCCGCTGCTGCGGTTCCGCGCCGTGGTCGGCGACGTGCTCGACCTGGGGCGCATGACCGCGCTGCTCGAGGCCTCGCGTCCGGAGATCCTCCTGCACGCCGCCGCCTACAAGCACGTTCCGCTGATGGAGGACCACCCGCTCGAGGCGATCAAGAACAACGTCCTGGCGACGCGCC
Organism: Candidatus Polarisedimenticolia bacterium; assembly: GCA_036005805.1. Taxonomy (GTDB): domain Bacteria; phylum Acidobacteriota; class Polarisedimenticolia; order Gp22-AA2; family Gp22-AA2; genus DASRAU01. The sequence continues at coordinate 12,702 of DASYQE010000144.1, read as the reverse complement.
GGCTGGCCGAAGCCTCGGTGGCCGCGGGCGTGGCCCGGTTCATCTACATCTCCACCGACAAGGCGGTCCGGCCGACGAGCGTCATGGGGGCGACGAAGCGGCTCGGCGAGCGGCTGGTCAAGTCGCTGTCGGGAGAGCGCACCCGCTTCATGGCGGTGCGTTTCGGCAACGTGCTCGGGAGCGACGGCTCCGTCATCCCCACGTTCCGGCGGCAGATCGCGGCGGGCGGCCCGGTCACCGTGACGCACCCGGAGGCGACGCGGTACTTCATGACCATTCCCGAGGCGGTGCAGCTCGTGCTGACGGCCGGGATCATGGGGGAGGGCGGCGAGATTTTCCTGCTCCGGATGGGCGAGCCGGTGCGCATCGTCGACCTGGCGCGGCAGCTCATCGAGCTGTCCGGGTTACGCCCGGACCAGGACATCAAGATCGCCTTCACCGGCCTGCGGCCGGGGGAGAAGCTGCACGAGGAGGTGCACAACGAGGCGGAGCACGCCCTCGCCACCTCCAACGAGAAGATCCTGATCCTCAGCGGCGTCGAGCGGCTGACGGACGCCGAGGCGGCGCCGCTCGCCCGGCTCGAGCAGGCGGTCGAGGAGGGGGACGCGGCCGGGGCGCTTCTGGCGCTGCGGACGCTCGTGCCCGAGTACATCCCGGCGCGCGGCGGCGACGGACGCGAGGAGGAGCGGGAGGAATCCCGGATCGTGCCCCTGGTTGGCAAACGGCGGATCGACGCGCAGAATTGAGCGTGACAACAATCCGCAGTTTCCAACCCGTTCCGGCGGGTCGCGATGCTCGCGGTCCGATTCGGATGTTTCTCGTTTGCGCCGCGTTCGCGGCTTCCGCCTTGTTCTCCGCGGAGACGGCCCGGGCGCAGGGTACCTACTCGGCTCCTCCCTTCCAGGTGCAGAACAACAATCCCGGCATCGCGGCCGGTCGCTTTGTCCTGTACCCGGCGGTCTCTTTCAACTACTCCTACGACGACAACCTGTTCTACCAGAGCGACAACATTCCCGGCATCCAGCTCGTCGCCACCGGCCGGTATGAAATCGTTCCGCGCATCCTCATCGACCTCCCGCTCAGCCGCAGCCGCGTGCGCTTCCAGTACGCGCCGGTCTACCGCCAATACACCAACGCGGACGTCGCCCAGGTCAGCAAGTGGAGCCACTTCTTCGATTTCGAGGGCTCGATGCTGATCCACGATGTCTTCAGCGTCGTCCTGCGCGACCACTTCGTCGATGGGACGCAGGAGGTGCAGGAATTCGATCCGGGCGGGGAGATTCGCTTCAACCTCGTCCCCTTCACCCTGCAGGAGCTCTCGCTCGAGTTGAGCCTCGACCTCGGCACCCGGCACCGCATCACCTTCATCCCGCGCAGCTATTCGCTGGACTTCGACAACGTCGCGCTCGGCACCGACCCGACCACCGGCGAACAGATCACCGGCCCCGTGTTCTACGACTACTCGCGCACCGGATACGAGGGACGCTACACCTACAAGGTCAGCCCCGAGACGCAGATGTACTTCTCGTCGATCTCCGACTACGGCCAGCAGGAGCGCAGCCAGGATTTCTACGGCAACGTCGACGTGGACACACGAACCACCAGCGTCGGCCTGCAAAGGCTGATGGGCGGCATCATCACCACGGGCGGCTCGATCGGCTGGGAGCAGATGGACTTCAAGGGAGGAGGGGGCGGGGACTACCAGGGGCTCGCCGCCGACATCAACCTGGGGTGGAACGCCACCGACGTCATGCACTTCAACCTGGGCTTTCGGCGCAACGCCTACCAGTCCTACTTCCTGAACAACAACTTCTACACCAACCTGGAAGGACGGCTGCGGATGACGCGCCAGGTGGGTCAGACCGCCTTCTGGCAGGTCGGCCTGGGGTTGCAGCAGAACGAGTACGGCGATCCCGTCGACGTCCGCATGACGTCCGCCTTCTCGCCGACCGAGGACGCCAACAACAACGGCTACGTCGACCTGTTCGAGTCGTACCTGCCGTCCCAGGGGGTCGTCCGGAAGGATCGCGCCGCGTTCGCCGACCTGGGGGCGGGCTGGCGCCTGCGTCCGACCATGCGATTCACCATTGGATATAATTACCAGCGCCGCGATTCGAACATGGTGCAGGATCTCGGCGCGGCGGGATTCGTCGAGTCGTTCGACTACTCCGCGAGCAGGGTCTACTTCTCTCTCGAAATGGGGATTCTGTGATCCGAAACTTCCGCTCCAACCCGGGGTGTGGTCTGCGCGCCGCCGCCGCTGTGGTGGCGCTTCTGGCGGGGGTCGCGGCCAAGAAGGCCCAGCCGGAGGACGCCCCGCGCCTGCGCCTGGTGCCGAACGGCGCGTCGCTGGTCCTGGAGATCCGCACCGGGTCGCCGGTTCCTCCCTACACCTTCACCCTTCCCGGATCGGACACCGGCGAAGTCCAGCTTTCCTGGCAGGGTCGTCCGGAAGACTACCCGCGGCGCACCGCCCTCGGTGACGCCCGGCTTCCCGAGGTGAAGATCGACCCGCTCGGGGACGACAAGCTGCAGCTGCACCTGCCTCTCAATGCGCTGCGCCTCGTGTCGGTCGACCAGTCCGCCGACAGCATCCGGCTGCACCTCGTCGAGCGCCCGGGCGGAGGCTCGGTGGCCGCCCCCGCGCCGGGCGGAAGTCCGGCCGGAGGCGGGGGGCCGGCGGGAGGCGGTGGCGGCGCCGGGAGCCAGGGCGGCAGCGCGACGCAGGGGGGACAGGCGCCCGTTCGCCGCAGCGGCGACTACGAGATCGGGCCCGGGGACAAGATGGACTTCTCGGTCTTCGGCCACGACGACCTGAAGCGCAGCATCGAGGTTCGCTCGGACGGCAAGGCGAACATCCCGCTGCTCGGCGACATCAAGGTCGCGGGGAAGACCACCGATGAGCTGGACGAGGAGGTCACCCAGCTCCTCGGCCGCGACTACATCGTCGATCCCCAGGTGAGCATCGAGCTGAAGGAATCCGCGAAGATGTGGGTGACGATCATGGGCGAAGTGCGCAACCCGGGCCGTTATCCGCTGAAGCGGGACATGAAGATCATCGATCTCATGGCCGCCTCCGGCGGCATCACCAAGGACGCAGGTTCGCGCATCTCCATCGTGCGCCACGGCGACAACGACTCCAACGTCCAGACCCTGCTGGTGGACCGGGATCACCTGCTGGGCGACGTGACCGGGGAGTCCAACATGGTCCTGCAGCGCAACGACGTCGTGACGATCGGCGGCAAGGATTATTACTACATCCGGGGCGAGGTGTCGCGTCCGGGGCCGTATTTCCTCGAATCCGGCACGACCGTGCTCAAGGCGATCTCGGTCGCCAGCGGTTTGACGCCCTTCGCGAACCGGCGGCAGGTTTCGGTTCTGAGATCGGGCAAGGACGGCGTGCAGGAAAAGATCGTCGTCAACCTGAAGCAGATCGAGGACGGGAAGTCGCCCGACATCCCGCTCAAGCCGGAAGATACCATTATCGTTCCGCGCCGGGTCTTCTGAGGCCCGACTGCCCGAAAGTCCTTGCATCGCACGGGTTTGGTGATACGATTTCCGCCATGATCAACAGCCCAGCCCCCACGGGCGCCGACCGGCGCGAAGTGCACATCCTCGACTACTGGCGCATCCTCTGGCGCGGACGCTGGACGATTGCCGCCATCTTCGTGGTCATCACCACGCTCGTCGCCATCGGCACGTTCACGCAGAAGCCGATCTATCGCGGCCAGGCGTCGGTCGAGATCCAGCTGAACTCGCGCAAGGTCGCGCCGGTCGCCGACGTCGGCGAGATGGGCGGGTCCGGCTTCGGCTGGATCGCCGAAGAGCGCTACTTCAACACGCAGTACGAGATCATCCGCAGCCGCGCGGTCGCGACGCGCGTCTTCGATCGCCTCGACCTCTACAACCACCCGATGTTCCAGAAGGCCAGCGATCCCATCGAAGCCTTCCGCAGCATGGTGCACATCGAGCCGATCAAGGACACCGGCATCGTCGAGATCTCCCTCGAGGGGACCAATCCCGAGGAGGTCGCCACCTGGACCAACACGGTGGCCGAGGCCTACGTGGATCGCAACCTCGAGCTCGGCGTGGAGGCCGCCTCGACCGCGGTGCAGTCGCTCCTCAAGGAGATCGAGCCGCTGCGCACCCGCCTGGCGGACACGCAGAAGGACACCTTCGAGTTCGCCGAGAAGGCGAACCTCTACGTGCCGGAGAACCAGCAGAAGATCACCAACGACAAGCTCTCCACCTTCCAGGAGGAGCTGACCCGGACCCAGGTGCGCAAGGGGACCCTCGAGAGCCTGCTGCGCCAGGTGGACCAGGTGCGGAAATCGGGCGGATCGTTCGACAGCATCCCGGAGATCAGCGCCGACAAGACGGTGCAGGAGCTGACGCACGAGCGCGTCGGGCTGGAGCGCGAGTACCAGAAGCTGCTCATCACCTACAAGGAGCGGCACGTCAAGGTCCTCGAGATGAAGAGCGAGCTCGACAAGCTCAACCAGAGGATCAACACCGAGGCCGAGCGCATCGTCTCCAACTTCAAGACCGAGTTCGCGCTCATCCAGGACCGCCAGCAGGAGCTGGCGCGCGAGATCGAGAGCACCCGGTCCGAGTCGCTGCAGATCAACCAGAAGGCGACCGGCTACGACCAGCTGCGCGGCGAGGCGACCGAGGCCAAGCGGATCTACGACCTGATCAGCAGCCGGATGAAGGAGATCGACATCAGCGCCAGCCTGATGACCAACAACCTGCGCATCCTGGATCGCGCCCCGGTGCCCAAGGTGGCGGTGAAGCCGCGCACGGTGCTGAACATGGCGGCGGGGATGCTCCTGGCGCTGCTGCTCGGGATCGCGGCGGTTTTCTTCCTCGACTACCTCGACAACACCATCCGCACCAGCGAGGACGTGGAGCAGTTCCTCGGGCTCAACCTCCTGGCGATCGTGCCGCGCGACACCGAGGCGACGCGCAACGCGGTGCGCGAGGCGTATCAGACGCTGCGCACCAGCCTGCTGTTCTCGCGCAAGGCACGCACCACCAACGCCGTGCTGGTCACCAGCGCCGGACCGCAGGAAGGCAAGAGCCAGACGACCGTGCAGCTGGCGCGGACCCTGGCCTCGGCGGGGGAGCGCGTCGTCATCGTGGACTGCGACCTGCGCCGCCCGACCATCCACCAGCGGCTCGACGTGGCGCGCGAGCACGGGGTCACCAACTACATCCTGTCGCCCGACGACGACCTGAACGCCTATCTCAAGCCGACGTCGACGCCGAACCTGTCCGCCATCACCTGCGGGCCGATTCCGCCGAATCCGGCCGAGGTCTTCGGCCACGATCGCTTCACCGGCCTCCTGCAGGAGCTGAAGCGCCGCTTCGACTGGGTCCTGATCGACTCGCCGCCGGTGGTGTCGCTGGCGGACGCCTCGATCCTCGCGTCGATGTGCGACCTCGTGATGTTCGTGATCAAGCACAACGGCAACGACAAGGAGCTCATCCGCCGCTCCATCGTCACGCTGCGCAAGGTCAGCCCGAACGTCGTCGGCGCCGTGCTCAACAACGTCGACCTCGATCGCTCGCACTACCGCGACTACTACTACCTGGGCTACTACTACTACGGCGAGGCCGGTGCGCGCACGGGACGCCGCCGCAAGACAGCGCAGGCCAAGGTGGCCTCGGGCCCGTCGCGCGACGACGCCGGCACGCGCGGGCGCTTCGCCGGGTAGCGGCCGGCCCGTCCCGCGGATGGTCCGCGCCGATCCGGAGCCGAACCCCCGGGGCTCCGATCCTGAAGAGCACGCGCGGATCCGCCGCCTCTACGAGGCGACGTACCGCGAGGAGCGTTACCTGCGCCGCTGGAGCGGCCCGGGTCCCCACCTCATCCACCGCGGCAAATGGGAAGCGTTGCGGCCGCTCCTGGCGAGCCTCGGCCTGCCGCGCCAGGACGCCCTGGTCCTCGACCTGGGCGCCGGCGGCGGCATCGACTGCGTCGAGATGGACCGCCTGGGGTGGCCGCGGTCCGGGATCGTCGCCCTGGATCTCGTGGCACCGGACCTGCGCGCGGCGCGCCGCCAGCTCCCGGGTCTTCCCGCGGCCGTCGCGGACGCGACGCAACTGCCGATCGGCGACGCGCGCGTGGACCTGGTCTTCCAGTCCACGATGATCTCCTCGGTGCTCGACGCCTCCCGCCGGTCGGCCATTTACGCGGAGGGCGCCCGGGTGCTGAAGCCGGGCGGGGCGTTCATCTCCTACGACACGCGCTATCCCAATCCCTGGAACCGGAACACGCGCCCGGTGAGCGCGGCGGAGCTGCGCGGCGCGTTCCCCGGCTGGCCCCTGCGGCTCAGGAGCGTGACCCTGCTCCCGCCGCTGGTCCGCCGGCTGGCGCCGATCTCCGAGGGTCTGTGCGGGGCGTTCGAGCGCCTGCCGTTCCTGCGCTCGCACTTCATCGCCTGCGCCGTCAAGCCCTGACGAGAGGCGCGGGCTTCCCGATCAGCGCCGCCCCAGGCGACTCTTGAAGTAGCGCACCGTGTGGCGCAGCCCCGTCTGCAGGTCGACGCGGGGCTCCCAGCGCAGCACCTTCCGCGCCAGCCGGATGTCCGGCTGCCGGACCTTGGGGTCGTCGGTGGGCAGCGGCCGGTGGACGATGCGGCTCCGCGAGCCCGTGAGCGTGATCACGGCGCGGGCCATCTCGAGCAGAGTCATCTCGCGCGGGTTGCCGATGTTGATCGGGCCGGAGTGCCCCGACAGCAGCAGCGCCTCGATGCCGCGCACCATGTCGTCGATGTAGCAGAACGAGCGCGTCTGGCTGCCGTCGCCGAAGACGGTGACCGGGCGGCCGGTGAGCGCCTGGCTCATGAACGCCGGGATGGCGCGACCATCCTGCAGGCGCATGCGCGGGCCATAGGTGTTGAAGATGCGCGCGATGGTGGTGTCGACGCCCTCGGCGGTGCGGTACGCCACGGTCATCGCCTCGGCGAAGCGCTTCGCCTCGTCGTAGACGCCGCGCGGACCCACCGGGTTGACGTTCCCCCAGTACGACTCCTTCTGCGGGTGCACCAGCGGATCCCCGTAGACCTCGGAGGTCGAGGCGAGCAGCAGCCGCGCCCCCTTCGCCTTCGCGAGCCCGAGCGCCTTGTGGGTGCCGAGCGAGCCCACCTTGAGCGTCTGGATGGGCAGCTCGAGGTAGTCCTTGGGGCTCGCGGGACTGGCGAAGTGCAGGATGAAATCGATGGGACCAGGGAGGTAGACGTAGTTCGTCAGGTCCTGGTGGATGAACTGGAAGCGGGGATTGCGGATATGCGCGAGGTTCTCGGTGGATCCGGTGAGCAGGTTGTCGACGCAGATGACATCGAACCCGCGCGCGAGGAAGTGATCGCACAGGTGCGATCCGATGAAGCCGGCGCCGCCGGTGATGACGATCCGCTTCCTGCGGCCCCGCGACCGTTCCTGCGCCGGACGTCGTTTCTTCGCTCGCATGGTCCCCCCGCGGCCCCGCGGACGACACTGTCGCGCGGCCCGGTCTCCCGGGCCGCGCAGTATAATCCACCGCGCGTGACGCGCACCCGATCTCCACGCCGCGTGCTCCTCACCTCCAGCCCATCACTCGCTTCCTTCCGGACAGGCTGTTCCGGGTGACCCTGTGACGCGCAGCGCCTGGGGACGAAGGTGGCTGCCGGTGCTGGCGTCCGGTCTCATCCGGACGCTGCGCCGCACCCTGCGTCTGACCTGGGAGAACGACGGCGTGGTGCGCGAGCTCCACCGGGCGGGCCGCCCCTACGTGCACGCCTTCTTCCACGATCAGCTCCTGCTGATGACCTATTCCTATCTCGGACAGTCGTACGGCAGGACACTCGCGGTGCTCTCCAGCCGGCACCGCGACGGCGAATACGTGTCGCGCACGCTCGAGCGCTTCGGACACCTCATGGTGCGGGGATCGACCGGCCGCGGCGGGGCGGCGGCGCTGGTGGAGATGATCCGGCACCTGCGCGCCGGTCGCGACGCCGCCTTCGCGACCGACGGCCCGCGCGGGCCCCGCCACCGCGTGCAGGTCGGAGTCGTGGAAGCCGCCCGGCTCGGAAGGGCGCCCATCGTCCCCGTGGCGTTCGCGGCCTCCCGCGGATCGCGGCTGCGCTCCTGGGATCGATTCTTCGTGCCGCAGCCGTTCGCGCGCGGCGTCTTCGTGTACGGCGACCCGATTTCGGTCGAGGCGCGGGCCGATCGCGACACCATGGAGCGAATCCGCGCCGACCTCGAGCGCATCCTCGAGGACCTGACGGCGCGCGCCGAGGCACGCGCGGCCGGGGCGCGCGCGGAGGCCATCGCCGGGCTCGGAGGAAAGGCATGACGAGGCCGGCGCGCGTTCTGATCGTGGCGGGGGAGGCTTCGGGCGATCTCTACGGCGGCCTGATCCAGACCGCCATGCGGGAACGAGCGGCCTCGTCCCCGGTCCCGCCGGTGGTCTTCACCGGCATCGGCGGCGACGCCATGCGCGCGGCGGGGCTCGATCCGCTCGCCGACGCCGCCGTGCTCGGCGTGACCGGCATCGTCGAGGTCGCGGCGCGTTTCGGCGCCATCTGGAAGGCCTTCCGCGCCGCCTCGCGCGTGCTGGCGGATCCGGCGACGCGACCCGACCTCGCGATCCTCATCGACTACCCCGATTTCAACCTGCGCCTGGCCGCCCGCGCCCGCGATGCCTCTGTGCCGGTGCTGTACTTCGTCAGTCCGCAGGTGTGGGCGTGGCGGCGCGGGCGGGTGCGCCGCATGGCGGGCCTCGTCGATCGGATGCTCGTGATCCTGCCGTTCGAGGAGGCGATCTACCGGGAGGCCGGCGTGCCGGTCACGTTCGTCGGACACCCGCTCCTCGACCTCGTGCGCACGCACCGCAACCGCCGCCAGGAGCGCGCCCGCCTCGGGCTCGACCCCGATCGCCCGGTCGTGGCGCTTCTGCCGGGGAGCCGGCGCAACGAGGTCGCCACCCACCTGCCGCCGATGCTCGAAGCCTTGGCGACACTGCGATCCGAATTCCGGGATGTGCAGAGCCTGCTCACGGTCGCGCCGACGCGGCGCGAGGAGGAGATCCGCGCCCTGGCTCGAGCGGCTTTGCCCGGGCAGCCGCTGCCGGTCCTGGTGCGGGAGGATCGCTACGACGCCGTCGCGGCGGCGGATGCCGCGGTCGTGGCTTCGGGCACCGCCACGCTCGAGACCGCGCTGCTCGGGACGCCGATGGTGATCGTCTACCGGATGAACCCGATGACCTACGCCCTGGCGCGGCGCCTGACCGACCTGCCGCACGTCGGGATGCCGAACCTCATCGCCGGGCGCCGGGTCGTGCCCGAGCTGATCCAGGACGAGTGCCAGGGGCCCCCGATCGCCCGGGCGCTGCGCGAGCTGCTGACCGATCCGGCCCGCGCCGAGGCGATGCGAAGGGACCTGCAAACGGTGCGGGCGCGCCTCGGAGAGCCGGGCGCCATCGGACGGGCGGCGCACATCGCCTGGGATATGATCGCGGCCGCGCGCGGCGGTGCACGATGACGGAACGAAGGGCACGGGCGATCGGAACTTCCACGGCGGCGGAGCGGGGCGTGCGCGGCATGACCGCGTTCGGCAGCGGCCTCGCCGAGCGGGACGGCCTGCGCCTCACGGTCGAGATCAAGGGATTCAACAACCGCGTGCTCGACGTCCGCCTGCGGCTGCCGCCGGAGGTGGCGTCGAGCGAGCCGGAGCTGCGCCGCCTCCTGCAGGAGCGGCTGGTGCGCGGGCGCGTCGAGGCGACCGCGACCCTGCTCGCCGCCGGCGACGGCGAGGGGCGGCTGGAGATCCGCGACGCCATCGCGGCCCAGTACGTCGAGGCGGCGCGCCGGCTCGCCAGGCGCCACCGCCTCGGGCCCGCGCTTCCTGCGGCGGCGCTCCTGTCGCTGCCGGGCGTCGTGCAGATGACGGGGGAAGAGGCGGCCGATCCGGCCCTCGCGACCGGGCTGTTGCGCACGGCCTTCGCCGCCGCGCTCGAGGCCTTCGACGCCGGGCGCCGCGCGGAAGGGACGCGGCTCTCCGCCGACCTGCGCGCCCGCCTGGATGCGATGGAGCGGGACGTCGCCGTCATCGCGTCCGACACGGCGCGCGAGCCGGATCGCCTCGCCGCCCGCCTGCGCGAGCGCCTGGCGCCGCTCCTCCAGGACGCGGCCATCGACCCGGCGCGCCTCGCGCAGGAGGTGGCGCTGCTCGCCGACAAGGTGGACATCAGCGAAGAGCTGGTGCGCCTCGGCGGCTACCTCGAGCAGGCGCGGGGCCTCCTCGAAGGCCGGGAGTCGCCCGCCGGGAAGATGCTCGACTTCGTGATGCAGGAGATGAACCGCGAGTCGAACACCATCGCCAGCAAGGCGGAGGCTCTGCCGATCTGCCAGGCGGCGCTGCGGCTGCGGTCGGCCGTGGAGACCATCCGCGAGCAGGCGCAGAACCTCGAATGAGCAAAGGGTCGGGCGGGTTGCTGGTGGTCTCCGCCCCCTCGGGGGCCGGGAAGACGACGCTGTGCCGCCGCCTCCTGCAGGCGCTGCCGGGGCTGGTCTTCTCCGTCTCGCACACCACCCGGCCGCAGCGCGCCAGCGAGCGGCCCGGCGTGGACTACCACTTCGTCACCCGGGAGGAATTCGAGGCGCGCCGCAAGGCCGATGAATTCCTGGAATGGGCCGTGGTGGGGGGCGAGCTCTACGGCACCTCCAGCCGCCAGGTCGAGGAGGTCCTCCGCGAGGGACGCGACGTGCTGCTCGACGTGGACACGCAGGGCGCCATGGCGGTGCGGCGCCTGCGGCCCGAGGCGGTGTTGATCTTCATCCTCCCGCCCGGACCCGAGGCGCTGCGGGCCCGGCTGGTGGCCCGCGGCAGCGAGTCGGAGGAGAGCCTCGAGAAGCGACTGCGCCTCGCCGCCGCCGAGGTGGCGCGGGCGGGCGAGTACGACTACCAGGTGGTCAACGACGACCTCGACGCCGCCTTCGATCGCCTGCGCTCCATCGTCGTCGCGACCCGCTGCCGGACCTCGCGGCTGAAGGAGCGCGTCGCCGGCATCCAGGCCGGCTTCGGGCCCGACCACCCCGTCTCCTGAGGTACAATGCGCGCTTTCCATCCGGCCCCGGACCCGGGGCCCGGATTCCTTGCCCGGGAGGCTCGATGGTCCAGGGAGGTTCGATGGTTCGCCTCGATTCAATCGGCAACAAGTTCGAGTTCATCACCATCGCGGCCGAGCGCTGCAAGCAGCTGCAGCGGGGCGCCCGCGCGCGCATCGAAAGCCTGTCGCAGAAGTCGATGACCATCGCCCAGGAGGAGGTCCTGGCCGGGGTCATCCCGTACAGCTACGGCCCGTTCCCCGAGGAGATCCCGGTGCAGACGGAGGTCAGCGAGGTGACCACCGAGCCGTACGCCATCGACGAGGGAGTTCCTCCGGGTGAGTGACGGCCCTCCCCGCATCGCGCTCGGCGTCAGCGGCGGCATCGCCGCCTACAAGGCGGCGGAGATCGTCCGGGGCCTGCGGCGCGGCGGGGCGGAGGTGCACGTCCTCATGACCCGCAATGCGCGGCGCTTCATCACGCCGCTCACCCTCGAGACCCTCTCGGGTCACCGGGTCCTGTCGGATCCGTGGCGCGGCGCGGCCGGGTCGGACATCGAGCACATCACGCTCGCGCGCGGGCTCGACCTGATGGTGGTGGCCCCCGCCACCGCCGACATCCTCGCGAAGCTGGCTCACGGCCTGGCCGACGATTTCCTGAGCACCTTCCACCTGGCCGTCCGGGCGCCCGTCCTGGTCGCTCCCGCGATGAACGTCGGGATGTGGGAGCACCCCGCGACGCGCGCCAATCTCCAGACGCTCCGCCAGCGCGGCGTGGCGGTGATCGACCCGGTCGCGGGCGAACTGGCCTGCGGCGACGAGGGGATCGGGCGCATGGCGGAACCGCAGACGATCGTCGATGCCATCTTCGATCGGCTCAAAAAAAAAGTGCGCACCGCCCGGGGCCGCCTGAGGGGCGTCCCCTCGAAGGCCGCCGCGTCCTCGTGACCGCGGGACCGACCCGCGAACCCTTCGACCCCGCCCGCTTCATCTCCAATCCGTCCACCGGCCGCATGGGCTATGCGCTCGCCGCCGCGGCCCGCGCCCGCGGCGCGGAGGTGACGCTCGTCTCAGGGCCGACACAGCTCGCGCCGCCCGAGGGCGTGAAGGTCGTCCGGGTGGTGACCGCGGACGAAATGCTCCGGGCCACGCTCAACCAGTTCCAGGGGGCGGACCTGGTGCTGAAGGCGGCCGCCGTCTCGGACTACCGCCCGGAGACGCGGGCCCGCGGCAAGCTCAAGAAGGAGGTCTACGCGAAGCGGGGCCGCACCGGCGGCCGCGGCGATCGCGCCGTCGCGACGCGCCTCCTTCCGACGACCGACATCCTGGCCGAGATCGGCCGGCGCAAGAAACCACACCAGGTGCTCGTCGGCTTCGCGGCGGAAAGCGGGAATCTCAGAGCCAATGCGCGCGGCAAGCTGCGTCGCAAGAACCTCGATCTCATCGTCGCCAACCGCATCGGCGTCGCCGGGGAAGGATTCGAGGCCGCCACCAACCGGGCCCTGGTCCTCGATGCGCGCGGCCAGGTCGTCGAGCTGCCGCTGATGAGCAAGGAGGCCATGGCCGAGGCCATCCTGGACCTGGCGCAGCCCCTCCTGCCGCGCCCGCAGAGG
>DASYQE010000143.1:0-2434 GCA_036005805.1 Candidatus Polarisedimenticolia bacterium | reverse complement strand
GCAGCGGGCCTTGCAGGCGCTCTCATCGCCGGAACGACAGGCCATCGAGGCTTCGTTTTTCTCCGAGCTGACGCATCGGGAAGCGGCGGCCCGCCTGCACGAGCCGCTCGGAACCGTGAAAACCCGCATCCGCTCCGGACTGGGTAAGCTCCGCCAGGCGCTGGCCGAAACCAGGAGCGCCCCATGAGCCGCCGCGCGAGCGGGCACGGAGTGGCCCACGTGGAATCGGTGTGCCGGTACGCCTTCCAGGCGCTGCCGGCCGGCGAAGTCGCGGCCGTCGAGGCGCAGATCACCGCCTGCCCGGACTGCCGGCGGGAGCTCCTGGCGCTCCATCCCGTTGCCGATGCCCTGGTGGCCTGGCCCGGCGATCTGCTCCGGCCGTCTCCATCGCTGCGGGACGAGCTGGCCCGGCGTATCGGCGCCGAGGCGCCCCTGTCGCCGCAGGTGGAATGGCACGAGCCGGAATGGGAGGAAGTCGCACCCGGAATCTCCTGCCGGTTCCTCGCGACCGACGCAGAGAGAGACCGCGTCACCCTGCTCGTGCGGCTGGCGCCCGGGACCGAGTACCCGCCCCACGTCCACGCCGGCATCGAAGAGCTGCACATGCTCGAAGGGGAGCTTGCGGTCGACGACCGCAAGCTCGTCGCCGGGGACTATCTCCGGTCGGAGCCCGGCACGCGGGATCGGCGCGTCTGGAGCGAGACCGGCTGCACCGGCATTCTCATCACCTCCAGGCGGGACGTCCTGCTCTGACTTCGGGTCAGGCGGCGGAGCGATCGGCCCCGTCGAGGAGCTCGCGCAGACGGCGCAGCAGGACCGAGGTCTCGAACGGCTTCTGCAGCAAGGCGACGCCGGGATCGAGGACACCGTCGCGCACCACCGTGTCGTCGATGTAGCCGGTCATGTAGATGACGCGCATCTCCGGATGGATCACCGCGGCGCGGCGCACCAGGGCGTCGGCGCGCAGGCCCGGCAGCACGAAGTCCGACAGCATGAGATGGATGGGCCCGTGGTGGCCGGAGCACAGCGCCAGCGCCTGAGGACCGTCGCCGGCCTCGAGGACGCTGTACCCGTGAGCCCGCAAGGTGTTGCCGATGAGGGTCCGCAGGCTCGGCTCGTCCTCGACCAAAAGGACGGTTTCCGTTCCCCCCGCGGCGGAGCGCGCGGGGGAACCGGCCAGGCTCTCGGGCCGCTCCTGGACGCGCGGCAGGTAGACGCGGAACACCGTCCCCCGCCCGGGCTCGCTCTCGACATCGATGTAGCCGCCGTTCTGCTTGACGATGCCGTACACCATGGCGAGGCCGAGCCCGGTGCCCTTCCCCTCCGACTTGGTCGTGAAGAACGGCTCGAAGATCTTTCCCATGATGTCGGGCGGAATGCCGCAGCCGGAGTCGCGGACCTCCAGGAGCACGTAGTCGCCGGCACACGCGCCCAGGTGACTGCGGACAAATGCCGCGTCGAGCCGCTGATCGGCGGTGCGCAAAAGGAGCGTCCCACCCTGGGGCATGGCGTCGCGGGCGTTGACCGCCAGGTTCATGACGATCTGCTCGATCTGCCCCGGGTCGGCCTTGACGCGGCCGAGATCCGCCGCGAGCTCAGTCGTCAGCCGGACGTCCTCGCCGATGAGCCGGCGCAGCATCTTCTCCATCCCCTGCACCAGCCCGCCGAGATCGAGGACGCGCGGCTCGACGATCTGCTTGCGGCTGAAGGCGAGCAGCTGCCGGGTCAGCTCCACCGCCCGCTGCGCGGCGTGGTTCACCTCTTCCAGGTTCTCGCGGACGCGATCGGAGACGTCGCCCGTGGCGAGCACCATCTCGGTGTAACCGAGGATGACGCTCAGAAGGTTGTTGAAGTCGTGCGCCACCCCCCCCGCCAGCCTGCCGACCGCTTCCATTTTCTGCGCCATGCGCAGCTGCGCCTCCAGACTGCGCTGCCCGGTGACGTCCTGCAGCGCCGCGACGGCTCCCAGCCTGCGGCCTCCGGAGTCGAGGATGGGCCGCGCGCTGGCCAAAAGGCGCCGCGGCTGCTGCCCGTGCGGCACCACCACCATCTCGACGTGGCTCAAGACGTCCCCCTGCAGGGCGCGATAGAGGGGAATCTCCTCCTGCGGCATCGGCGTCTTTCCGTCCGCCAGGAAAAGGCCGTAGTGCTCCGCCCAGCGCCCGGGCGGCAGCGGCCGCTCCGGGAGCCCGTGCATCTCCCGCGTGGCGCGGTTGAACAGCGTCAGGGCGCCGCGCGCGTCGCAGGCGACGATGCCGTTGTCGAGACTCTCGAGCAGCGCCTTGAGGAAGAGCCGCTCCTCGTCCAGAGAGCGCTGCACCTCCAGCCGGTGGCGCCTCTCGGTCGCCTCGAGGAGCGCCCGGTGGACCGCAGGGACGACCCGGGCCAGGCGATGCTTGACGACGTAGTCGGTGACCCCGCCGCGCACCAGACG
>DASYQE010000142.1:0-15110 GCA_036005805.1 Candidatus Polarisedimenticolia bacterium | reverse complement strand
GATCGGTGTGGCATGGATGCTGCAAAAGTCCCCGGGCGTATCCGAAAGAAATTCGGGCGTACCTGGAGGGAGACTTCGATGATGAGACGTGCGACGGTTGTGGCCGCCGCGCTGGCGGTGGTTCTGTTCTCGGGAGCCCTGTCGAAGCCGGCGAGCGCCGACGTTTCGTTCAGCTTCTTCTATTCCAACCTGAGCCCGTACGGCACCTGGGCGGTGTCGGCGAACTACGGCCAGGTGTGGCGTCCTTATGAATACGCCGCGGGGTGGAACCCCTACTATGACGGCCACTGGGCCTACACCGACTACGGCTGGGCCTGGGTGTCGGACTACGCGTGGGGCTCCGTCCCCTATCACTACGGCACGTGGGCTCTCGACCCGGCGCTCGGCTGGATCTGGGTTCCGGGCTACGTCTGGGCGCCGTCGTGGGTCGTGTTCTCGTCGGGCCCCGACTACATCGGCTGGGCTCCGGTGCCTCCGCGGTACGTCGTCGGGACGTCGATCTCGTTCGCCAGCTTCGGGCCCGATCGCTGCGTCTTCGTTCCGGCGCGCTCGTTCCTGGCGCCGCGCGTCCGCGGCTACGCCGTGCCGCGCGCCGACGTGAACGTCGCCATCTCGCGCACCCACATCGTCAACAACATCACGGTCCAGAACCACATCGTCGTCAACCGCGGCCCGGACCCGCGCGGCATCGAGCGGGCGACCGGACGCACCATCCGCACCGAGCCGATCGCGCGCGTGAAGCACGTGGCGCCGAACGGTCGATTCGACGCTCAGGAAGTGCGGGCGGACCGGTACACGGGCGGCGGCGCGCCGCGCGTCACCGCGCCGGAGCTGTCGCGGCGTTCCGGAGCACCGCAGCCGGTGCATCACCCGGCGCCGGCGGCCCGGCCCGAGCCCTCGCGGCACCAGGCGCAGGCGGGCCGGCCGTCACAAGCCAATCCGCCGCCCGAGTCGCACCAGCCGCAGGCCCGCGCCCAGCAGGGACACGCGCAGCCGCATGGGCAACAGATGTACGGACCGCCGGCCCACGCCCAGCAGCCCGCGCACCCGCAACAGGGACACGCGGGCGCGAAGCCTCAGCATTCAGGCCAGCCTCAGCACCAGGACAAGCCGCAGAAGCAGCAGGGCGGCAAGCACGGCGGGCACTAAGCGCGTCGGCTGAAAATCGCGGAACGCAGAGCACCGCCGCCTCGGCTCAACGGGGCGGCGGTGTTTTGTTTTCAGGTGATCGCGCGGGCGGGCAGCAGTCTCTGGACGAGCCGCGAGATTGTCACGCCGATCAGGCTGGCCAGGAAGCCGATGCCGCCCATGATGACCACCTCGAACGGCCAGAGGTTGTGCGACGTCGGATCGCGCCAGGTCTCGACCGCGACCCGCGCGACGACGGCCAGCGCGTAACCCACCGGCACGGTCATCAAGGCGGCCGGGAAGGTCGGCCGGACGAGAAAGGCGGCGACGAAGGCAACCCCTCCACCCAGCAGGAACAGGAGCGATGGGCTGGGATTCCCGGGCAGGCTGACCTGACGGTAGGGGATGGGCCAGAGCATCAGCCCGCAGCCGAGGAACGCGGCGAACACCACGACCGAGCGGCGCAGGACTTCAGGACCGCGCGGCGGGCGGTCGGATGGGTGCGCTCCTCGAGGGGGAAGCGGCGGCGGACTCGTCCGGGGCAGCGGACTCACGTCGCGTAAGTTAATGACCCGGTGACTCCTGCGCCAGGTCCAGGAGGCGCAGGGTCTTTTCGTCGGGCTCGCCACCGAAGTACCTGTCGAGCAGGCGGTGAAAGACGGAGCCCGGCGGCGAGACCCGCGCGAACAACGTGGCGCAGGAGCGGAGCTTCAGGTCGTCGGGGGAGCCGAAGATCTCGAAGGCGGAGCGTCCTTCCACGCCGCAGGCCGCCTCGGCGACGTCCAGCAGCCGTGCTCCGAGCACCGGGTGCGCGAGGTAGGCCTTCGCCTCCGCAAGATCCCGGATGGCGTACCGTTGCGAGGTCGCGCTCATCCCCAGCCCGGCAAGCTGCGGGAAGACGAACCACATCCAGTGCGACTGCTTGCGGCCGCGACGGATCTCGGCGAGCGCCCGAGCGTGGACACCTTCCTGGGCCTCCAGGAACCGATTCACGCGGCCCCGGCGATTTCAGCTCTTCCCGAAACGGCGGGCGGCGTCGGCCATGGCTCTGGCCTTGACGGCCTCGCGGTCGCGCGGGGGAGCGACGGTGACGAGCGAACGCACGAGGGTCCGCGCCGCTTCGGTCACCTGTTCGATGGCGAGGTCGAACGCCGCTTCGTTCGCTTTCGACGGCTTGTTGAAGCCGCTCAGCTTCCGGACGAACTGCAACGCCGAAGCGCGAATCTCTTCATCCGTTGCGGGCGGCTCGAAATTGAAAAGGGTCTTGATGTTCCTGCACACGGGGACCTCCGACGTTCCGGGGAATCACCGGTGCATTGTGCCAGAAGCCCGGGGGCTCAGTGGACCTCGAGGGTCGAGTCGTCGTGGAGGTCGAGGCGGGGCATCGTCGTGGCGGCCTTCCCGGGCGTCATGGAGCGCGCGATGGCGGACCCCTGGGTGCGCTTGATGAAGGACTGGATTCCATCGTTGAGAGCGATCGCGGCAAAGACCATCGCCACCATGATGAAGACCGCGCGATTCGTCCGCCTGCGCTCGAATGGGTCGTTGTACTCGACGTCGTGGTTCATCTGACTCTGGGTCATCTGCTGTCTCCCTGTTCCCGAGCCGGCTGTATTACATGCTGCATGCCAGCGCTCATCAGGGCTGCGGAGGGCGGGTCTTGGGTCGAGACTCCCGCCGCTTCGCGCCGACAAGTCTCTGAAACAGCTGAACTTGGGCTCGGCCCTGCCATTGTCACCGCCGGGCTCAAGCTTCGAGCCCGGTTCAGGCGAGTGGGGCAAGGATGCGCAGAGGTGTGCGCTGGTGCACATCCCTCGACAGGTGCGCGAAAGTCTTCAGCCCTTCACGGGCACGCCAGGGCCGAGGCGGCGATTTCGGCGTCGCGGGAGCCGACCTGGCCCGCACCCTCGCCGTCGTAGGAGCCAGGGCCGGCGGGGAACAACGGCCGTGCGAGGTACCACCAGCCATCGCCTTCGGCGGGAAGCTCGGACTCGGCGACGAGCGTCGAGGCGAGGTCGTCCGCCATGCAGGCTTCGACGGCGACGCCGAAATCGCCGTGCCCGGACCGCAGGGCCTCGAGGTCGCCGCGCAGGACGTCGTAATGCGTGGCCCCGACCACGCCGGTCCAGGACACGATCGCCCCCGCGCCGCCGGAGGGCGGACCATCGGCCGGCGAAATGTTCAGCGTCAACGTCAGGAACGTCGCCACCGAAGTGAGGTTGCGCACCACCGAGACGACGCGCCCGCCGGGACTCGCCACTGCGACGTCGGGCAGGCCGTCACCGTCGAAGTCGGCCGTGGCCACGGCGCTCGCCCAGTTGGCGCCGTAGGTGTCGGGCTTCGCTCCCGACAGAGGCTGGGTGCCCGCGACGGCCGACAGGCGCGATGAGCCGTCGGTCACCAGCAGGTCGCCGATGCCGTCGCCGTTGAGGTCGCGCGCGCCGAGACCCCGGGCGCCGGCCGTCACCGCAATCACGTCGGAGGGCACGACACAGAAGTGGCCGCCACTGTCGGAGTGCATGACCCGCACGGAATTCGTGCCGATCACGGAGATGTCGGCCTTGCCGTCGCCGTCGAAGTCCCCGATCGAGAGGGGGCCGGGCGCTCCGGCGGAGCCACCGGGAGGGCACATCTCCGCGAACGGGACCGCCCCCGTGCCGTCACCGTGCAGGACCGCGACGTAGCCATACGACTGCAGCGACATCGCCAGGTCGAGATGGCCGTCGCCGTTCAGATCCCCGGCGGCGAGGAAGCGGGGCTGCGACGGGACGAAGAAGCCGCTCATCAGGACGAGCGACCCTCCTGGAGCGGTGCGGTAGACGTAGACGAGTCCCGCGTCACCGTACGCCACCGCGAAGTCCACGCGGCCGTCCTCGTTGAAGTCTCCGGCGACCACGTCGTCCGGCAGGTCCGGGACCTGCAGGTCGGCGAAGGTCGTGAAGTGCCCGTGGCCGTCGCCGGCCAGAACCGAGATGCTGGGTGGAAAGCAGATCCCGAACGCATCGCGGGCGCCCCGATTCGTGGTCGCGACGTCGAGACGCCCGTCGCCGTTGAAGTCGCCGATCGCCAGGGCGGAGGGCGCGCAGCGCGTGGGGGACGACAGCGCTGCGCCGAACTGCCCTTGCCCCGTCCCGGGCAGGACCTCGACCGTCATGCGGGGCCCGCAGTCGATCGGGCCGACGGGCGGCGTGCACTCGAAGATGGCGGGACCGTCGGACTGCAGCACCGCCAGGTCGGTCATGCCGTCGCCGTCGAAGTCGGCCGCCCCGATGTCGGGGGTCTCCCACGTGAAGGGAATCGACGTCTCGGCGGCGAGCCGGCCGAGTCCGTCGCCGCGCAGCAGCGACAGGTCGTTCCCGAGCGTGTTCCCGGTCAGGAGATCCCGCCTGCCGTCCTGATCGAGGTCGGCGACGATGAGCGTGTCGGGGAGCGCGCCGGTCAGGTACGGAACCCCCGCGCCGAACTGCCCGGGCCCGTTCCCGAGAAACACGAAGACCGGCTGATCCGACCCGCCGACGATGAGGTCGGGACGGCCGTCGAGGTTCAGATCCCCCGTGGTGAGCGCGTCGACCTGCGAGGCCACCGGGATCGTCCGGGCCAGCGTGAAGTGTCCGTCCCCGGTCCCGTGCAGGACGAGGGCCGCGCCGGCGACCCGATCCATGGTCGCGAGATCGGCAACGCCGTCGGCGTCGAAATCGTCCGTCGCGAGGTCGCTCGTTCCCGATCCGAGGGATGACGTCACCGCGGTCCCGAAGCCTCCGGAGCCATGGCCGGGGAGGAGCACGATGCCCGAGGCAACGCCGATCGCCAGGTCCGTGCCGTCGTCGCCGTTGAAGTCGCCGGCGACGATGCCCGACGAGGAGGTCGCTGGAATGGGGATCGTGCTGGGAAGCCCGAAATCCCCGAAGACGCCGCCGCCCGCGAAGATGTCGATGGTGCCGGTGAAGGCGTGCGTGATCGCGACGTCCGGGTGCGTGTCGCCATTGAGGTCGGCCACCACCAGATCGTCCGAGCGCTGCGTCGTGCCGTAGTAGGCGGGAGCCAGGAAGCTGCCGGGCCCGTTCGCCACCAGGACCGTCAAGGCCGCCCCGGAGCCGGTCATCACCAGGTCCACGCGCCCGTCGTGGTTGAGATCGGCCGCGACGATTTCGCTCGGCTGGCTGGTGGTCGTGATCGAGGCGGACTGGACGAACCGCCCCGCGCCGAGACCGCGGAACAGCACGACCCCGTTGCCCAGGTACCGGTGGACGACGGCGATGTCGGGGATGCCGTCCTGGTCGAAGTCACCGACCGCGGCCCCGTCGACGCGATCGTTCATCGGGATGGTGAGACGCGTGTTCAGGCGGATGGGCGGCCCGGACACGGCGAGGACGACGGCGACTCCGGACAGCCAGGCGATGCAGGCCACGGCCGCGCGATGGACACGAAGACGGACCGGAACGAGGGCGAGGAGCATGTTTCACCTCCCGGGCGAACCCGGACCCGGCGCCGTCCCTGGTTGGCCCACTCACGAGCGAAAAGTTGCCCGATGATGACGGCCAAAACCCGCGACTGTCAAACGCGATCGACGACTTCGGGTTGGCGCGAGCGGAGCGCGCTCCGCGGGTGCTTACCGGTTCGGGCGCGGCGTGGACATCACGAGCTCGATGCCGCCTTCGTTGGCGGTGCCCTCGAGACGCAGCTCCGGCAGGCGGGCCAGCGGACGGAAGGCCTCGATGGTGATCTCCACGAGGATTCCCGAACCCTGCAGCGGCTCGATCCCGTACAAGCCCAGGCGCAGCACGCCGTCGAAGTCGCCGGTCGCCAGCGACAGTGCCGAGCCGATTCCCGCCTGCTGGACGGAGATGATCCCGAGGCGCTTCGACGGATAGGCCAAACGCAGGTCGATCCCCTCGGCGCCGTCGGCGTGGTCGATGCGCACGAGGATGCGACGGCGCTCGCCGCGCGCCAGCCTGCCGGCGGCGGCTTCGAGCGTCAGCACCGCCGGGCCGGAACCCGGGGCGCGCGTGGGATGCGGCCGGACCGCGCCGCTGCGCCGCGCCGCCGTGTCCCGATCGAGCCGCGCCGCGGCCTGCTCCCCGGTCTCAGTCCAGCCCCGATCGAGATCCTGCGGACCGGGGACCAGCGCTGCTGTGGGCTGCCAGTTGCCGGAGACGTCGCCAAAGAGGACCGCGTAGAAGTCGTCGGTCTGGGGCCCGGTCAGCGGGTCGTGGGTGAAGAGCGGCGCGCCGCAGTTGTGGCTCGCCTCGTTGAAGTACGTGTCGCAGCGCAGGAAGCGCCAGTCGGATCCCGAGGCCAGGGCGACGTCGAAGTGATCGGCGAGCCCGACGGCGAACTGGGCGATGCGCGCCGCGTCGAACGAGGTCACCTGGCCGTTGCCGCTCACATCGGCGGCGAGCTTCTGGTTGGTGGAGAGGGCGATCGTCTGCACGGCGTAGCGTGACGCCAGCGACGCGTCGAACGAGCTGACGGCGCCGTTCTCGGACGCGGCGCGCGGGGCTCCGAGCCACGACAGCGGCGCGACGTGGCTGCTGCCGGCCCAGTTGCCCGCTGCATACACGCCTCCGCCGGCGGTCAGGCCGTCGGCGATGCCGTCGGCGTTGGCGTCGATGCCGACTCCCGGGACGCCCTTGGCGCTGGGCTCCACGTTGGTGGCGTCGCGGTAGTAGCGCACCGTTCCGGACAGCGCGCAGACGGGGGAGTGCTGGCACCCCGCCGGACCGCAGAAATCGAGCGTGCAGACGCTCGAGTCCTCGCAGGCGCAGGCGGACTGGCAGCAGGAGCCGACGGTCGTGCCGCGGCAGACGCGGCCCGAGCACACGTCGCCGCCGGTGCAGGGATTGCCGTCGTCGCAGGCCGCCGTGTTGGGCGTGGTGACACAGTGCCCGCCGACGCAGGCGTCGTCGGTGCACGGGTTGCCGTCGGCGCAGTCGGCGTCCACGGAGCAGGCGAAGGTCAGCGGGGCGCGCAGCGCCGCGAAGTTCTGGCTCGCCGCTCCGCCGCTCCAGACGTTCGGGGCGCCGAACGTGCTCGACGACCCATCGCGGAATTCCGACGCGGCGGTGGTGCCGGGACCCGGGTCGGCCTCGAGCTTCAGGACCTCGTCGTTGCCGACGCCGCTGGCGGGGTTGATCCCTTCGCCGGCGGGGCCGAAGACGACGACGCCGTCGCGATCGAGCAGGGTGATCTGCGTGTTGTCGTTCGAGACCGAGAACGGCAGCGCGCTGATGTACTGGCCGTCGCCCGAGGCGCCCGAGCGCAGGTTGATCCAGAAATCGCCGGCCGACGGGTTGAACGACAGGTCGCTCATAAGGTCGGCGGCGACGGTGAGGATCGTGCCCGAGCGCAGGTCCGACAGCGCCGCGTTGCTGGCGAAGGTCAGGGTCTGCTGCGAGTCGCCCGCGATCCCGGCCTTGTCGCGCACCACGACGCGGAAGCCGCGCAGGTCGAGGTGATCCTGCACGACGACCAGCTCGAACCAGTCGCCGCCGTTCCCGAGGATGCGGCCCCAATACGGATCGCTGGCGCCTCCCGACAGCAGGCGCGTCGGCAGCACTCCGTTGTACTCGTTGAGGATGATGGGCGCGGCGTTCGGCTGGTTGGCCGTGGCCGCCGTCGGATGGATGAAGGTGCTGAACGTCGATGCGCCGTCGGGCTGGCGGCCATAGGAAACGTTGGGAGGCAGCGCCGGCCGCGCCAGCGCGTTGACCAGGACGCCCGCCGCGTCGAACAGGGAGATGGTCCCGGCACTGGAGGAGAGCGCGAAGCCGGCGTGCAGCGGCCCTTCGGACGGCTCGCCGTCGGCCCAGACGAGCAACCGCTCGTGCCCGCACAGGTCGGTGCCGGCGGGGATCGGCCACTTGTCCGGGATCGTCGCGTCGTCGGTCAGGAACATCCCGCCGAGCGCGGCGACGGCGGCGGACGGGTTGTAGATCTCGATCCACGGATCGTGGTCGCCGTGCTCGTCCGCCATGGTCGAGAGATTCACCGGCAGCACTTCGTTGACGACGGCGATCGGCACCGGGTCGTAAGTCGCGTCGTTCAGCGCGCTCCAGACGCCGGAGGCCAGCGAGCGCGCGCGCACATGCGTCGGCTGCGTCAGCACCAGCGGCCCGCTGTAAACGATGGCCGCGGGAGAGACGCCGCCGCCCGGCAGTCGCGGGTCGCTGCCGTCGAGCGTGTAATGAATGATGCCCGTCGCGGCGGTGATCGCGAGGTTGGTCCCGATCGGCACCGGGCCGCCCGGCCGGCTGAACGCCGGCGGCGCGGGGAACTGCGCGTCGAACCAGGCGAGGCGATCCAAAAGCCACTGGCGCGTCCACGCGACGTCGTCGGCCCAGGTCGTGCCGATGTACCAGTTGGGCCAGACGTAGGTGCCGAGGATCGGCCAGCGCTGGAAGTTGCGCGGCGCCGACTCCTGCAGGAGCGCGATGGCGCCGTCGAAGCTGCCGAGCAGCGCGGCGTTGGAGAACGGCCCGCGGCGCAGCTCGAACCAGCGGTCGGCGTAGCGCTGCGCGAACTCGGGGTCGCTGAACAGGCGCCGGTAATAAGGATAGTCGCCGTCCCCGAGCATGTCGTGGTACCAGCCGGTCGGCAGCCAGCCCTCGAGATAGTTGGCGTTGCCGAGCGACAGGTTGTAGTCCCAGATGGGGCCCATGTCGAGCTTGCCGAGCCGGTCCTTGGACAGGAAGCTGCTCAGGCGGAAGCCGTCGATGTTCTTGGTCAGCTCGACCAGGATGTGGTGGTCGATGAACGAGCCGGTGTCGATGTACTTCGCGTAGCCGTTCACCGGATCGGCGTAGCCCGGGCCGTAGAGGACCGATTCGAACTGGTCCAGGTACCCCTTGAGCCAGGCCGCCTGCGCGGTGGTGATCTCGACTTCCTTGGGATCCACGTACGCCAGCACCTGGCCGGTCGAGGTCGAGAAGCCGGAATCCCCCGGGTCGAGACGGTCCTTCTTGATGATGTAGCCGCCGGTGATCGCCGGCTCGGTCTCGTCGGTCGGCAGCAGCTCGGTGATGTTCACGCGCGCCGGTCCCAGCTTGATCTTCTCCATCACGACGTAGATGCCGGCGTAGTCGGCGGAGGTGACCGGTCCGGTGCCCGTCTTCAGATACAGCTCGCAGAAGCGGGTGCGGACCGCGTAGCGGCCGAGGGCGTTGTACCAGGCGTACGCCATGACGTTGTGGATCAGCCCCTTCTCCGAGTACGGCGCGTAGAGGATCCAGTCGGATTCGGGCGGCAGGTCGAGGATGGCGACGTCCTTGTCCTTGTGGTCGTCGTCCCAGGTCTCGAGCGCGAACTGCTTCTTGGGGAAGGAGCGCGAGCTCGATCCGCGGATGCGGATGCCGGCCGGCCCGGTGAAATCGGCGGCGTCCGTGATGGTCGCGCGCCCTCCCGCGCCCGTGTCGATGACGCTGGTGAGCGTCGGCGTGAGCCAGTCCTCGGCGATGGCGGCGCCGAAGGTGTGGACCACGACGATCGGCAGGTTCGAGGAGAACGAGGTGACCGATGGATCGAGGCGGCCATA
Organism: Candidatus Polarisedimenticolia bacterium; assembly: GCA_036005805.1. Lineage (GTDB taxonomy): Bacteria > Acidobacteriota > Polarisedimenticolia > Gp22-AA2 > Gp22-AA2 > DASRAU01. Next base: position 5,452 of record DASYQE010000142.1, on the reverse strand, counting down.
GAGTCGCCCGACGATGCGGCTGGGAGCGAGCCCCGGCTCGAAGACCCGCGCCGTGACGCGGGTCGAGTCGCTGAGGGCGATCGGCGCCGTGTAGACCGTGCCGGTGGTGGCGGTCGGGATGCTGCCGTCGAGCGTGTACCGGATGACACCTGCCGGCGCCGCGGAGCTGAGCGTCAGCGAGAACGGAGTCGTGAACGTGGCGCTCGGGTGCGAGAACTGCGGCGTCGCCGAGACCGCGGGGTAGCCGGGAGCGGAGTTGAGCGCGCCCGGGGTCGGCGTGGTGAAGAAGCGCGGCGACCCGAGGTCGTTGCCGCCGCCGACCGAGGTCAGGTCGGGCAGGACGAGGAAATCCGGATCGGCTGCGGCGTTGTTCAGCCCCTGCAGCGCCAGGACGTTGGTCCCCGGCAGCAGCAGCCCGGTGAAGTCGGTCAGGTCGATCCGCTCGAACGCGCCGGCGCTGGCGAGCGGGCGGTCGGAGAGCGCCGTCGAGTCCCAGAGCGCGGGCGAGGGGGCGTTGCGCGCCGCGACCTGCTGGCCATTGAGCCAGGCGACGACGCCGTCTTCATACTCGAGACGCAGGATCAGGAGGCCGACCGCCGTGGGATCGGGGACGTTGAAGTCGAGGCGCGTCCAGAGCGACGCGTTGACGCCGCGCATGGCGGCGCCCACGTCGGTGCCGATCTCGGAGATCAGCCCGTTGACCGCGAGCCCGCCGGCGGCCGTGTCGCCAACGAGGTCGAAGGCGCCGGCGGTCCAGGAGGCCAAGGTGCCCTGCGCCGCGAACAGCTCGACCTCCGAGCCGCCGCCGCGCTCGTACATCACCAGGCGCAGGTGATAGCGGCCCGCCTCGGGGAGGTCGAAGGTCGCCAGGGTGTCCGCCGGGCCGCGCGGCTGCGGAAACGAGAAGGTGAACAGCTGCGGCTCGCGGCTCAGCTCGAGACCGAACCCGTCGTCGCTGTTCACGCCGAAGGTCCACGGCCCCGCCGCCGGGATGATGACGTCTCCCGTGATCAGCACGACGAAGTCGTTGATGTCGGTGCCGATCGACATCCCCGGGAAAGTGCGGTCGCTGCCGTAGTGCGCCGAGCCGCCGGTGTTGAGGTAGTTGATGACGCCCGCAGTCTCGTGCGCCATGCTCGCGTGCGTCGCCGGGTCGTCGATGACCGCCTCGGCCGTGGCCAGGTCGGGCACCTGGATATTCGCCCGGTACACCGTGACGTCGAACCCGGTCGACCCGGCGCCGACGAAGCCCAGGCCCGTCGGCCCCGCCGGCCACGCGGCGTCGTCATAGGCCGGCGCGGTCCAGCCCGACCCGAGCGAGCCGTCGCCGGCCGCCGGCACGTGCCACGCGGCGGTCGCACCCTTCGACAGCAGCGCGGTCGAGGACTGCTCGAAGCCGTAAGACATGTCGGTCACTTGAGGAGGGAACTGCGGCGCGAACTCCTGCGCGATGACCGTCCCGCCCGGCCGTACCAGCGCCAGGTACTCGCCGGCCGCCTCGAGCTTGAAGTTGGCGTGCAGCGGCTGACCCGCCACGGCGCGGCTCTTCCCCGAGGCGAAGACGATGACCGACTCGCCGCGGCCGAGATCGACCGACGGGAAGTGCCACTTGCCGAGATCATCCGGGTCGTCGGTGAGGCTCCACCCCGCCAGGTGCACCACCGGCTGGCACGGGTTGTAGACCTCGATCCAGTCCGAGAACTCGCCGTCCTCGTCGACCAGGGTGTGGTCGTTGGCGGCCATGAACTCGCTGATGACCAGGTCCTGCGCCGGGTCGCACGCGGCGGCCGCGCCCACCGGAGCGAAGAGCACGACCGCCACCATCACCCCGACGGCGGAGAGGACATTCTTCATCGACATGAAAATCCCCACTGCGGGCAGACGGCCCGGCCCCTTCGACCTCTGGTTTCTTTCGGCGGCGAATGCGGTTTCTGGGCGGATGATACGCCGATTGGTCCCGCGAACGGCCGGAAATGTGGGCCGTCGGCGCAAGCGATGCCGGCGTTGGCGAATGGAATGCCGGCACGGACGAGAGCGCTTAGCGTCGTCGCGTTCGTAGCGCGCGCGCTGCCAGCTCCGGTCGTCCTTGCTCACGGCGATGGAGACCCTTGACGCGGCGCCGCCTATTTGCCTACATTGTAGGCATTGCACATGACGCGACTCGGACCCCCCGGTGATTTCGAACAGATGGTGCTGCTGGCGGTGCTCCGCCTGGGTGATGCGGCCTACGCGGTCCCCATCCGCCGCGAGATCGCAGTGCGCACGCACCGGTCACCGGCGCGGGGCGCCATCTACATCACGCTGGACCGCCTCGAGGAAAAGGGCTACCTCGAATCCTGGCTTGGCGACGCGGCTGCCGAACGCGGCGGGCGTCCCCGTCGTTACTACAAGGTGAAGCCCGCCGGGGTGCGCGCGCTCGAGCAATCGTGGACCGCGCTGCGTCGGATGTGGGAAGGGATGGAACCGAAGGTTCGCGAGACATGAGGCGCCGCGCGCCGACCGACGACGGCACGATGCCGCCAACCGACAGCGGCACCACGCCGGCCATGGCGTTGCTGGCCCGGCGGCTGTTGTCCTGGGCTGTTCCGGCACGGTTGCGCGACAGCGTCCTGGGCGACCTCGAAGAGGAGCGGCGCGCGCTGGATCGGGGGACGACGTGGCTGTGGGTCCAGGCGCTCGGCATCGCAGTCCGCTACGGGTGGGAGCGCGTGCGCCGCGCGGCGCACCCGTCCCGACAAGGCAAACGGCAGTCTGTGCCCGGGGGAAGCAAAGGAGACGGGATGATGCAGGTCTTGTGGACCGACGTGCGTTACGGCGCGCGCCTGCTGCTGAAGGCGCCGGTGTTCACGTTCGTGGCGGTGCTGACGCTGGCGCTCGGCATCGGCGCCAACACGGCGATTTTCAGCGTGGTGAACGCGGTCGTGCTGCAGCCGCTGCCGCTGCCGGACTCCGACCGGCTGGTGAGCCCGATGGGGCGGAACCGCGAAGGCGAGCGACAGTTTTTTTCCTTCCCCGACTTCCAGGATTTGAAGCACGACGCCGCGCTGCTCAGCGGCTACAGCGCGTTCGTCGGGCAGAGCGTCAACCTGACCGGACGCGAAGAGCCGCGGAGGGTGCGGGGCGGCTTCGTGTCCGACGATTTCTTCAAAGTGGTGGGAGTGGAGCCGATCGTCGGCCGCGGCTTCGTTCCAGGGAAGGATGACCTGGAGGGGGCGGAGCAGGTCTGCGTGGTGCAGCACGAGACATGGCAGGGCGTTTTCGGCGGCAACCCGAAGCTGCTCGGCAGCAGTGTGATCCTCAACAACGAGCCCTTCACGGTGGTCGGGATTCTCCCGCCGGGCTTCCGCTTCCCGTACGACGAGATCGAAGTGTGGATGCCGTATCACACCTGGCCGGCTTTCCGCACCGCGGCGGCGGAGGGAGGCCTGACCGACCGGCGCGCCGGGCTGGCGGCCGGCATCGCACGCATGAAGCGCGGCGTCACCGTGGAGCAGGCGGAGACGGAGTTCAAGGGGATCCTGGCGCGGCTCTCGAAGCAGTACCCCGAGGGAGGAGAACGCAGCGCGACGATCACCCCGATGAAGCGGGACATCATCCGCGGAGTGAAGCAGCCGGTGCTGGTGCTGCTGGGGGCGGTGGGCTTCGTCCTGTTGATCGCGTGCGCCAACGTGGCCAACCTGATGCTGGCGCGCGCGGCGGCTCGTGGTCGCGAGCTGGCCACGCGGGCCGCGCTCGGCGCGGGACGCCGCCGGCTGGTGTCGCAGATGCTGGCGGAGACGGGGCTGCTGTGGCTGGCGGGCTGCGCCGGCGGGCTGCTGCTCGGCGGGTGGGGGTTGCAGCTGCTGTTGTCGGCCGCGCCGGACGATCTGCCGGGCGGGATCGTCCCCCGCCTCGATGTCACGGTGTTCGCCTTTGCGCTCGGGCTGACGGCGCTGACCGGCGTGCTGTTCGGGCTCATCCCGGCGTTGCGCTTCTCTTCGCCCAACGTGACGACGGCGCTGAAGGAGGGCGGGCGCACGGGCCACGAGGGCGCGGCACGCACGCGGCTGCATGCCGCGCTGGTGGTGGCGCAGATGACTCTGACGCTCGTCCTTTTGGTGGGCTCCGGGTTGATGCTGCGCAGCTTCCAGCACCTGCTTCGGGTGGACGTGGGCTTCAAGCCGGAAAGCCTGCTCAGCATGGAATACCGCCTGCCCGCCAACAAGTATCCGGAGGGCGCCCAGCAGTGGGAGACGCATCGCCGCATCATCGAAGAGGTGCGGCGCGTTCCGGGGGTGCGATCCGCTTCCCTGGTTCGCGCGCTCCCCTTCAGCGGGAACGGCGGCACCATGAGTTTCGAGATCCTCGGCCGGCCTCCGGGCGAGAAGCCGCTCCGCGCCGGCATCAATGCGGTGGATCCGAATTACTTCGGCACGATGGGCATCCCGCTGCTTCGCGGGCGCAACTTCGGAGAGCAGGACCAGGCCAGTACGCCGTCCGTCGTGGTCATCAACCGCACCATGGCCGATCGCTTCTGGCCCGGGCAGGATCCCGTGGGGCAGAAGATACGCATTCCCGACAACCGCGCGCCCATCGAGGCGGAGATCATCGGCGTGGTGGGGGATACCAAGCAGTACGCGCAGGACGACGCGGACAACTCCTACGTCTACGGGGCCCAGGCGCAGAATCCGCACATCTTCAACACGATTGCGGCGCGCACGGAAGGCGACCCCATGGAGATGTCGAACGCCATCCGGGCGGCGGTCTGGTCCGTCGATCCGGAGCAGCCCGTCTGGAAGATCCGGACGCAGGAGTCGCTGCTCACCCGCGCCATCGGCCTGCCGCGGTTCCTCGTGCAGCTGATGGGCGGCTACGCGATGCTGGCGCTGCTCCTCGCCGCGGTGGGCATCTACGGCGTCATGTCGTACTCCGTCACGCAGCGCACGCACGAGCTGGGCGTGCGGCTGGCACTCGGCGCCCGTCCGGCCGATGTGCTGCGCATGGTCCTGCGACGCGGGCTGCGGCTGACGTGCCTGGGTCTGGCGATCGGACTGGGCGGCGCGCTGGCGCTGGGGCGCGTGGTGCAGGCGCTGCTGTTCAACACCAGCCCCTCGGATCCCGTCACCCTGGCGGGGGTGACCGCGTTGCTGCTCCTCGTCGCTCTGGGGGCCAGCTATCTGCCCGCGCGACGCGCCACGCGCGTCGATCCGCTGATCGCGCTGCGCTCCGAATAGCGGCGTTCGCCTGCCTGACGCATGACGGCGACCAGGTCGGCCAGCGCACGGCCACTTTCGAGCCCGACGGAGACCGTGTTCGCCCTGCAGGCGCATCCGGCGCCCTGGAAATCTCAGCGCCAGTCGCCGGCTGCGACGAAGGCGCCCCAGAAGAAGGGATGTGCGGTGACCCCCGCCTTGCGGCGGGCCGCGACGATGCGGCGGCTGGCGGCGTTGGCGGCCTCGATGGTGGTCGCGCC
>DASYQE010000141.1:0-5967 GCA_036005805.1 Candidatus Polarisedimenticolia bacterium | reverse complement strand
GGCCTCGCGCTCGAAGCGCGCCTTCGCCTCGGCGGTGACCGCGCGCCCGCCGCGCATCACCTTGATGGCCACCTCGCGGTCGAGCCGCGTGTCGCGGGCGCGATAGACCTCGCCCATGCCGCCGGCCCCGAGCGGCGCCTTAATCTCGTAGGGACCCAGGCGGGTCCCGGCCGGAAGACGCGGGGCGCCTGGGAGATTGGAACCGGGGCGGGACTCGGAGCCGCTCATCGAAGAAGCCGGTACTTTATCGCAGCCCTGGTGGGTTCTCGCCGGGTGATACGATGCGCCGCCGCAAGAGCACGAACCTGCCCTGGAGGATGGTCGCGTCATGCCCCTGAGCCCGGGCGCCATGCTGGCCCATTACCGCCTCGTCGAAAAGATCGGCGAAGGCGGGATGGGGGTCGTGTACGAGGCGCTCGACACCCGTCTCTCGCGCAAGGTGGCGATCAAAATCCTCCCGGACGCCTTCGCCCGCGATCCGCAGCGGCTCGCCCGCTTCGATCGCGAGGCCCGGGTGCTGGCGTCGCTGAGCCATCCGGGCATCGCCGCCATCCACGGGATCGAGGAGGCGGACGGCGTCCGCTTCCTGGTGCTGGAGCTGGTCGCCGGCGAGACGCTGCAGCAGCGAATCGCGCGCGGCCCGATCCCGCCGCCGGAAGCCGCTGCGTTCGCCCGCGCCATCGCCGAAGGGATGGAAGCGGCGCACGAGCGGGGCGTGATCCACCGCGATCTCAAGCCGGCGAACATCAAGATCACGCCCGACCTCAGGGTGAAGCTCCTCGACTTCGGCCTCGCCAAGGCGCTCGAGGCCGAGTTCGTCTCCTCCTCCGGGTCGATCGCGCCGACCATGACGAGCGACCGCTCGCTCGAAGGGATGTTGATCGGCACGGCCGCCTACATGAGCCCGGAGCAGGCGCGCGGACGGCCGCTCGATCGCCGCACCGACATCTGGTCGTTCGGCGCCGTCCTGTTCGAGATGCTGACGGGCCGCCAGGCGTTCGGCGGCGAGACGGTCACCGATTGCCTGGCGCGTATCCTCGAGCGTGAGCCGGATTGGGGCGCGCTGCCGAAGCCGACCCCGCCGCGCCTCGCCGCGTTGCTGCGCCGCTGCCTGCAGAAGGATCCGGCGCGCCGCCTGCGGGATATTGGCGACGCCCGCCTGGAGATCGAGGAGATCCTCGCGGGGACGGCGACCGAGGTGGCGGGCGGAGCCGTCTCCACGGTTCCGGGAGCCGCCGGAAGCGGGAGTCCGAAGGCCCGGATGGTGGCTCTCACCGTCCTGGGCTCGGTGCTCGGCGCGATAGCGGCGGTCACCGCGACCCGGCTGCTCGATCGCGCGACCCCGCCGGCGCGCGAGATCCGTCTCACTTCGGTGGCGCGCCTGACCCACGACCTCGGCGTCTCGGAATGGCCGACCTGGTCGCCGGACGGCTCCTCGATCGCCTTCGCCTCCGATCGGGGGGGCGATTTCGAGATCTACGTGCGGCGCGTGGAAGGGGGACAGGAGGTCAACGTCACCAGCGATCCGGGGCAGGATTTCCAGCCTTCGTTTTCCCCGGACGGGGAGACCATCGCCTTCGTCTCGACCCGATCGTCGCGATCCGGAATGGTCAAGATCGGAATGAACCAGGGGCTCGAGTTCCGCACTTACGGGGGCGATCTCTGGACCGTGCCGGCGCTGGGCGGACAGGCGCGCCGTATCGCCGAGGATGCCAACGCACCCGTTTGGAACCCGGACGGCCGCCACATCGCCTACGTCAGCGGCCGCGAGGAGCACCGCAGCATCCTGGAAGTGGCAGCGGACGGTGGCGCCCCCACGGCGCTCCTCCCCGAGGAGCGGTCCACTTTGGAGATCAACCGCCTTCGCTATGTGCCGGGGGGCAAGTGGATCACCGTCGAGACGCAGCCGTCCGATGTGTGGATTCTGCCGGTCGCCGGCGGCGCCCCGCCGCGCCACTTGTTCGACGGCACGAGCCACGTCTGGGATGCTTCCGGCCGGCGCATCTACTACCTCGTCCGCAATCTGGAAGGGGGCGCGTCGCTGCGGATGACGGGGTTCGATCCCGAAACCGGAACGGTTCGGGGTGAGAGCGGGACGATCGGAGTTCTGACGGGGCTGTTGCGCGATCTCGCCGTCTCGGGCGACGGACGGCGGCTCGCCGTGGCCGAGGTCGACGGATCGATGAACCTGTCGCTCCTGCCGCTGAGCGCCGACGGGTCCCGGCCGGCCGGACCCGAGGTGATTCTCAACAGTGGCCAGGTCATCGACCGCTATCCTGCCTTCTCACCCGACGGCCGCCGCATCGCGTTCTCGAGCGATCGACTCGGCCCGATGGACGTCTGGATTCTCGACCGCGACACGGGGCGCCAGAATCGCCTGCGACTCCCCGGACAGGCGGTGGCCTCGATGTCTCCACAATGGCTTCCGGACGGGCGCCGGCTGATCCTCCTGCGCGCCTTCGAGCCCGGGATCCTGGCGATCTGGAAGGTTGCCGTGGACGGCAGCGAGGCCGAAGAGCTCGTGGAGCGCGCGAAGGCGGCCACCATCGACGTGGCCGTGTCGAACGATGGCCGCCGGCTGGCTTTCTCCTCCCGCCGCAACGGGTTTCTGCAGATCGACCTGCTCGAACTCGCGACGAAGGAACGCCGGCCGCTGACGACCTCTTCATCGGACAAGTACGTCGAGGACTGGTCGCCCGATGACGGCTTCATCGCCTACGCGTGCAACGACGGAGGGATGCTCCAGACCTGGCGCGTCGATATCGCCTCGGGGAAGGAGGAACGACTGACCTCCGGGACCGAGCGGATGCGGCACGCCACCTATGGGCGGGACGGGCACATCTATGTGCAGCCGAGCCACCGGAACGTCGGTCGCATCCCGGGCACCGGCGGCCCGTTCGTCCCCGTGACAACGTTTCCGGAGTCGAGCCTGTTCATGGAGGAGCCGATCATCTCCCCGGACGGCCGCTTCCTCGCCTACTCGCGCAGTCACGGCGGCGCATCGCTCTGGCTGCTGACCATCGGGACCGGCGCGGAGAAGGCCGCGTCCGGAGCGTCGGGCGCCCGCTGACGACTACGCCTCCATCTCCTTGAACTCGCCGGCGACCTTCACGAAGATCACCAGCGCCACGATGGCGGCGAGCATGTTGAGCGCCATCATGTCCCAGATGCGGCCGGGAACTCCGGCCTGGACGAAGTGCTGCGACCAGGCGGTGTAGATCTTGCCGCTGAGATAGCCGCCGACCATCGTCGCCAGGAAGTTCGAGCCCATGTAGAGGCCCGCCTTGTCCTTCGGCGCGATCCACGTGATGTATTCCTGGATGCGCGGCGAGCAGATCATCTCGCCGAGAGCGAACAGCGCGATGCCGAGGAAGACCAGCGCCGGCGCGGCGGTCGCGGCCCTGCCGATGGTGAAGAACCCGAGCCCGGCGATCGCCAGCCCCGTCATGAAAGCGGGCAGGGCCCGCACCTTCCCCATGTATTTCGACACGAGAAGCTGGAAGACGATGATCACCCAGCCGGTGTTGCCGACGGTTTCGCCGAGGATGCGGCGCACTCCCTTGTCGTCGACCGCCGACAGGAACGTGTCGGTGAACCACGACCCGAGGACCGAGCTGACGTTGACGTAGAGCCGCGCCGTGTCGAGGTTGGAGTCGATGTACAGGGCGCAGAGGTTGAAGAAGGCCCAGAAGGGCAGCCAGAACCCGAGCCCGAGGATCAGCAGGAAAAAGAAGAACTTGAGATCCTTGAGCGTGTGCCAGATCTCGACGAGGGTTTCCCCGACCGTCTTGCCGCGCCTCTCGCGCGGCGGCTCCTCGTAGAAAAAAATCGTGACGACGAGCATGAGGGCGATGGCCACCGCCGCCGCCAGGAACGCGTACGACCAGGAGATGACGCGCAGCTTGCCGGCGACGATCGGTCCGAGGGTTCCGCCGATGTTCACCATGGCGTAGAAGATCCCGAACCCGAGCGTCTTGTTGGTCGAGTCGGTCAGGACGCGCACCGAACCCGCGACGAGCGGCTTGAAGATGCCGGCCGCGAACCCGATGCTGAGCATGGTGATGGCGATCCCGGTGAGCGAGTTCGTCATCAGCAGGAGCAGGATGGAGGGCAGGTACGCGAGGTAGGAGACGATCAGCACCGGCTTGAAGCCGAACCGGTCCGCGAACGAACCCGAGAACACCGGGACGCCGTAGGAGACGAGCAGGAAGAGACTCTGCACGACCCCGAGGTCGCCGCGCGAGAACCCGAGATGCGTCATGTAGATGCCGAACCCAAAGTAGATGCCGTAGTACGCGAACCGCTCCAGCACCTCGATCAGGTTCGCCACCCAGAAGACGCGCGGAAACGCGCTCCTCGTCGCCATCCTCACCTCCCTCGAAAGTCGCTCACGGGTGCTCGTCGATCAGGATGTAGCCGTTGCCGGCCAGGGCCGCCCGCCCGCCCCGGTTCTCCGCCTGCAGCGTCAGGGTGGTGAAGCAGGCCCGCACCCGCAGCGCCGCCGACTCCCCGGCGACGCACAGGTCGGGCCCCGGCAGCGTCGCGTCCGCATTCGCGGCGAAGGCGGGGAGCCGATCGAACAGCGGCTGCAGCGGCAGGCTCAGGAGCAGGACCGATCCGTCCAGGATCTCCACCGCATCGCCGCGGGCGTCGAAACGGCCCCAGTGGCGCGGGAAAGGACTTCCGGGCGCGGTCTTCACGAAGTAGCACTCGTACATCCGTTCATAGCCGGCGACGTCCCGCCCGACGTCGTTTTTCGCGCGGAACTCCTCCTGCGCCCAGTCGTTCTCCCACGGCGCCCTCCAGGCCAGGCCCATCTCCTCCATGAAGAGGTTGCGGCACGCCCGATCGTCATCGCCGTCGAACAGACGACGGCTGATGCCTCCTCCCTTCAGGTCGCTCCAGCGGTGCAGGCTCCGGCCGCCGTGCGTCGAAGCGAGATAGTCCACGGAGGCGCTGATCTCCCGCACGTCCGCCGGCGGGATGTCGGTGGTGGCGCGCGCCAGTCGTCCCTGGGAAAGCAGTCCCTGTCGCTCGAGCAGCGTCTCCAGTCGGGCGCTCTGGCTGCGGCGCGACGCGGCGTACGCTCCCCAGGGACCGAACGAGGTGAAGAGCGCCACGAGCGCCAGCGTCGCCGGGATCGCCTTCAGGGTGCGCGAACGGCCGAAGAGCATGAACAGCGCGATGCCGCAGAGCCAGGCGCCGAGGACGAAGAGCCAGTAACGACGCTCGGTTACGCCGTACTGCCCCACACGCTTCCCGAGCGCGGCGAAGAGCAGCCCGAGGAGCGGGATGATGGCGGCGAAATAGAGACGCGCGAAACGATCGGTCCAGCGGTGCTCCGACTCGTTCAGCCCCGGCTGCAGCAGGAGGATGGTCAGCACGCCGAAGATCGAAGCGGCCGACACGAGCCAGCCGACCCAGCCCTGCGGCCACGTCCGGGTCAGCACGATCTTCGCGGTGTAGGCGTACAGGATCGCCAGATAGAGCACCACGAGGGGCAGCACCAGGTACTGCGTGAAGAGGCGCAGCCCCTTCGGGTGCTCGACGTCCGCCTCGAGCGCCGCGAGATCGCGCGGCACGCCCGCCAGGAAGTGCCACGGGAAGAATACGAACACCGTGAAGAGCCACAGGCGCGGATAGAGGATCGGGTTCACCTTCACTTCGAACAGGCGATCGACGGCGAGGATCGCCGCCGCCACCCCGCCGAAAAACACCGCCGCATAGATCCCGGACAGGAAGAACCGGAGGAAGAGCCGGCGGTTGAACTGCCAGAAGCCATTCGCCTCGCCGCGCCCGAGGAAGGGGGCGATGGCGACGAACAGATCGACCGCGAGCATCACTTGAAGGTACCGCAGGAAAGCGCTCTCGCCGGCGCCCCGGCCCAGCGCCCAGCGATAGGCGGCCAGGATGGCGACCCCGCCCAGGACCGCGGCGATCGACAGGACGCGCGTCGGCGGCCCCGCC
>DASYQE010000140.1:0-34986 GCA_036005805.1 Candidatus Polarisedimenticolia bacterium | reverse complement strand
GAACGTCGCCGCCACCACCGTCACCGCCGCGCGGTCGAGCGACCAGCAGGCGGCGCCCGATCGCTTCAGGCTTCACGTCGTCTTTCCGCCCGAGCTCCGGCGCGCGTTCCCGCTCGGCGACCGCGAGACCGTGGCCGGGCGCGATCCCGGGCTCGACGGCCTGGTGCTGGAGCACGGGACCATCTCGCGCCGGCACGCGGCGCTGGCCTGGGACGGGGCGCGGCGCGTGCACGCGCTGCGCGACCTGGGCAGCCGCAACGGCAGCAGCGTCGACGGCGTGGCCGCCGCTGCGGACGAGGCGCGCTCGCTGGTCGACGGGTCGATCCTGCGCCTCGGCGACGTGCTGCTGGTGTACGAGCAGGACGCGGGTGGCGCGGGCGACGGCGAGGACGGCGTCCAGGTTGCGCGCGACGCCGTGCCGGGACAGGCCGCGCGGGTCCGGCGCCTGCGCGCGCTGCTGGGGGCCATGGCGCGTGATCCGGCGCCGGTGCTGATCATCGGCGAGACCGGCACCGGCAAGGAGCGGATCGCGCGCGAGCTGCACCGCCTGAGCGGGCGCGGGGGCAAGCTGGTCGCGCTCAACTGCGCGGCGCTGAGCGCGCAGATCGTCGAGAGCCAGCTGTTCGGTCACGTCAAGGGCGCGTTCACCGGCGCCACCGAGGCGCAGCCCGGCCTGTTCCGCGCGGCGCACGGCGGGACCATCTTCCTCGACGAGATCGGCGATCTGCCGCCCGAGCTGCAGCCCAAGCTGCTGCGCGTGCTGCAAGAGGGCGAGGTCCTGCCGGTCGGCGCCACGCAGCCGGCGCGTGTCGACGTGCGCGTGGTGGCCGCCACGCACCGCGACCTCGGGCGCGGCGTGGCCGAGGGCAAGTTCCGCGAAGATCTCTACGCCCGCCTGTCGATCGCCGAACTGCACGTCCCCGCGCTGCGCGAGCGGCGGATCGACCTGCTCGACTGGGTCGCGCGCCTGCACGCCGACTGGGCCGCCAAGCGCGGCGGCGATGGGAGCGCGCCGCGCTTCGACGCCGACGCCGCCGAGGCGCTGCTGCGCTTCGGGTGGCCGCTGAACCTGCGCGGTGTCGAGCGCCTGGTGCACGAACTGGGCGCGGGCGCCGGCGGCGGCGGCGTGATCGGGAAAGCCGCGCTGCCGTCCTGGCTGGGGACGCGCGCCGCCGGCGTCGCGGCGCTGGCGTCACCGGCGGCCGGCGATACGGCGGCGGCGGCGGGCGGCGCCGCCGAGGGCGCGGGTCGCGAGCCGGTCCCGACGCGCGACGAGTTCACGCGCGCGTTCGAAGAGCTCGGCGGTAGCGTCCACGGCCTGGCCAAGCGCTTCGGCCGCGATCGGCGGCAGATCTATCGATGGATCGAGACGCACGGTCTCGGCGACCGGCGGCCGCGCGGTCGGTAGCAAACGCACAACGCGCAACGCGCACCGCGCAACGCGCTCGAACGACGAACAACAAACAACGAACAAACGCAAACGAGCAGATACGTCGATCAAGGGAGCCATGATTGCCGCCGGAAGGGGGCAAGCAGGCGACCGCTGCAGTTGACGGATCAGGCTTTATCGAACTCTGCGTCGAGCGAACTGGCACTTGAACTTCCTTCTATGGAAGGGGATGTCAAGAAGCACGAGAGACGTCGCTCCGCTTCGAGGCCGACGCTCCGGAGGCGCTGCTGAGCTTCGCCTGGCCCCTCAACCTACACGGGCTCGAGCGGTTTGTGCTGCTCGTGGCAGCTCGAGAGGCGCCAGTGCATCGAGCGCACCAGAGGCGCGGCGTATCGCAGCCCGGATTCTTCGGGAGATCGACGATCACTTGAGCGCCCGACCTGGCGGTGTCCCCGGGGACACCGTCCGCGTTCGCGCGCTGTCCCCGGGGACAGCGCGCGTCCGCTTCGACCGATGGGCGCGTCCTTCGTTGCGTCCCCGCGACAGACGCGACGGCACTGCGGTTGCTTAACGTCTCGGGCGGACCCCAACAGAAAGGAAGGTCACCATGCGTTCCATCGTTTGGCATCGTTTCAATTGCGCGCTGTTGCTGTCACTTGCCGCTGGGTGCGCGGCCACGCCCGTCGACGACGAGCCTGCCACCGCGTCCGTGCCGGCCGCGTTCCTCACCCCCAACCCCACCCCGTGCCAGCCCACGGTCGACATCGTCGTCAGCGACTCCACGACGTTCGGCGCCAACAACGGCGGGCTGATTCGGGTGGCGCCCACAACGGGACAGCGAACGACCCTGTCGGAGAACAACAACCCCGTCGGCGGCGTCGACTTCGAGAGCCCCTCGTCGATCGTCTTCGACGGAAGCGGCCAGATCCTCGTGGTCGACACGTTCGCGGTCGGAGCCGTGCGCAACCCGGGGGTCGTGCGGGTGGACGCGACGACCGGCGTCCGCACCGCGGTCTCGAACAACACGACGCCGGTGGGTGGGCCGAGCTTCGTGCAGCCGACCGGGATCGACATCGAAGCGGGCGGCACGATCGTCGTCGCCGACCTCGCGGCGTTCGCGGCCGGCAACGGCGGGGTGATCCGCGTCGACCCCGCGACCGGGACGCGAACCGTCCTGTCCAGGAACGGCGCGCCCGCGGGGGGACCGACGTTCGAAAACCCGTTCGACCTGGTCGTCGGTCCGAGCGGCGACATCTACGTCATCGACTCGGGTGACACGGTGAGCACCGGACGGGTGATCCGCGTCGATCCGGTGACGGGCGCGCGCACCCTGATCTCCAGAAACGGGGCGCCGGCGGGCGGACCCTCCTTCGCGTTTCCTCAGGGCATCACGATGGACAAGACCGGCCGGTTGTTGATCTCGGACGTCAGCGCGTTCGGCGACGGTGGCATCATCGCCGTCGATCCGACCACCGGCGCGCGCACGACCGTGTCATCGAACACCTCGCCCGCGGGCGGGCCACTGTTCAGCACGCCCGGCGATCTGGTGGTCGAGAGCTGCGGCGGCATCCTGGTCACCGATCACGCGATGGGCGCCGTGTACCGCGTCGATCCGGTGACGGGCGCACGCAGCGTCGTCTCCGACAACGTGACGCCCTCCGGGGCTCCGCTGTTCGACTACGACTACGGGATAGCGATCAGGTCCGGCTTGCTGCTGCCCCCGGGCGGTGGCGCCGGGGGCCCGGGCGGGTCGAACGACCACCACTCGCCCGGCGGGCACCAGGACTGAACGACCAGCTGCCCCTCCACGTCGATCAGGCCCGCCGGAGCGAGCCGAGCGCCGTGAAGGCGATCCAAGAAGGGCACGCGGCGGCCGTTTACCGGTGCGTCACAAACCTCCTCGGTTCCGACGCGGATTCAATCGTCAGCCCACGGCCACCGGGGAATGTCTTCCGGTGGCCGTTTTTTTCTGAGCGACAGTTCCGTCCAAATCCGGCGCCCGTTCGTTACCCTCGTGGATGGGACCGTCGGTGCCGCGATCGTCGCTGCCCCTGGAACCGACCGACGCCGCGCACCGCGATCGCTGGCTGGCCCTGTTCCATGCCGGTGATCGGGCAACGCTCGCGGCCTGCTATCGCGAGCACGGCGGCGCCGTCGCGCGGGCGATTGGGAAACTGCTCGGCGGTGACGACCGGGAGACCGTCATCCACGAACATCCGGCCCAAGCATTTCTTCCGCGACGACGGCCCCATGCCTGACCTCCTCTCGCTCAATCTGGGACCAGGAGTTGGCGGCGGACGGGGAGGTACCCGTCACAGGATCGCCTGACGAATTGTGGATTTGTCGTTACCATCGCGAGCCATGAGCAATCGGCTCTCTCGCTTACCCGCGTGGTTCGTCGCCGCGTGCCTCGCCGGCTGCGCCGAATCCAAATCGACAACCCCCGTCGCGCCTCGGCAGCCCTCCAACGTGTCCAAAACCGCGGCCGCCGTGCAGCCCTCTCAACCTCGTGCGACGAGCGTTCGATATCCGCCCGCGCCACGTGGAAACGTCGTCGAGGTTCACCACGGTGTTCAAGTCGCCGACCCCTATCGCGTGCTGGAACAGATGGACTCGGCCGAGACGAAGGCTTGGGTGACTGCCGAAAATCGGCTTACCGATTCGTACCTGGCCGACATTCCGGGTCGCGACGCGCTGCACGCCCGCATCGCGGAGCTCATGCGCTTCGAAATGTTCGGCCTTCCGCGCCATCGAGGGGGTCGTTACTTTTGGACTTACAACGACGGCAAGCACGAGCAGCGCACTCTTCACACCGCGCTCTCCCTGGCCGCGCCGCCCAAGCTGCTGGTGGACCCCAATGTGATCTCGTCGGACGGGAGCCTCGCATTCGCCGGTTTCGTGGTCGCGGAAACGGGAGGACGTGTCGCGTATGGGTTATCGGCAGCCGGAGGCGATTGGCAAGAGTGGCATGTCGTCGATGTGGCCAGCGGCAAGGAGCTGCCTGACAAGCTCGAATACATCAAGTATTACGCGCCGGCATTCACGCGAGATGGGAACGGCATCTACTACAGCCGTTTCCCTGCGCCCCCGCCCGGCAAGGACCTCCTCGAAACCGATCACGATTGCAAGGTCTATTTCCACAAGCTCGGTACCCCGGCGGCGCAGGACGTTGTCGTCTATGAACGACCGGAACAGCCCACCTGGCAGTTCGATCCGCAAGTAACGGACGACGGCCGCTATCTGGTGATCGCGATCGGCGACGGCGAGGTCGGGGATCGGATGGAGGAGCAGATCGTCTACATTGACCTGGCAGTCGCACACAAGAAGCCGGTCCCTCTCATCGACCGGTACGAAGCCGACTATGTGTTTCTTGGCAACGATGGTCCTGTCTTTTTTCTCAAGACGACGTTCGCAGCTCCCAACAAGAAGATCATCGCCATCGATACCCGAAAGCCTGAGCGCGAGAGCTGGAAGGACATCGTGCCGGAAGGCACCCACGCGATCGACAGCGCGGAGCTCGTCGGCCATCAAATCGTCGTGACGACACTGGAAGACGCACATGGGGCTGCCACACGCTACGGCCTCGCCGGTAAGAAGCTGGGCGCAGTTGCCCTCCCCGGCCTGGGCCACATCCACGGATTCAACGGTCCGCCTGACGCACGAGAGACGTTCTATTCTTTCATGAGCTTCACGGTCCCGGGCACCATCTATCGATTCGATCTCGCAACCGGCAGAAGTAGCCTATGGAAAGAGCCATCCCTTTCCTTCGATCGCACGGTCTTCGAGACGAAGCAGGTTTTTTACCCAAGTAGAGACGGGACGATGATCCCGATGTTCATCACGGCCAAGAAGGGAATCGCGCTGGACGGGAACAACCCCACGCTGCTCACCGGCTATGGCGGTGGTGGAGTTCCCAACACGCCCTATTTCGATCCGGCGATGATCGCTTGGCTCGAGCGCGGCGGCGTTCTGGCACTCGCGAACATCCGCGGCGGAGGCGAATACGGCGAGGCGTGGCATCGCGCTTCGATGCGCGAGCGCCGGCAGGTCGGGCTCGATGATTTCATCGCGGCCGGCGAGTGGCTGGTCGGGGCGCGCTACACGTCGACGCGCAAACTCGGCGTGTTCGGCCGGTCGGGAGGCGGACTGCTCGTCGCCGCGGCGGAGATGCAGAAGCCGGAGCTCTTCGGCGCCGCGGCACCATTATCAGGGGTGTACGATCTTCTGCGGTTCCAGCTTTTTGGAGAGGGCGCCGGTTGGCAGGGCGACATGGGATCCCCGGACAATCCGAACGAGTTTCGCGCGCTCTACGCGTATTCCCCGCTCCACAATGTTCGCGCCGGCACTCGCTATCCTGCGACGTTCATCGTGACCGCGGATCACGATGTTCGCGTCGCACCACTTCACTCGTACAAGTTCGCCGCCGGTTTGCAGTCGGCCCAAGCCGGGGATGCTCCCATCCTGCTCCGCGTCGACACCAAGACCGGGCACGGCACCGGACCGATGCTCACGCAGAAGATCGATCAAGAAACCGAGTTTCTGGCGTTTTTCGCTCGACACCTCGGCCTCCAGTTGAAGTAGAAGACTCGCGAAAGCCACGGCTGAGCGCACTGCAACAGGGCCGGACGTGGGGATACCGATCGAATCGGATGACCTGCTACGGCGAGCAGCCGGTCACAACGGCCGAGATCGCGTCGAAGTAAAAGTACGTCGCAATACTGGTGTCGAGGTTGGCAATGATCCGCAAGACCATTTGCTTACCGGCGACCGAGGCGACGGCGGCCTTGACGGCAAACGCGGTCCAACTGGTGGCCGGCGTCAGGTTGGACCAGGGCATACTCAGGAAGAAGGGCGGGTCGAACTGGGGCTCCTCGGCGATCACGACGTAGGCCTTGTCGTTGGGCAAATTCTCGGTCTCCAGGGTCCTCACTTGAAGGTAACCCGAAACGGTGACCTCGGTAGCGTCCGGGGGGATGTCGATATACTGCTCCACGTAGTGGGTCAGATAGTCGGTGCTCGGCCCGCCCAGCCGCAGCACGAATTGCCCCGATTGTGGCGTCACGCCATCGGCGATCACCGCCGCGTCGGTGTTGCGAAACACCAGCGTCGTGCCCAGCGGGGCTTCGTTCCAGGCCGCCATTCCCATCTCGAAGGTGCCGTCCGTCGCAAGCTCGCGACCGCAGGAGCGGCCGCCCGCGCCACCCAGACCGGCGCCCCCGGTACCGGGTCGTCCGGCGCCGCCCCCGGTCCCGACGCTGCCGCCCGTCCCTCGCACGCCGCCTGTCCCGACACCGCCGCCTGATCCAGCGCCACCGCCTGTTCCGATGCCGACACCACCGCCCCCGCCACTGCCTGTGCTCCCGCCACCCGAGCTCCCGCCCCCGCCTCCGGTGGCCTGGTCCGTACCGCCGTCGGCTGCGAGCGGGCGCACGTCGTTCAGTCCCAGGATCGCGTTGCACGAAACCGCCAGCGCACCGAGCAGACAGGCGATCGCCGAGGCCAGCCGAGTCGATGGCCGGGTGGACTGCCGAGTTGACGGCTGAGTCAACCACCGCCGACGGGAAAGAATCGCGGCCATGGTCGGACCTTACAATGATCCAGTTGCGTTTCCGAAAGGAAGGGAACAGGCCGGCGCTGGCCGGCATGCCGGGGTCAGCACGCTCCGTACCACCCCCGATCCGCCCGTGAATCCGCGCTGCGCGGGCTCGGCGCGGCCCGTCCGATCGGGATTTCGGGGCATCTCGCGCGCCCGCGCCTACCGGTTGATGGCCGACCGATCGCCCGAGCAGTTCCTGGCCGACCTGGACGCCATCAAAATCGGCCGCTGACCGCCAGGCCCCCCCGCGACACGCCCAGCTGCGGGCCGGCCGCCGCCGTGGGCGAGTCGGCGCTAGCCGACGGCCAGAACCACAGCGCGGCTCCGGTCGCGGCGGCCGCGCCGCCGCCGATCGCCAGAAGCGTCGCGAGGTCCCCCTGGTCCTGGGCAGCCTGAACCCGACCGTAGGGCTCGGGAGTCGCACACCCGTCGCCCTGGCACATCGCGATCGCGGACCGGTAGTCGCTTCTGGCGTCCAGCCCGAGCAGCACCGACGCGCCGAGGCCGATGACCCCCGCGCCCGCCACTGCCAGACCGATCACCCGGCGGGCACCGACGCTGTGGGTCGGGGGCGCGCCCACCACCGCCGGCCGCGACACCCCCGGATCGACCAGCGCCGTCGGCAACAGGACCAGCAGCCGGACGTGATCGCGTTCGCTCTTGACTGATACCGACGCCTTCCAGGGCGTGCGTCCCGGGACCACGGCCTCGACCACGTGATCGCCGCCGTCGATGGGCAAGGCGGCGTTCCAGGCCGGGCGCCTGATGGGAACCCCATCGATGGAGATCACCAGGGCCTTCGTGTCGCGCTCATCCGCCGGCACCACCAGGGTCAGCGTCGATAGCCGCGGCCGCAAGGCGGCGCCGTGATCGCGCGCGGTGCGCTCGCGATCCGCGCGTCCATCTAGCCGAGAGCGTGCTTCGATGTCCGCGAACGCCGCCCAGGCCGAGGCCAGCTTGTCTTGCTGCTCGTGGCACAACGCCAGGGCCAGCAAGGTCCCCGTGGCCGGATCCAGCCGCTGGCTCTCCTCGAGCTTGGGGCAGGCTTCCGCGGTCTTGCCAGCCATCAGCAGCGCGCGCCCCTCCTGGAACAGAGCCTCGGCCGCGGCCGCCGGCTGCCCGGCCGCGCCGCCAGCCGCCTGGGCCAGTCCGATCGCCGCGATCAGGAGCGGGGGCGCGATCGAGCGGCGGCGGGACATCGCGGCGCAGGTTAGCGGGGGAACCTGGGTTGCGCAAAGCGCGTCGGAGATCTCGGTACACAACTGACCCAGGCTGCCTACCTGCGACGCGAGATCGATCTGCTGACTTTCGCAGGCCAGGCGCTTGGGCCGTGAGCACGGACGGAGCGCGGCGCCGCCTCAGGCTGGCAGGGCCGTATCGCTCCACGAAGCTCCGGCCCCACCGGCGAGCGCCGCGCCGGGGGCCTGCCCCGCGATCAACGCGTCGATGAAGTCGCAGGCCGCGGCGCCCGAAGCGGATCGGGCGACCGCGCGCTTCATCTCGGCGCAGCGGGCGCGCATGGCGGTCGAGCGACGCACGCGCGTGATCGCCGCGTCGATGGCGTCCGCGGTGAGCGCGGCGCCCGGCGCGAAGGCCACGCCCAGGCCGAGGTGCTCGACCAGCGCGGCGTTGCGCGGCTGGTCGTGCGACAGCGGGACCGCGATCATCGGCACGCCCGCCGCGGCGCACTCCTTGACGGAGTTGTAGCCGGCGTGCGTGACGGCGAGGCTGGCCCGGCGCAGGAGCGCGAGCTGCGGCGCCCGATCCACCCATAGCATCCGGCGCGCCGCCCCCGCCGCCGGCCGGTGGGAGGCCGGGCAGGCGAGCACCAGGAAGAAATCGTCGCGGCGCGCGAAGGCCTCGACGATCGCGCGCAGGTGCGCGGGGGCCTCCGGGTTGCGCAGGCTCTGCGTCCCGAAGGCGCAGTACGCGATCGGCAGGTCGCGCGGGATCTGGTCCCAGGGGAAGGCAGGCTCCGCGCGGCGCTCGTCGATGCAGGCGCCCACCCACGCGCCACGCGCCGAGCGGCCGCGCGCGAAGTCGAGCTCGCGCGGGGCGAGGATCATCCGCGGCACAAGCGGCACCGGCGTCCGCAGGGTCAGGCGATCGAGCGCCAGACGCCGGCCGACCCGCCGTTCGAGCTCCTCCACCACCACGGCGCCGAAGTGCCGCTGCGACCAGTCCAGCGGCAGATCGGCGGCGCGCGCGCTCTCTCGCGCCGCGAGCGTGAGGTCGAGCTCGGCGCGCCAGGCGTCGGCGATCCGGCGCGCCGCCTCGTCGCTACCGTCGGGGACGATCATCTTCCCGGGCGGCGGGACGGCGGGATCGAATTCGCAGGCGAGGTTGGTCTCGTAGGTGGCCCAGGGGACGCCGGCGGCCTCGGCCATCACGCCGAACGGGGACAGCAAGCTGTCGAACAGGATCGCCGACGGCCGCACGCGCCGCACGATGGCGTCGAACGTCTCCACGAGGCGATCGACGGCTTCGCCGAGCGCTGCGCGGTTTGGCAGGTCGTTGAAGATCCCCCACCGCCGTCCCCAGTCGGACGCGCCCGAGAGGTTGACGTGCTCGAAGCCGAGCGCGCGTAGCCGCCGCGCGAACGACGCCGCGGCGGCGAACACGACGCGATCGCCGCGCGCCTGCAACCGCCGCGCGATCGCCGCCGGGCTGGCGAGGTGCCCGTCCTCGTGCCAGATGACGAACAGGACGGTGCGACGCGCGCCCGCCGACGAGGCGCCGGCGCGCCGCTCGGGCGCGGGCTGGCCGGCGGGGACGCTCTCGAGGATGTCCGCGCAGCGCGCGACGGCGTCTGTCTCGGCGATCCGGCGGCGCAGCGACGCGCGCGCGCCGGCGTCGCCGTCCAGGAGCGGGCGCGCCGCGGCGGCCAGCGCGGTACCCGAAAGGCTCGCGCGCTCGACCACGCCGCCGACGCCGAGCCGAGTGACGCGGCGGCCGTTGTCCGGCTGGTCGAAGTACCGCGGCACGATGATCTGCGGAACGCCGGCGCCGAGCGCGGCGGCCGTGGTGCCGATGCCGCCGTGGTGGACGAGCAGCGCCGCGCGGTCGAGGAAGGCGCCGAGGTCGACGTAGTCGAGGCAGAGCACCGGCTGCGCGCCGCCGGCCGCGGCCGCGGCCTCGGCGCCGACGCTCGGGCTCAGGAAGACGCCCGGCCGGCCGAGGAGATCGCAGCAGGCGCGCGCGTGCGCGAGCAGCTCGTCCACGCCCCTCGTCACGCCGGTGCCGGGCGTGAACACGATCGGCGCGAGGTGGGCCGCCAGGAACGACGCGAGCGCGGCCGGCAGCGGCGCCGGCCGCATCGGCGCGGCGGCGCGCGCCAGTGGAAAGCCGACGCACTCGACGCCGTAGGGCCAGTCCTCGGCCGGCGCCGCGAACCAGTCCGGGAACAGCGCGACCTGCCGGCGCACGTGGGGCTCGACGTACTCGACGTCGTCGACGGGCGGCAGGCCGATCGCAGAGCGGCGGGCGTTGATGACGCCGAGCCGGCGCGGATCGCGATCCTGGCTGTCGAACTGGCGCGGCAGCGCGTACTTGCGGAACGTGTGGCCGAGGTGACCGGCGGCCTTGCGCCCGGCCGGCCAGCACGGCGCCGCCGCGGAGCGCAGGCTCGCGGGCGTGAGATAAAGGCGCACGGTGGGCAGGTCGGCGCGCTCGCAGAGGAGGTTCGACGCGAACACGCGGTCCGCGTTGACCACCACCGTGTCGCGCGCCGGCGGCCCGCCGTCGAGGCCGAGCGCCCGGAAGGCGTCCGCCACCGCGGGCAGGCACTGGAAATAGAAATTCTCGTCGTTGCGCCGCTCCGCCTCCCAGAAGATCTCCGCCTGCCGGGTGATCGGCCAGAAGCGCATGCCCGCGGCCTCGGCGTCGGATCCGTAGGCGGCGTTCGCGAGCAGGTGGCACTCGTGGCCTCGGCGTCCGAGCTCGCGCCCGACGGCAATGAGCGGCGCAACGTCGCCGCGCGAGCCGACCCCTTGAAACACGAAGCGGCGCGCGTGACCGGCGTCAACGAGGTGCCGATCCCGATCCTGATCCTGATGCTCATCGAGGTCCATGGCTGTCTCCCTCACGAGTTGATCTCGACCAACTTCCGGCCCGTGGCCGCGTACACGCGCACGATCGCGAGATCGCGCGCGAGCTCGGCCTTCACGGCGGCGACGCGCGCGTCCGCGTCGGCCGACTCCGCGTCGATGAGCTCGAGCGGGCTCGACAGGCCACGTACGTAGCGGGCTTGCACGACCTCGAGCACGGTAGCGGCCACCTCGGCGGCGCGGCGCGCGTGCTCGACGGCGGCCCCGGTGGTGCGCACGGCCAGGGCCGCGCGCGCCGCCTCGGTGACCGCGTCGCGCCGGGCCTGATCGGCGGCGGCGCGCGCCGCCTCCGCGTCGGCGCGCGCGCGCGCGACGCCCGGCGCGATCGACAGATCCAGGATCGGCACCGAGACGGCCAGCGTGCCCGTCGCCTGGCGCGTGTCGAGCGAGGCGTCGAAGTCCGCGTGGCGCGCGAGCGCGTACGAGGCGTCGATCGACAGCGCCAGCGCCGGGCGATAGCGCGCCGCCGCGGCGCGCGCCGCCGCGACCCGCGCGTCGTGATCGGCGCGCGCGGCGGCGACGCTCGGCAGCTCCTCCGCGCTGCGCGCCGCGATCGCCGGATCGCTCGCGACCAGCGCGGCGGGCGTGGGGACCGGCCCGGGATCGATCTGCGGCAGCCGCGGCGCCGCGAGTGGCAGCGGCGCGGCCGCGTCCAGCGCCAGGAGCGACGCCAGCGCAGCGCGCGCGTCGTCGAGGTCCGTCTCGGCGCCCGCGAGCAGCACGCGCGCGGCCTCGGCGCGCGAGGCGGCGCGCAGCTCCTCGAGCGGCGGCTGCAGCGCCGCCTTCACGAGCCCCTTCGCGATCACCGCCAGCCGCTCGCGCTGGGCGACGATCGCGCCGGCGACCTCGCGCAGCCGCCGGCGGTGGTGCAACGTCACGAACGCGGACGCTACCGCAGCCGCCACGTCGAGGTCGGCCGCGGCGGCGCGCGCGGACGCCGCGCTCGCGCCCGCCGCGGCGGCGTCGACAGCCGATCCCGTGCGGCCGAAGTCGTAGACCGTCCAGCGGAGGCTCGCCGTACCCGAGCCCGACGCGGAGTGATCGACCGAGGTGAACCGGCCGATCGGCGGCGGCGCCGGCTCGGTGTCGCGGACCGACGCCCCGGTGACGCTCACGATCGCGGCGACGCTCGGCAAATACGCGGAGCGCTGCTCGTCGGCGCCGGCCTCCGCCGATCGGACCTGCGCGCGCGCGGCGACCAGCGCGGGGGCGCGCTGCCGCGCGAGCTCGAGCGCGCGCGTCAGCGTCAGCGGCGCCTGCGCCGGCTCCTGCCCCGGCGCGCGCCCCTCGCCGGCCAGGGCCGGGTGCGCCTCCGCAGCGCACGCGCCGGCGCCGGCCGCGAGCGCGACCACGAGCGCGGCGCGGCTCATGGCGCCACCAGCGTCGCGCGCACCGGCCGCCTCACGGCGCCACCAGCGTCGCGCGCACGGTCCGGCCCGCTAGCGCGGGGCAGCCCTCGCCCGCGCCGCACAGCGCGCCCGCGTCGTCGACGTCCGCCTCGACGACGAACACGCGCGCAGCCGGCTCGGGCTCGGCGCTCACCGCGCGGATGGTGGCGTCGAGCCGCGCGTCGCCGAAGACGAGGTGCGCGCGGCGCGCGTCGAGAAGGCCCGCCGATTCCTCCGGCACGGCGATGCGAGCGCGCAGCCCGCGGCCGCCCACCACGCGCGCCGCGATCTCGCCCGGGCGCACCGTCATCCCGGGCTCGACGTTGACGGCCGAGAGCACGCCGTCGAACGGTGCCCGCAGCTCGCCCTCCTCGAGCGCGACGCGGAGCTGCTCGACGCGCGCCTCGCTCGCCGCAGCCCGTCCGGCGGCCGCGGTGGCGCGCGCCCCCGCGCCGCGCGCCTCGAAGCGCGCCTGGGCCGCCTCCTCACCCGACACGAGCGCGATGCGCCGGCCGCGCACGTCGATGCTGGCCGTCCGGCGCGACGCCTTCGCGCGCGCCGCCACCAGCTCGGCGCGCGCACCGGCCGCCTCCGCGCGCGCCGCGGCGAGCTGCCCCTCGGCGCTCTCCAGGTCGTGCCGCAGGTCGCGCAGATCGAAGGCGACGATGACGCTGCCGCCGCGGACCGCCTCGCCGGCCCGGGCGCGCACCTCGAGCACCTTGCGCTCGGACCGCGGCGACAGGCTCGCCATGCGCGGCGGCAGCAGCACCGCCACGAAGTCCGGCCCGCCGGCGCCCGGCGCGGGCCCCTCGTCCTTCGCCGCGCTCCGTGGCGCCGCCTCGTCAGCGCGCGCGCCCCCCGCCTCGTCCCGCCGCGCGAGCGTCATCCCCAGCGCGGGCACGGCGATGACGGCCGCGAGCGCCGCCACCCACAGCATCGCGCGCCGGACGCGCCGCCGCCCGCGCGCCGGCGCGGACGCGGCCGCCCCTTCCTCGACGCCCGCCGCGCTCTCGACGCCCGCCGCGCTCACGACGGCGTCCTCCCCGCGACGCGGGCGCCTTCGCCGACGACGCACGCGTCGAGCATCGTGGGCGCGTCGTCCACGTCGATCACCGGCTGCAACACCCGCTCGCGCCGGAGCGCCGCGATGAGCTCGGGCGGGGGCGCAAACAGGATCGTCTCGTCTGGCGCCAGCGCCCGCCTCGGGCGCGCCGACGCCGGAACGCCGTCATCCGCGAGCTGCGCCTCGACGAGGCGCGCGTACACCCCGCCGCGCGCCAGGAGCTCGTCGTGCGTCCCCTGCTCGACCAGCGCGCCGTCCTCCATGACCAGGATCCGGTCCGCGCCGATGACGGTGCTCAGGCGGTGCGCGATGAACACGCGCGTGCAGCGCAGCCTCGAGAGCTCGTCCTGCACCGCCACCTCGGTGATCGCGTCGAGCGCGCTCGTCGCCTCGTCGAGGAGGACGATAGCCGGATCGCCGGCCAGCGCGCGCGCCAGCGCCAGGCGCTGTCGCTGGCCGCCCGACAGGGACGCGCCGCCCGCCACCACCGGCGTCTCGTAGTGCATCGGCATCGCGGCGATGTCGTCGTGCAGGCACGCGCGCCGCGCCGCCTCGACGATGCGATCGAGCGGCAGGTCGGGGTGGCCGAGCGCGATGTTCGCGCGGATGGTGCTGCCGAAGATGTGGGGCTTCTGGATCACCACGCCGAGCT
Source organism: Candidatus Polarisedimenticolia bacterium (assembly GCA_036005805.1). GTDB lineage: Bacteria > Acidobacteriota > Polarisedimenticolia > Gp22-AA2 > Gp22-AA2 > DASRAU01. The sequence continues at coordinate 20,791 of DASYQE010000140.1, read as the reverse complement.
GTCGGCGCACGCTGCCGAGGTCGAGCCCGGCGAGCGGCATTCCGTCGAACGCCACGCTGCCCGAGGTCGGCTCGTAAAGGCCGAGCAGGAGCCGCCCGAGCGTGGTCTTGCCCGAGCCGGAGCGCCCGACGATCGCCACCGACTCGCCGGCCGCGACAGTGATGCTGACGTCGCGCACCGCCTCGCGCAGCTTGGGTCCGTAGCGGAAGCTGACCCGGTCGAGCCGGATCTCGCCGCGCAGGCGCGGCGCCAGGCGCGCGGCGCCGGGGCGCTGCTCGGCCTCCGCGTCGCGCACGTCGTCGATGCGCGCGAGCTGCGCCCGCGTGGTCTGGAGCGACTGCAACGCCGAGACGAGGTTCATCGTGGGTTGGAGGAGCCCGCTCGCCAGCGACGTGGCCGACATCATCACGCCGAGGCTCATCTCGCGGTGCATGACGTCGACGACGCCGCCGAGGAGCAGCACCATCGGCCCGAGCAGGTGCAGCGTGCCGAGCGCCGACTGCGCGAAGGCGGACAGACTCCCCTGGCGAAGGCCGATGTTCATCACGTCGACGTAGCGCCCCGCCCAGGTGTGCGCCGCGCTCTGCTCGCAGCCGCTGGCCTTGAGAGACTCGATCCCGGCCAGGAGCTCGTTGAGCGCGTTCGCGGCGTCGGCCTGCTTCGACACGCTGCCCGCCGCGAGATCGCGCAGGCGCCGGCGCGTGAGCAGGAACGTGCCGACCTGCAGGACGACGATGGCGAGCGCCATCGCCGTGATCTTCACACTCACGAGCAGGAGGAGCACGAGGTGCCCGAGCACGAGCGCCCCGTCGATGAGCCCCGACAAGAGCGCGCCGGTGAGCGTCTCGCGGATGTTGGAGATCGCGGCGACGCGCGTCTGCAGGTCGCCCGTGTGGCGCCGCTCGAAGTAGGCGTACGGCAGGCGCAGGAGGTGGTCGATGAACCCGAACGTCATGTCGACGTCGAACCGCGTGCGCAGCTGCAAGAGGAGCTGCGCGCGCGTCACCGAGGCGATGAAGTGAAACACCAGGATCGACCCGAGCCCCGCCATCAGCACGAGGAGCAGGTGCGTGTCGCCGCGCGGGACCACGCGGTCGACGAGGCGCCCGTCGATGAGCGGCAAGATGAGCGCGAGGAGCTGGAGCAGCACCGAGACGAACACGATGCGTCCCCAGTCGTTCGAGCCGGCGAACACGCGCCGCAGGTGGCGCATGACGGGGTTGCCCGCCGGCCGCCTGGCCGCGCCGTCGTCGCCCTTACCGCCGGGCGCCGGGCGATCGAAGTCGTCGCCGCGCTCGAGGACGAGCGCGATGCCCGTGAAGGCCTTGCGCGCCTCGGCGAGCGCGAGGTTGCGCCGGCCGTACGCCGGGTCGACGACGCGGAGCTCGCCGCCGCGCATCCCGTCGAACACCACGAAGTGCGAGAACGACCAGTGCAGGATCGACCCGCGCGGCAGGTGCGGCAGGTCGTCGATATCGATGCGGACGCCGCGGCCGCGCAGCCGGTAGAACGCCGCGGTCTCGAGGATCGCCTGCGCGCTCACTCCGTCGCGGCCGACGCCCATCGCGTCGCGGATGTCGGCGATCGCCACGTCGCGCCCGTGGTAGCCGAGCGTCATCGCCAGGCACGCGGCGCCGCACTCGGTGGCGGTGTTCTGCTGGATGACCGGGACCTCGCGCGCGCGCAGGCTCTCGCCGAGACGCCGCAGCGCCGGGAAGACGCCGGCGAGGCGCGCCGGTTGCTCAGGCGCCGGCATGGGCCCCTCCTGTCCCGCCGATCCAGCGCCCGACCGCGGCGGCAGCGGCGCGCAGCGGATCGAGCGACACCGCCGGCAGCCACTGCCGCAACGCCGGCACCAGCGTCACCAGGATCGGCTCGCTGCGCACGCGGATCTCGGCGGTGCCGGTGAGCCCGTCGAAGTATCCGTACGGGCGCCCGTCCGACGAGAACGTCGCCGCCGGCAGGCGCGCCGTCACCAGCACCTTGGCCCCGGGCCCGAGCGGCACCGAGTCGGCGCGCTCCTGTCCGAGCAGGCGCTGGACCTCGACCGGTCCGACCGCCTCCGCCGACACGTCGACGAGATCGAGGTCGGCGTACTCGTAGCGGAAGCCGTCGAGCTCGAAGCGCATCGGCAGGCCGCTGCGGAGCAGGGGGCGGTAGTCCGCCGGCAACATCGCGGTGAGCGACGCGCGCGCCTCGCCGCCGGGGGCGATCGCCAGCATCACCTCGCCGGCGTTGATGTGCTGGCCGGGGCGGATCCGGACGTCGGTGACGCGCCCGCCGATCTCGGCGCGCACGGTGCGCGCCAGCACCGCGTTGCGCGCCTGATCGCGCGCGGCGCGCAGCGTGGCCAGCGGCTGCTTGATGCTGGCGTCGGTCGGGTCGCGCAGCATGCGCGCGATCTGTAGATCCAGCTCGCGGCTCGCGCGCTCGAGCTCGCGCGCCTCGTCGGCGCCGTGCATGCGCGCGAGCGTGGCGCCCGCCTTCACGAACTGGCCGGCGTGGACCTCGACGGCGTCGACCGTCGCCGTCGCCATGGCCGCGACGGCGCGCCGGCCGTCGATGCGCACCACGGCCGGGCCGCTCGCGTACTCGTGCACGGTGCAGAGGCTCACGAACAGGAAGCCCGTCACGGTCGCGCCGATCAGCAGCGCGAACGTCGCGCGCGCCCAGCGCGTCTCGAAGCGCAGCACGTCACCGGGCTCGGCGGCCGCGGCGGCGCTCGCGCGGTGGGCCAGGGCCTCGGCCCGGAACAGCCCCGCCGGATCGGCGAGCGCGGTCATCGGCGCGGCTCCTCGTAGAGCACGATGGCGGTCATGTGCTCGGCCAGCGCGCCGAGCGCGCGCGCCGCGTCCGCCGCCATCGCCGCCTGCGCCCGCAGGAGGCGCTGCACCCGCTCGTCGGCGAGCACGGCGGCCACCCCGGGGAGGTGCACGGCGCCGACGTGCTGGAGGTAGAGCCGCGCCTCGATCGCCTCGAACTCCGCGCGGAGCTCGAGAAGCCGGGCGCGCGCGACCGCGATCTCCTCTTCTACGATCGGATCGTCGAAGCCGGCCGTGCCGGCGGGGGGAACGCCCATCGAGGCGCGCAGGCGCGCGAGCACGCCGTCGACGAACGGCTCGAACTGCGCGGCGACGCCCACGAGGCGTATCACCCGCCGCGCGAGCTCGTCGGCGCTTTCCTTTTCATGAATGGCGCGCCCGCCGCCGGCGCGCTCCGTCTCCATCGTTTCGAGGTGCATACCGGTCGTCATTCGCAACATCCGTGCCCGGGCCGCGCACCCCGAGGCGCGCGCGCCGCCGCCGCTCCGGCGCGCGCGCCGAGCTGTCCGGACAGCGCCGCCCCGACCAGCGGACTGTGCGGACAGCCGGCGGTCACGCGCCGAAGCCGCGCGACCGCCGGTCTTCGGCCATCGATCGGCCGGCACCGATGCTGCAAAGCAGCTCCGCGAATCCGAGACGGCTTCCGATGAGCGGCGCCGGGCCGGACAAAGAACCTCTTGAAAGGAGATCACCATGGAAACGCAACTCAGCAACGACGAGCTCACGCAGGTCAACGGCGGCACCGGACCGGACTGGGGCGCGGCCGTCAAGTTCGTGCTCATCGGGGTCGGGCTGATGAACTCGACCGCCGGCGCCGCCCTCGGAGCCTACTACTACGCGAACAGCTTCGCGGCGTCGTTCGGCTCGAGCGTCCCGCAGGCCGGCGACACGCCCGACCCGATGTCGGGCTGGGTCCCCCAGGGCGGCAACGGCCGCGAGGAAAACAGCGAGCACCGGCTCACCTAGCCGCGCGACGCGCGAGCGCAAGAAAGGAAAACGTCATGGAAACGCAGCTCAACTACGCAGAGCTCATGCAGGTGAACGGCGGGATGATCAAGAACTTGCCGTCCCCAAGCTGGACCGAAATCGGTCTCACCGTCTTGTGGGCGATCGATCCCGTCGTGGGAGCCGTCGCGACCGGCACGTACTATGGCATCGAAGTGTTGACGTCGCTGGCCGGCTCGCACGATACAGGCAACGAGGTCCCGGGGGACTATACGGGAACCAACTTCCCGGACGGACGCCGCGACGGCAGCGACAACGGGGAGCGCCGGCTCACCTAGCGTCCTCCCTCGCGCCCTCTCTTCCGCGCCGACACGCGGGGGAGAGGGCGGCGCACCCGAAGACGGCTGCACCCCCACGCACGAAAGTGGCGGCCTTGCCTCCCCTCCGGTTCCCCTCCCCCGTACTCGTCGTACTCGGGGGAGGGATAGGGAGGGGGCACCCCTTGCGAGCGTCGAGGCACGCGCGAGCCGTGGCGCTCCGCAAGGGGGGTCTGCCCCCTCCCTGTCCCTCCCCCGCGGCGGACCGCGGGAGAGGGGATCCCGTTCGACGCCAGTCTGGCGCACTTTCATAGCAGGGCGGCGACCGGCCGGCGAGCGGCCGGCGTCAGCGACAGCGGGTCACGCCCAGGGACAGGGTGTCGAACAGGAAGTCGGTCTCGATCGTGTCGTCGAGCCTGGCGATGAGCTGAAAGACGTTGTCGGTCCCCGCCAGGGATGTGACGTTCATCGTGAACGTGAACGGCGTCCAGGTCGACGTCGCGTCGAGGTTGCTGAACACGCCGAAGTGCATCTCCGGATAGCCGGAGTCGCCGCCGAGTTGCACCCGCGCGACGTCGACGGGCCCCGACGAGGTGAGCTCGTCGGTCCGGATCATCACGTAGCCCGACGCGGTCAGCTCGATGGCGTTCGCCGGGATCGTGACGAACTGGTTGACCCAGTCGACGAGGAATCTCTTCGGACCGCCGAGGTGGACGATGAACGCGCCCGATTGCGCCGTGACCGGACCCGCCGCGCCCAGCGTCGGGCTGTCCTGGCGGACGACGAGCATGTCCCCGGTCGGGACGGAATTCCACACGAAGTCGCCGAGATCGAAGTTGCCGTTGCGGATCAGCTCGCCGCCGCACGGCGCGCCGCCCGCCCCCGCCGCGCCGCCGCTGCGGCTGCCGCTGTCTACTGCCCCGCCGCCGCCGTGGCCGCCGCTTCCGGGCGCGCCCCCGCTTCCGGTGGCGCCCCCGCTTCCGGTCGCGCCACCGCTTCCCGGCGCGCCCCCGCTTCCCGTCACGCTGCCGGCGCCATGACCGGCCACGCCGCCGGCGGCGCCGCCGCCGAGGACGATGCCCCCGCTGCCGCCGCCGCCCGCGCCCCCGGCCGCCGTGCCGCCGCCGGCCCCACCCGCGACCGGCGGCTCCTTCGCGACCGGGTCGAGCCCCAGGATCGCGTTGCACGACGGCACCGCCAGGCCGGCGATGCCCATGACAATCGCGCCACCGAGGGTCCGCACCTTCAAGACCGCTGCAGTCTAGCAGTCCTTTCCTGGCGGCTTCGCGTTCCTGGCGCTTCAAACGGGCGCTCTTCCAGGAACGGGCCAGCCGAGACCGTGCTCCGGCCCAACCGCCCAGATCGCCCAGATCGCGCAAATCGCGCAAATCGCAGCCGATCGCTCGGCTCCCGATTGACTGGGTATGGTGCGGCTGTAATTATCCGGGCGTGCGTCCGGGTAGGCTCACCGGCGATCGGTACAGGTCATGACGTCGCAGCCGACGGTGCTCGCCGGGAAGTATCGCCTGACGGAGATCATCGGGCGCGGCGGCATGGGCACCGTCTGGCGCGCCTACCACCTCGGCTTCGGCGCGCCCGTCGCGGTGAAGCTCATCGATCCGAAGACGCTGGGCGCGGCCGGGGCCCTCCGCCGTTTCCAGAACGAGGCGCGCGCGGCGGCCACCCTGCGCAGCCCCCACGTGGTGCAGGTCCTCGACTACGGCGTCGACGAGGCCACCGGCAGCCCGTTCATCGCGATGGAGCTGCTCGAGGGCGAGAGCCTCGCCCATCGCCTGCGGCGCTGCCGCGTGCTGCCCGCCGCCGACACCGCACGCCTCGTCACCGAGGTCGCCCGCGCGCTCAGCCGCGCGCACGAGGCGGGGATCGTGCACCGCGATCTCAAGCCTGCGAACATCTTCCTCGTCCGCAACGAAGACGAGGAGATCGCGAAGGTGCTGGACTTCGGGACCGCGCGGCTGGTCGCGCGCGAGGACGCCCCATGGGCCGACACGAGCAGCACGCAGGCGGGCGCGGTGATCGGCACCCCGCGCTACATGAGCCCCGAGCAGATCAGCGGCGGCGACGTCGACCACCGCAGCGATCTCTGGGCGCTGGCCGTCATCGCGTGCGAGTGCCTGACCGGGACGCCGCTGTTCCCGCCGTGCGACATCGGGGCAATGGTGCTGCAGATCTGCGTGCATCCCCTGCCGGTGCCGTCGCAGCTCGGGGCCGTGCCGGCGGGCTTCGACGAGTGGTTCGCGCGCGCGACCTACCGCGATCGCGCGCGGCGCTTTCCGACGGCGCGCGCGCTCGCGGACGGCCTCCAGCGCCTGTTCGGCGCGGGCGCAGCGGCGAGCGGCGACGCCGAGGCCGGGGCCGCCGCCAGCGGCGAGGTCCGGGCCACCCCCACCCCCACCCCCACCGCGACCGCGGAGCTCGGCCCGATCACCGGGGGGACCGCCTCCTCGCGCCACACCTCGGCGGTCGCGACGACGCCGCGCGCGCCGGCGCTCGCGCCGTCCACCGCGACGACGGCGGCGGTGCCGCCTCCGACTGCGCGTCCGGCGAGCCAGGTCCCCTTCTCGTTGGAGACGCCGCCGTCGGCGTTGGAGCCGATCGTGCGGTCGGGCGTGCGGAGCGGCAGCGCGACCTCGCGCTCGCGCGCGCGGACCGCGTGGCTCGCGCTCGGCGCCCTCGCGGTGACCGCGGGGCTCGTGGTGAGCATCTACGCGCGCGGCCGGGGGACGGGAGGGATGAGCGCGACCGGCCCCCGCCACGACGGGCCGGCCTTGGCCGCGCGGCCCCGCCCGGCGACGAGCGCGACCAGCGGCGCGGCGCCGCCGACCACGGCGGCCCCCACCTCGGCCGCGTTGCCGCCGGTCGCTCGCGTCCCGCTCGCCGAGATCGGGCGGCCGCTGCCCGCCGACGGCCGCGGCGCCGCGGCCGCGAGCCGCCCCGCGCCCGCCCACCCGGCCGTCGCCGCCAAGCACAAGCGCGCCCGCGGTCATGGCGCGCGCGCGGGCGCACGGGACGGCGGCGCGCCGGAGGTGGCCCACGCGCCCGAAGCGCCCGCCCGGCGCTCCTACCGGTCGGCGCCGACCGCGTTGCCTCCCGCCGGCGGGCCGACGCCCTCGATCGGCGACGTCCTCGATCAGCGCCGGTGAGAAGATGCGGTAACCTCCGGGCGAGCGCTCAATGATGGACGAGACGATCGAGCTCGACGAGAGCATCCAGCGATCCCCGGGGAGACCGCGCACCGCCGTCCGCTGGTTCCGGGCCGGCCTCTCGTCGCCGTATCAGATCGTCGGCGAGGCCCGCAGCACCGTCGGCCGGGGATCGGACGTCACGATGTCGCTCGCGGCGGCCGGCGTGTCCCGCTGCCACGCGGAGATCTACCGCCAGGGGCCCGCGCTGGTCTTCCACGATCTCGAGAGCACGAACGGCAGCTACGTGAACGGCCAGCGCGTCGAGTTCGCCTCGCTCGCCGAAGGAGACGTCATCCGGCTCGGCGACGCCGTGGGGGTCGTGACCAAGCTCGCGGCGGAGGGCGGCGCGCCGCTCGCGGCCGACCTCGTGGAGATCGCGCCCGGCATGGTGTTCGGACCGGGGCTGGCGGCCGAGCTCGCGGACATCGGGCGCGTGGCGCCGAGGGATCTGCCGATCGTCATCGTCGGCGAGACCGGCACCGGCAAGGAGTTCCTCGCCCGCGCGGCGCACCTCATGAGCCGCCGGCGCGGCGCCCTCCACGCCGTGAACTGCGCGGCGCTGCCGACCGCGCTGGCCGAAGCCGAGCTCTTCGGCCACGCGCGCGGCGCGTACACGGGCGCGGAGCAGGCGGGGCTCGGACACGTGCGCGCCGCCGACGGCGGGACCTTGTTCCTCGACGAGCTGCCCGAGCTGCCGCTACCCGTGCAGGCCAAGCTCCTGCGCGTGCTGCAAGAGCAGAAGGTCACGCCGCTCGGCGAGACCCGCCCCGTGAGCGTGGATCTACGGATCGTCGTCGCCGGCCAGCAGCCGCTCGGCGATCTCGTCGCGGCGGGGAAGATGCGCCAGGACCTGGCGGCCCGCCTCTCCGGCCTGGTCGTCACAGCGCCGCCGCTGCGCGACCGGCGGATCGACGTCGGCCTGCTGCTCGAGCACTACCTCGCCCTCCACGCCAAGGGGAGCCCGCCCGCCGTCGATCCGCGGCTGCTCGAGTGCGCGCTGCTCTACCGCTGGCCCGGCAACGTGCGCGAGCTCGAGCTCCTGACCCGGCGCCTGATCGCGCTCCACGGCCACGAGCCGCTCCTGCGGCGATCGCACCTGCCCGGCGAGATCCGCGCGAGCGCCCCCGGCGACGGTCCGCCCGGCGCCGCGCCCGCCCCCGCGCAGGCGCCGGCGGCCGACCGCGACGAGCACGACCTGCGCAAGCTGGTGGCCGAGCTGCGCCGCGCTGACGGAAACGTCTCGCGCGCCGCCGCCGCGGCCGGCCTGTCGCGATCGCGCGCCTACCGCCTGATGGGCGACCGCACCGCCGCCGACCTCATGGCCACCGAACCTTCCGATTAGAAGCGGCCTGCGAGCATCGCGCCGCCCGCGGTCAGGCCGATGCGCTCGATCCGTGGGCCGTGGGCCTCGGCCTTTGCGCGCGAGGTGGACGGCGCGAGCAGCCAGAGCACGGCGCCGGTCGCGACCACCGCGCCGCCGATCGAGGCGACCACGGTGGCGACGTCGCCGCGATGGCGAGCGTCGGCGATCCGATCGTAGGAGCCGGAGGGACAGACCCTGTTCGCGCACGCGCCGATCGACGCGTCGTAGTCCCGCTTGGCGTCGAGCGCCACCACCACCGCCGTGCCGACCGTCAACGCGCCGGCCGCGGCGACGACGACGGCGGAGATCCGCTGCTCGCGGCCGGGCGATCCCTCGCCGTCCGGACCGCCGGGCGACGCGATCGTCGCGCTCGCCTCCGGGCGCGCCGCCGTGTCGGCGCCAGCGGCCGTCGCGGCCACGGCGGGCGGCGCCGCGGTCGGCGAGCGCGAGCCGACGGCGTCGTTCGCGCCTGCGGCCCGACGCACGTCGAGCCGCGCGTGCTCACCCTCGGGCTTGACCGTGACCACGGCGGTGAAGACCGGCCGCCCGCCCACGCGCGCCTCGACCGTGTGCCGGCCGCCGTCGATCGGGATGTCGACGTTCCAGGCCCCGGCCCCGAGCGCGGTGCCGTCGAGCACGATGCTGAGCCCGGGAGTGCCGGCGAGATCGGACGGTACGCGCACGCTCACCGTCGAGAGCCGCGGCCGCAGCGCGGTCGCGTGATCGTGCGCGAGCCGCTCGCGATCCGACCTGCCGTCGAGGCGCGCGCGCCCTTCAGTCTCGACGAAGGCCGCCCACGCGGACGCGAGCTCGCCGGCCTGCTCGCGGCAGAGCGCCAGTGCCATGAGCGTCCCCGCCGCGGGGTCGAGGCGCTGGCTCTCCTCGAGCTTCGGACAGGCGTCCGCCGTATTGCCCGCCATGAGCAGCGCCCGCCCCTCCTGAAACAGGGCCTCCGCCGCCGCGCTTCGATCGCCGTCCTCCGCCCCCGCCCGCGCGCGGCCGCCCGACGACACGATCAAGGCCCCGCCGATCAGGGCCGCAAGCATACCGCGCGAGAGCACGGCGCGATGTTACCCGACGAGCGACCGTTCGTCTTCCCCGACCTCCGCGCGAAGCGCCGTTTTGAACCGACGCCGTTGCGGATCGTCCGCTCAGGGCGCAGCGGGCAGATAACTCCGAATGGCGGCGTACCAGACGTCGCCCATGATCACGTAGCCGGCGTCGTTCGGATGCAGGAAGTCGCTCATGAGCGCGGTCTTGAAGTTGGGGTTCGCCGTGAACGGCGCATACATGTCGACCGCGATGACGTGCTTGCCGGCTGCGGCGCGGGTCTGGACGACGCCGGTGATCGCGTTGTTGTAGGGCTGCACAACGGACGCATTCGCCCCGTCATCCATCCACGGCGTGATCTTGGCGACCACCAACAACGCGTTCGGCGCGTCGTTGATCATCCGGTCGAGCAGCGCGCCCAGTCGCGTGGGAGCGTTCGGGACGTCGACGTTCAGGTTGACGTCGTTCGTGCCGATCATCAGCAAGATGATCTGAGGCTGATTGGTCGCGATCGACTGATCGACCAGCGGCGAGATGCCGGAGGTGGTTGCGCTGTCGTCGATCGTGAAGCGCTGATGGCCCTCGTGATTGCGTGGAAACACCTTTCCATCGAGCATCGCCGGCCCGTTGGGATCGGTGGCGCTGCCCACGAAGGTGAGCGCCTGGTGCGCCTGCACGGCCGCGTGAAATAGCTCCACCCGGTATCCACCGCCCGGGCCGGACGAGCCGACACCGTCGGTGATCGAGTCGCCAAGCGGCATGATTCTGCAAGTCGCCCCTGACGCGGGACAGGGATTGAAGGTTGTGGCGCCGCCGGCGCCCACGCCGCCGCTGCCGGTCGAGCCGCCGCGTCCGCCGCCTCCTCCCGCTCCGCCGCTTCCCGTGCGGCCGCCGGTCGCGCTGCTGCCCCCGGAACCGGTGAGGCCACCGCCGTCGGTTCCTCCATCCTGGCCGACGCCGCCCGAGCCCGCGGATCCTCCCAGCCCGCCCGAACCACCCATCGAGACGCCACCCACGCCGGTTCCTCCCGTGCCGCCCGACCTGCCGCCGCTGCTGGCGGCACCGCTGCCGCCCGAGCCGTCGGCTCCGGATCCGCTGGTCCCACAGCCACCTGCGCCGGCCAGAACGAGGGTCACGGCAAACAGCCCTGCGTACTTCACGAGTTTCCCTTGGCGCGATCGGGCATATGATTCACCTTCTAGGCTGGCACAGCCGTTTATTCTAAGTTGCAGCAGCCCGCCAAAACGGTTCACCCCGCCCCTGACCGCTCGAAGAGCCCGCTGGGCGGGCCACCGGAAGCCCGTCGCCGCAGCGCGAGATCCTGCCCCTGGCCCGGCTGAACCGATCTCGCGGACTCGCGCTACTTTACGAGAATGCCGGCGGAGTCAAACCGACCGGTCCTTCCGTGACGAGCCCTTCTCGTCCGCTGGCAGGGCCCACGGCTGACCTGGCTACCGGTGATGAGGGAGTCACGACCGACATTCGATCCGGCTCAGAATTCCGCCTGCTGCCGCGAGCGGGTAACCACGACGCGCACGCGGCCTAGCCTGCGCGGGGTGAGCTCGGACGCCGCGAGCTTGCCCATCCTCAGCGTGACATCGAGCCCCTCGCCGATCGGATCGATGTACGTGTCACGTAGACTCAAGTCCACGGACACCTCCGGATGGCGCTGGAGGAACTCTGGCAGCGCCAGCGCCAGGAGCTGCTCGCCGAGCGCCAAGGGGGCGTCTACACGCAACGTCCGCGTGGCACCGCGCGCGCCCGTGAGACGATGCGCTCTGCGTCCTGAAGATCGGAGAGGATGGCCAGGGCGCGCTCGTGAAAAGCGGCCCCTTCCTCGGTCACGCTCAGACTGCGCGTCGTACGGTTGAGCAGGCGCACCCCGAGGCGCTTCTCCAGCGCCACGACGGCACGGCTCACGGAGGAGGGAGTGACGCCGAGGCGCTCTGCGGCACGCGAGAAGCTCTTGCGCGCGACCACCTGCGTGAAGGCTTCGAGCTGCGAGAACGACTCCACGACCCGAGTATAGACGGGCCCTCGACTTTTGCATGATGTGCAAAACCGAGGTGGGCCTTTCGATCTGGCGTGGCTGCGCGCGAGGACGCAAGTTCGCAAGCGTTGAACCGATGGTCGAGCGGGCACGCGCCTTGGCCGTCGCTCGGCCAACAGGAGGACTCCATGTCTCACTCTGACGAAAGCAAGACACTCGTTACTGTCGTCGGTGCAACCAGCAAGCAAGGTCGCAGTGTCACGCGTACGCTGCTCGAAAGCGGTCGCTATCGCGTTCGCGCGCTGACGCGAAACGTGAATAGCCGCGAGGCTCGCTCTCTGGCCGCCCAAGGAGCGGAGCTGTTCGCGGCGCCACTCGACGAGGTCGGCCGCACACGCGACCTCGTACGCGCCCTTCACGGTGCCGAAGCGGCCTTCCTCTTGACGCCGCCCATCGCGCCACCCAGAACCGACGAATTCGACTTGGGGAAACAGCAGGCCGACGTCGCGCTGGAAGCCGGCGTGAAGCACGTCGTCTTCAGTAGCCTGGAGAACGTCGATTCGATCACCGGCGGCAAGAAGTTCGCCCCGCATTTCACCGACAAGGCGCGCGTCGAGGATTACATCCGAGGATTACCGATCCGGAGCACGTTCATCTATATGGCGTTCTTTTACACCAACCTGGTCGAGCTCTACCCGCCGCGCTTGGACGGGGACACGCTCGTGTTCCCGATTTATCTGCCCGGTGACTTCCGCGCCCCCTTCGTGGATCCGCTGACCGCGGCGGGACCGGCCGTGCTGGAGATTCTCTCCCATCCGGCGAAGTACGCTGGACAATCTCTCCCGGTGGTGGGCGACATCCTGTCACCCAACGAGATGGTGGAGACGTTCCAGCGCGTCACCGGTAGGAAGGCGGTCTATCGCTCGGCCTACGCCCCCGCGCTCCCTCCTCCCCAAATCCCTGCCGATGCTCTTCGCAATCGCCTGGCCAGATGTGCGTTTTTGGGAGATTGTCGGCTTTCCAACGGTGGTATCGCGAGCTTTCCGGCTCGGAGCTGATCCCTCCGACGGTCCTGATCTGAACCGCACGGCTCGAACCTTCACCCATTCCGAACGCTGTTAAGCACTATCGAAGAGAATCAATGAGTGCAGGGAGTGCGGACCCAAATGGTAGACGGGGAGCCATGCGCATCCCCGTCAAAGTTTTCTTGATGATGGTCGTGACCCTTTGGGACGCGGCTGGCTGGGCGAAGGCCCCGACACAACCTCCAGATCCTGCCCTGACTGTTCCCGTCGCCGACCGGACGGCGGAGACGGCGCGACTCTCCACCCTGGGTCTTCATGTCCCGGACGGTGGTGTGGTCCTGGAGCGGCCCTGGGACGAGCCGTTCACGCGCCGGTCCTTGGTGGTGCCCCAGGCGTGGTTCCATCCGGTCTCGCCCGACGGCGACGTTCTCGCCGACGACCTGGCCAAGGATCTTCCGGTCCTGGAACAAGTGATGAGCCGCGCCTACGGCGGCTGGGACGCTGCGAAGATGAGGGGGTGGAACTGGAAGGGGTGGTTCTCGAAGTGGCGGGCCTCGCTGATGGAGCACAGTGGTCAAAGGCTCGCGCTCGCCGATGCCTTTGCCCCGATCAAGAGCCTCCTGAATTTCCAGCTCGACAACCATACCAACATCCCGCTGAGCCGCGCGGTCTACTGGGGGAGCGGATCCCAATCACTGGTTGTAGAGGGGCAGGCCAACGGCTCCTGCACGCAGCTCAAGACCGGCAGCGGGAACGTCCTTCCACTCGACCCCAAAGATCCCGCTCAGCACGTTCGAGACGTCAAGAGGTGGAACGCCAAGAGTGGAGCGTTGGAACCAGCCCGTTACATCAGCGTGCCCGGAAATCGTGGAGACCTTTCCGCCATCCAATGCGGGAGGAACTGGCTGGCCTTGAAGGCCGCCTGGCCCGGACGACTCCAACTCGGCCCAGAGGTGGAAAGTGTCATGAAGAGCCGGGTCAAGCCCGTGCTCGCCTTGGCCAGGGCCACCCGTGACGAACCTGACTTCAAGTTGCTCGGGGCGGACGTGGCCTATGTGAGGCTGCCCACGTTCACGAAGACGAACACCCAGCTCATTGAACAGCGGGCAGGAAAGTGGCCAAAGCCAACGGGCAAGGAGCGCGTCCTCATCGTGGACCTGCGTGACAACGATGGTGGCGACGTTGCAGTCGAAGCCCTGGATGGCTGGTTAGACGATGCCGACATGAAGCGGGTTCGTGCTGCCTTCAACGTGCACCGGCACCAAGGCGCTTCCTGCCTCTACCACGCCCTTCGGTGGGGCTACGTGATCGGTTCCAGCCAGGGCGTCAAGCCCCCGCTCGGTGAAGAGCTCACTCGGCAGATGCAGGGCTCAATCGAGGATCTGTTCCAGCCGTCCCCTCCTGGCTGTCCGCGCGCGTTCGACGATAGCCATGGAGGCTGGGACTACCGACAGCACCGGATGCAGGCGCCCGGCCCGGTGAGCGGACAGAGGCGGATCTTGGTTCTTATCAACAACGGCACCGGCAGCGACGGAGAGATGATGACGATGCTGCTGGCTGCTTTGCCGCAGACGGTGATCGCTGGCACCAACACCTACGGCGTGGCGCAGTACATCCAGCCGGGCTATTCGGTGCTACCGCACACACGACTCCCATTTCGGATTGCGCTGGGAACAAGCGACAACTACGGCGACAACCGCTCTTTTGACGGTTACGGGTTCGACGTGGACGTGCTCCTTGCAGACCAGGACGACAGCTCCCCCGAGAGCATCCTCTCGCTGGCCAGATACCTCGGTGGTTAGAGGGAATAGCGGATCAGCTTGAGGAATGAGTCCACCTCACTCGACGCGCCCCTGCACGCGGCGCACCACGATGTCCTAGCACCCGTCGGGGGTGGTCAGGCCCCGCCAGTCGCTGCCGAAGTGAACGCGAGTGATGCGCTCGACCCGTCAAAACTTACCAGCCTCAACCCGATCGCGATCGGATCTGGCCGCGACGAGATGTGAAGCAGCGCCCGTCGCGCCCGCCGTTCAGCGCCAGACGGCGGCGGTCCGCGACGGCTCGTACATGCCGGTGGGCGGCACCCGCAGGTAGATGCGATCGGCGTCGCTGGTGAACAGCGACATGCCCGACTGGAACTGCCCCTGCATCTGCCAGCGCAGCTTTCCGCTCGCCTTGTCGATGGCGTACACGCCCTCGTCGCAGGGCCAGCAGTTACGCGGCGGACCGGCCGCCAGCACGACGTCCCCGACCTCGCCGATGGCGCGCTCGAACGCGTATAGATCGAACGTCCACATCGGCTGCCCGGCGGCGTCGAGCTTCGCGATCGCGCCACCGCTTGTGCTGTAGAGCTGTCCGGGGGCGCCCTCCCAGACGAACTGGCCCCGGTTCGAGCCGTTGAACGTCAGCAGCACCGGTGCGGGTCCGACCGTCCAGCGCACCACGCCCGCCTGATCGACCAGGCTGTGCCCCACCCGCAACATATGGTTGTCGTCGGCCTGCAAGGTCACCTCCCCGGTGATCAGCACGTCGTGGGACGCGAGCAACGTCGGATACCAGGTCGCGTAGAGGGCGTTGGGATCGACGTTGGCCCGCCAGCGCTCGTGACCGTCTTGCTTGTCGATGGCCAGCAGCTCGCGTCCCTCGCGCGCCAGCGCGAAGCCCGCCGCGCCGTCGACGCGCACATCGGCAAACTGGTCGGCGGGCGGGCGGTAGGTCCACACGATCGAGCCGGTGCGTGGGTCGACCCGGCTCACGGTCGAGCTTTGCAAGTAGGGGTCGGCGTTGTTGAACAGGTTGCCCTGGTCGTCGAACGTGAAGCCGACCATCACCGACGACGTGAACAGCGCGTCCTGCGGCCATACCGCGCTGCCATCGGCCAGGCGCACCGCCTTGAGGTGAGTCCGACCGCCCGCGTACGAGCTGAGATAGATGGTGGTGGCGTCGGCGCGAACCACCGCCGTGCCGGCGGTTTCGTCGTTCGACGTCCACGCCGGATCCAGGCTGGTCGGCCCGGGACGAAACGTATAAACGTACGAGCGCCCCTGCACCAGATCGGTGTCGGTCTCCGTGTAGAGTCCCGCGCCAGACCAGCAAGCCCGGTTGCCCTGGACCGACGTGGACCACTCGAAAGCGCCGGTCTTCGCGAAGGCAAAGAGCCCGTCCTGACCTTCGAGCAAGATCTCGTTGGCCACGAAGCAGCGAAACGCCAGCGTACCCTGGGTGTAGGACCAGTCCGCCGCCTTTTCGCCAGTGTCCCAGCCTACGTGCATGAAGCTTTTCCTCGCCGGCGCGTCGACGCTGAGGAAGAGCCGCCCGACGTCGTCGATGACCGCCATGCCGTCCTTGATCCACGCCACGGTCCCCGCGTCGGGGCGGGCCGAGTCGACCTCCGGGCGAGCGTCGAAGGCGTCGCCCGGCGCCGCATCCGCGGCATCGCCCCGGCCGCTGTCGCCGGCGTCGGCGCCCGCGCCATCGGGGGCGTCACCGTACGGCCCGTCACGCCCGTCGTCGCCGCCGCCGCCGCCGCCATCGGCCCGATCGGCGGGCGCATCCAGCGCGTCGCGCGCATCGACGCCGTCGCTGCCGGCATCCTGCCCCCCGCCCGGCAGCCGGCCCAGAGACATGCGACCGCACCCGACGCCTGCCAGCGCTAGCGACATGGTCATCGCCGCCCTCGCTAGCGACGGCCTGAGCGTGACGGAAGGCGGATCCCGGCGCTGCATGCTCCTGGAGATTAGAGTCTTATTGACGCCCATCTACGCAACAAAAACGCCGCCCTGGCCGCGTGCCGGAAAAAAGCTCAACCCTGGACCCTGGCCCCCTCCCAGGTTGATTTTTGGGCCTGCTCGTTGAGACACCTGGCACAAATCGTGTCCGGACATGCGGGCGATCGGGCTCAGCTAACCGGTCGATCCATCGTGGCTGAGCCTCCGAGATTGGGACGGTGGCCGTCCGGACGGACAGGATCTTGGCGCGTCAGCCACGAAGACCAACCTGGGAGGGGTCTTCGTCGTAGATATCCGCGAGAGCATCGCGCGCTCGCCCTCAGTCGCACAGCCAGTCGCTGGGGGCGATCGCGTCGCAACCGTTGCCGCAGTTGTCGGTGAAGCCCCAGTTACAATCGCCGCAGCTGTTGCATGCCTCGCACGACGAGGGTCCGGATTCGAACGGTGCGATGGCGCTGCAGCCGGCGCCGCACGCATCGGTGAAGCCCCAGTTGCAATCACCGCAGCTGTTGCACGCCTCGCACGACGATCCGACGTCGGGCGGCCGAATCGCGTTGCAGCCATTGCCGCACTGGTCGGTGGTGCCAAAGGCGCAGCCACAAGCACTGCACACCTCGCAACTCTGCGGGCCAGCATCGGCTGGCGCGGTTGCATCACACAGGCCCGATCGGCAGGTATCGAGCGTTCCAGACGCGCAGTCACCGCACGAGTTGCACGCCTGACACGACTGCGCCCCGCAAGGCTGGCAGCCGTTGCCGTTCGCCACATAGCCAGGGGCGCAGGTGCAGGTCAGCTGCGTGCCCGCGCCAGCGCAGGTGCTGTGCGGACCGCAGCCGCCGTTGTTCATCGCGCATGTGAGCTCAGTGCAGGTGATGCCGTCGCCGGCGTAGCCGGCGCGGCAGGCGCACACGGCGCCCGATGACGGTGAGCCGGTGCAGGTGGCGTTCGGATCGCAGCCGCCGTTGCTGGTCTGGCAGAGCGTGAAGACGCAGTGGATACCATCGCCGCTGTAACCTGCGGCGCACTGGCACTTGATGGCGAGCCCACTTCCCGAACAGGTGGCGTGGGCGCCGCAGCCTCCGTTGTCAATCGAACAGGTGATCAGGGTGCAGGCTCGCCCGACCTTCACGGAACCGGGCGGGCAGGAGCAGCTGATTCCCGCGCCGGCGCCGCTACAGGTGGTCGGCGCGGGACAGCCCCCGTTCTCGGTTGCGCAATCGGCCGGCACGCAGGCGGTGCCGCTCGGCTGCCAGTGCGGCGCGAGACATTTGCATGCGTACCTCCCCCCCGTGTTGACGCAGGTCGCGTGAGCAGGGCAGATGGCCGCGCCGCTGATGGCTGCGGCAGCGCATTCGTCGATGTCCACGCACGCGTTGTCCTTGTTGACGTAGCCCGCTGGACACGCGGCGCCGCTGTCCATACAGGACGCCGCCAGGAGGGCAATCGGGAGGAGGAGGAACCACCCCGGGCCGAGGGGATTCGCCCGGCTCGAGGGGCAACACGGCATCGGTTTCGCGCTGTTTTCGCCAGGATCCATGACACGTACCGGTCCAGCAATTTCCGCGCCGCCGGTGGATCCCACGAAGGTCAGCTCGCACCCCGTGAAAGTCGACTCCGATCATGACGGGGTGTTGCCAAAGACGACAGTGCCGGGGTAGTCGTTGTCGCCGCTGACGATCTGCTGAGAAGTCCCGTTGGTCCGCTGGCGCGGGCCGGTGATGCCACCCGTATAGCAGATCGCGTAGCAAGCGATCCCCATGCCGAGGTTGCTCTTCGGGATGCCCGCGGTGCCGTGTCAGCAGCCGCAGAGCACCCTGCACGGTCCCGTGCATGTCCGGGGCAAACCGCCATCCTGGATGCATTCGGCGATGCAGCTACGCGTGCAAGTCGCGGAGCAGAGGGGAGCGGCAACGGCGGTCACGGCGCGGTCGGTGGTGAGCGTGAGGTTGCATGTATTGCCGGATACCGAATCGCACCCCACCCATTGCTTGAGGACAGTGCTGGGCCCACCGGAAGCCGTCAGGGTGACCGC
The DNA here is from genome assembly GCA_036005805.1 of Candidatus Polarisedimenticolia bacterium. Classification (GTDB taxonomy): domain Bacteria; phylum Acidobacteriota; class Polarisedimenticolia; order Gp22-AA2; family Gp22-AA2; genus DASRAU01. The sequence goes on along the minus strand of DASYQE010000140.1, from coordinate 2,313 downwards.
CGTCCCGGGATCGAAGAAATGGACGCAGCCCAAGCCCTGGCAGGAGATGCCGTCGGGCTGGCTGGTCACCGTCACGACTTCGCCGGTCACGTCGACCTGCAAGCGCCGCACGCCAAGCGAGCAGAGACCGCCGTTCGCGTTGAGCCAGTTGGTCTGAATGAGATAGTCGCGGCTCCCGAGGCGCATGTTGGCCCGGGTGGTGGGAAGCGGAGCGGGCGAGATGACGCTGGTGGCGGCGGCCAGCCGCGCCGTGAACTGGCCGGGTACGCTGACCGGCATGATCGGTACCTGGTACTCCTGGCCGAAGTTGAACTCGCACTTGTCGGCGTTCTCCCCGACCCCCACTGGCGTCGCGTTGAACCACGCGTCGAACTTGGGATCGGTTGCCGACTCCTCCAGCTCGTGCGCGATCCACGAGGCCATCGCGTCCGCCCCGGCGTTGCCGTTGGGGCTCGTCGTCTGCGCCTCGCACATGCCGGGGCACCTATCGCTGTTGCCGACGAACGCGAACTGAAAGTTCGTCGACCCGAGGTGGCCGACGCCGTGCCAGGCACAGAACGTGTTGCAAAAGCCTTCGCCCGGATGGTCGCCCGCTACTGACACGTCGGCAGACGTAAGGACGAAGTAGACGCCATTCGGGTCGAGGGGTAGGCCCCCGCTGTGGATCGTCTCGGCCACCACATCGAAGATCTTGGCGCCATCGATCGTGAGGCCGCGCGCGTAACCAACCGCCGCCTCGCCTCCGTAGGTGACGACGTTGCGGACGTGACCGCTCGAATCGGTGTAGCTGCTGTTGATGCCGAAGTAGGGCGAGCCGCCCAGGTTGCTGATGAAGTCGGTCAGGATCGCGGGACCGGTGTCGTTCGTCCAGGTTCCGTACCAGATGTAGTACGCGACCGGCGCGTGGATGACGGACCCGCCGTGGTACTCGATGCCATTGGGCGCCGCGGCGGAGGCCCCGGCTGCCGGTGCCGCGGCGCCGAGCGCCGCGTGCGCCTGGATCGTGGGAGCCACATGCGGAGGGGCATACCCGTCCGCGGAGAGCGCAGACGTTCGCCGCTCGAACGGCTGCGAGCCGCCTTCGTCCCCCAATGGCGATTCATTGCCGTTCAAGCAACCGGCTCCCAGCAGAGCTCCACCCAGCAGTACCAGTGCTCTCGTGACCATGGCTCCCTCCTGTCTCCCGTGCGCGTTTGTCTGCGGCGGCATTCCGTGCGCGTCGGTTGGTCCCCGACCGGACCGCCTCGCCATGGCTACAGCAAGCGCGAGACCGGGCCCCCGGCGAGCGCCCACTCCGGTCTGAGAGCCCTTCTTCCCGTCCTGGCGTTCGCCGTCCCATGAGACGCCACATGCGACGGCTCCGGGACGCGGCCACCTCCGTTGCAGCCGCTTCGGCCAGACGCTGGCGATCAGTCGCGCGGCGGATCGAAGTCATGGACCTCGACGAACGTGTCACCCTCCGGTCGTTCAAAGGCCGATCCGACTGGTGCGCCCCGGCGCCCGCGCCGCCGCCGTCCGCGAACAGATAATCGCCACCAGCGCGACGGCCGAGAACCTTGCCAAGTCCGCATCCGGATCAACCGATGCGCACCGTCGCGGCGACGCTGAGAACTCCCTGCGCGTTCAGCGCGAACAGCATGTAGTACCCCGGCAGCGCGATCCCCGCATCGGAGGGGATTGCCAGCGTGTACGACGACGTGCCGCTGGTCGACTGAATCGCGAGCGGGATGCGCCGCTGGTCATCCCCCGTCAAGCAGCGGAAAGCAATTCGGGTCTTCGCCCGGCGAGGGTGCACGCGTGTCGTAGTGCCAGGTCGGGCAGCCGTGGCTGTCCGCTTCGATGCGCCAGTTGGTCGAACAGAAGACCTCGACAAGGCGAAGCAGTCTCTGGCGGTGACGACATGATCGTGGCCGCGACCGTTCCTGATCCGGACGGCGGCATCAACGCGCCAGCTGGCTCCTGCCGGGGGCCCGGCATGGTAGATGGGCGAACCGCGAGGCCGATCACCGCCGCCGCGGCGGGTCCGAGAATGGACACTTGTCCTTTTCGTCGAACAAATCGCGCCGCAAGGGCAGTCGACGACAGCGTCCACGCCAACATCGTGAGCGCCGGCTACGGCAAGTAGGGACGACGGCGGACCACCCGCCAGGCGTACTGCGTCTGCCGGTGCGTGGGCCGATCAACGACACGCGACGCAGGCGGCGCCGGCGGCGCAGGGGGCCGCGGCGGTGTAGTCGCAGAGCAGGCCGTTACAGCTCGAGGTGAGCGCCCACACGCCCGCGCCGGTGCACAGGAGGATCGCGTCCCGCGTCG
>DASYQE010000139.1:0-14913 GCA_036005805.1 Candidatus Polarisedimenticolia bacterium | reverse complement strand
AACATCGCCTACATGTCGCTCGGACGCGATCGGTCCGGCGGCCGCGCCCTCGCGGTGCTCAACCTCGACGCGCCGCTCCCCGATCCGCCGCTGCGGCGCCTCTCGTCCCTCGAAGGGGTCCTCTGGGCCGAGCGGGTCCAGCTGTAAGACTCCCGACCCCGCGCTTCGAACGTTCCGATCCGCAACGCGCGGGCGCACCCCTGTCCGCCCGCGAGCGGACGCGCGCGACCCGCTGAGCCCGGCGCGCCGCCGCGGCACGCCGGACGACTCGCGGCAACACCGCGCCCGGCGCGCCTTCCAGGCGACCAGGCCGGCGCACGCCGCGGCGGCGTCGCGTCCTGGCACGTCGGCTGCTCTTCTCCCGCGCGCCGCGGTGCAGCGCGAAGAACGGCCGCGGCGCGGACCTGAACTCGAGCTTGGGGGAGTACGGAATGGGTCGTCAACAACCGATCGGCTCTCCAACCGAAAGACCCATTCCTTTCCGTGACGCGGGTGGGGGATCCGATGATCCCCCCTCCCCCAAGATTTCCTCTTCCGTGTCCACACCGCACTTCAACCCAAGGAGGGACGATGAGAAAGACGATGCAGGCAATCGCAGGACTCCTCGCCGTGGCGCTCGTGGCGACGGCGGCGCTGGCGCCGCCGGTGATGGCCGCCGCGGCTCCGGCCGTGTCGGAGAAGATCAACATCAACGCGGCGACCGCCGACCAGCTGACCGCGCTGCCGGGGATCGGCCCGTCGTACGCGCAGCGGATCGTCGAGTACCGGGAGAAGAACGGCCCGTTCAAGAAGGTCGAGGATCTGCTCAACGTCACCGGCATCGGCGAGAAGACGTTCGAGAAGATCAAGGACCGGATCACCGTCGGCTCCAAGTGAGCCACCGCCGGGGCGGGGGAGGGTTCTCGCTCATCGAGGCCTCCCTCGCCCTGGCCCTCCTCGGCATCCTCCTCGTCATCGTCGTCCCGGTGTCGGCGGCGACGCTCACCCGCGCCCGCGTCGCCGCCGCGGCGATGGACATGGCCGCGACCTTCGCCCGCCTGCGGGCGCAGTCGATCGCCGAGCATCGCCGCATCGGGCTGCGCTTCACGACCGGAGGCGGCCCGGTGTCGTTCGCCGTCTACGCCGACGGGGACGGCGACGGCGTGCGCTCCGACGACATCGCCTCCGGGCGCGACCCGCGCCTCGAGCCGCCGCGCGATCTGCCGTCGCGATTCGACGGCATCGATTTCGGCGTCCTCGCCACGCCGATTCCGGACGTGCCGCCGCAAAGCGGCGCCGTCCTGCCCGGGGACGATCCGATCCGCTTCGGATCCGCCGACATCGTCACCTTCACGCCCTGGGGCACCGCCACCGGCGGAACGGTGTTCGTCAGCGACGGCCGCGACACCGTCTGCGCCGTCGTCCTCTACGGCAAGACCGGCCGTCTGCGAACCTACCGGCTCGATCGCAGCCAGAACCGCTGGGTCGACTGATACTAGAAGTTGAACTGCACCCCGATCTGGAAACGCCTGCCGAAGCGTCGCGTGGCATCCAGCTGCAAAGGCGTGAGCGCGGAGAGCCCGCCGAGGTCGTAGCCGCTGCCGGTGACCGGCTCGTAGGACGTCACGTAGAGGTCGTCGCTGTTCAGGAGGTTCATCACGTCGAGCGACACGGCCCCCGTCGTGCGGCCGAGCACGAACGACTTCTTCAGGCTGGCGTTGAGATCGAGCATGGCGTTGTTGCGCTCGCTGTTGCGCGGCAGGGAGTGGAACTCGAGGGTGTTGGTCGCCGGGTCCACCGACGAGTAGCCGAACAGGGTGCGGAACTGGGCGTACCCGGTGTTGTCCGAGGCGAAGAAGCGCGAGATGACCGAGTAGGGGAGGCCCGACGACCACGAGGTGATGAACCCGAGCTGGAAGTCGCGCGGCAGGAAAACCGTCGCGTTCAGCTTGATCACGTGCCGCTGGTCGAAGGACAGGTAGCCGTACTCGCTCTCCGTCACGGACGGGTCGTTGCCGACCTTCGACTGGAAGTCCTCGGCGTTCCCCTGGGCGCGCGAGTAGACGTACGATCCCTGCATCTCCCAGCGGCGCGCCATGCGGCGGCGCAGCTCCACCTCCACCGCGCTGTAGCGCGCCGTGTTCGAGTTCTCCACCCGCAGCACCTGGTTGAAGAAGGGGTTCTGGATGTAGAGGTCCGGCCGGCCGTCGAGCGCCTGCACCTTGCTGGACCCCTGGGACGGAGGGCGGTTCGGCACTTCGTAGTAGATGCCGAACAGGTCGTACGGCTCCCCCGTGGCCGGGTTGATGACGACCTCGTGGTTGATGTCGGTGTCCTGCAGCTGGTCGCGGAAATCGCGCCGGATGAAGCGGACCGCCAGCGCCACCTCGGGGGCCAGCTCCCGCTCGAGGCCGATCGTCCACTCGTCGCTGTACGGCGTCGCGAGATTGCGATCCACCTGGTGGACGGACGGCGGCGACTTGCTGAACATTTTGCCGACGTTGTGGTTGGGCGTGGTGACGAACGGGCCGATGGTGCCGCTGACATCGATGCCGTCGGCGTCATAGCCGTAGTAGCGCGAGACCGTGTCGGGCCCCTGCTCTCCGACGATGGAGTTGAGGAACAGCTTGTCGTAGTAGCGTCCCCAGGTGCTGTAGATCTTCGTCTTGCCGTTGGCGGCCGGATCCCAGGAGATCGACAGCCGGGGCGACAGGTTGTTGTTGGTGATGGCGATCTGGTCGGGCTGCTGCACGGTGACGCCGAGCTCGGAGAGGCGGTCCGGGTCGACGTCGTTGCCGGTCCCGAGATCGTAGAGGCCGCTCAGGGCGTCCAGCGTGTACTCGAGATTGCTCCGGTGCCGCATCAGGTGGCGGATCGCCTGCTGCCGGAGCGCGTTGATCATGTCGTTGAGGAAGCCCGAGCCGCCCTGGCTTCCGGTGAGCATCGGGTCGCCCGCCAACCCCAGGTTGAAGAGGCCGTCCCGGTTGCCGGTGCGCAGGTCGTCCCCCTGCCTCTCCCCGCCGCTCATGGTGACCAGGGTGTTGTAGACGTCCCGCTCGAGGCGTGGATCGAAGGAGGTGTAGCCGGGGGCGCGCGCCGTCTCGTGCTCGTAGCGCACGCCGAGCCCGAGGCTGACGTTCGGGACCGGCCTCCAGGTGTCCTGCGCGTAGAGGGCGCCGGTGCTCCCGTTGGCCGATCCTTCGACCGAGCGCTGGGTGGGGAGAACGACGACCAGCGATTCGGGCCGGCCGCCGGCGCATTCCCCGGTGTCCTGGTCACAGACCGGAGGCACCGGGGGCTGCAGCGCGGTGATGTCGTTCATGTCGGTTTTGCGATCGAAGGACTCACGCTCGTACGCCCCGCCGAAGCGGAAATCGTGGGTCCCCTTGAAGTCGGGGACGAACACCGACAGGTCGCCGCGCACCGACGTGCGCTGCCGGGTGTCCTGGAGCGACTGGTAGTAGGGCCCCTCGGTCACCCCGGTGGTCTCGTTGATGAAGTAGTCGCGGTCCGCTTTCGAGGGGCGCAGCGCTCCGTACGGGTAGAGGTCGGTCGGGTGGGGGGTGTCGTTGAGGATCCCGTCGCCGTTGCGGTCCTCGATGCCGCGGTCGAGGTTGCGGTCGCCGTCGAGGTCCTCGGTCCCGTCCAGGCGGCCGTTGCCGTTCGTGTCCTCGTCGAGGATGTCGAGGCGGCCGTCGCAGTCGATGTCCTCGCGCGTCGCCCCTTCGCAGCCGCCGCGCGGCGTGAGCTTGCCGTCGCCGTCCAGGTCCTCGGTGTAGAGGACGGTGTTGCCGAAGGGAACGCCGGGGGGCAAGGCCTCCCAGACGTCGAGCTTGCCGTTGCGGACGTAGGTGTCCTCCCAGACGTCCCAGGCGCCGTTGCTGTCCCAGTCGGTGCCGGGGTCCCGCTCGTTCGCCTGGGTGAAGCCGTCGCCGTTGCGGTCGACGAAGACGACGCCGTTGCCGTTGGTGTCGATGCCGAGGTTCGGCTCGACGCCGGGATGGCTGTCGAGGTACCCGAGGGTTCCCTCCAGGACCACCGACGGGCTGAGCACCGACACCGAGCGCAGCGTGACGTTCGTCCCGCCCTCCTCGAGGGTGTAGCCGCTCTCTTCGCGCGTGAAGCTGTTGAGCCCCTGGTTGAGGTACTTCTGGGGATCGTAGTTGATCGACATCGCCAGGCGGGTGGAGGGAGTTGTCTGCCAGGTCGCCTTGGCGAAGCCGCGGTATTCCTCGACGCCGGTCACGAAGGCGGAGTTGACGGCGTTGACCGGGTCCTGCTTCTGGATGTACTCCAGGGTGACGAAGAACCAGGCGCGATCCTTCACGATCGGCCCGCCGAGCGAGAGGAACGGCAGGTAGTCGTTGAACTGGAGGTCGCGCAGTCCGTGCTCGCCCAGCCCGGCGTGCAGCGACGGGTCGTCGATGCCGGCGCCGTCGCCGTCGAGCGCCGAGCCGCGCCAGTAGAACTTGAACGCGCCCTCGAACTGGTTTCCACCCGACTTCGTGATGATGTTGTTGAAGCCGCCCTGCGCGCGGCCGAACTCCGCCGTGGCCCCGGAGGTCTTCACCTCGATCTCCTGGATCGACTCGATGTTGAGCTGGGCGCCGACCTTGCCGGTGTAAGGGTCGGTGGTGGAGACGCCGTCCACGAGCGTGACCACGTCGGTGTCGCGCGCCCCGTGAACGTTCGGGTTGCCGTCGCCGTCCACGTCCGAGACGCCGGGCGCGAGCGTGAGCACGTCCTGGTAGTTGCGCCCGAGGATCGGCAGGGCGTCGATGAACTCGGACGAGAAGCGCGACTGCGTCGTGGTCTCGGTGAGCGAGACGACGGGCGGGGCGGCCCGCACCTTCACCTGCTCGCGCAGCGCCCCCTCGGGACTCAAGGTGACGGTCAGGGCCGTGGCGGTGCCGGCGGACACCTGCACGTCGGACAGCACGACGGTCGAGTACCCCGTCAGGGCGCACAGCAGCCGATAACCGTGGCCCACGGGGATCCCGGAGAGGCGAAAGGTCCCCCTCGCGTCGGTGACGGCCCCGCCGTGATCCGAGGCGCGATCCGGCAGGCTCAGGGTCACGGTGACGCCGGCCAGCGCATCCCCGGAGGCGTCGGTGACCAGGCCGCGAATCGCCCCCAGATCGGCGGCGGCCGACGGGCGGACCAGGGCACACCAGCCCCCGCAGGAGATCCACAGAAGGAGCAGGGCGCGCGCGGCGAACGCGCGCCGGAACATGGGAAAGACCCCCCCGAAACCCGCATTGTCCGATGGACGGCGCGCGCGGGTCAAACCTTCACGCGTGAAACCCGCCACGGCCGCAGGGTTCGGACGCCTGCCAGGCCCCCTAGAGGGCGGGGAGGTAGTTCAGCAGGTCCGAGAAGCGCGACACGAGACGGTCGGGCCGGCCGTTGACCAGCGTCTCCCGGCTGGCCGAGCCGCTGGGCACGGCGTACATCGCCACCCCCGCCTTGCGGGCCACCTCGATGTCCAGGAGCATGTCGCCGACGTAGACCACCTCGTCGGTGCCGAGGCCGAGCCGGGCCATCATGATTTCGAGCATCTCGGGGTCGGGCTTGGGGCGCTCGACGTCGTTCGGGCCCATGACTTCCGCGAACAGGTGGTCGATCTCGAGCGCCTTGAGGATGTCGCGCGCGAAATACGAGGGCTTGTTGGTGGCAATCCCCATCACATAGCCGCGCTTGTCCAGCTCTTCGAGGGTCTGGCGGACGAGCGGCAGGATCTTGGTGCGGTTCTCGCAGATCTGCGCGTAGTGCTCGCGGAATTTCAGCACGCCCTCGGCGACGCGCTCCTTGCCGACGGCACCCTCCATGAGGTGCTCGAGGCCGTGCCCCACCATGTCGCGCACCTGCTCGAGCGGGATGGCGGGCTGATCGTAGCCCGCCCGCACCAGGTTCAGGCTCTCGGTGATGGCCTCGTAGGAATCGATCAGGGTGCCGTCGAAGTCGAAGATCACGCCGCGAATCAAGCAGTTCCCTCGGAAGTCCGGGCATCGTAGCACCCGGCCGCTCGGGCGATCAAGACGAGTGATACACTCCGCCCCAATCCGCGGGGCTCGCCCGGCGAAAGCACCCCCGGAGGACCGATGGACGCAGCCTTCCTGTTGTTGAGAGGGGCCCTCGTGTCGTACGCGGCCGGCTCCCTCGCCGCGATCGTCCCCTGGCGCCGGGGGGGGAAGGGCCCTTCCCGCCTGGCCCCCGGTCTCGCCGGCCTCGGTGCGGCCCTGCACACCGGGGCGCTGTTCGCCACCAGTGCGGCCGTCGGCCGCTGCCCCCTGGTCACCCTCCCCGAGGTCCTGTCGGCTCTGGCCTGGATGCTGACCCTGGCGGCGCTCCTGGTCTGGTGGCGGTCGCGCCTGGATGCCGTGCTCGCCATCGAGCTGCCGGTGGCGGCCCTGGTGCTCCTCCTGGCCGCGGTGCTGCCGCCGGCGGCGCTGCCGCCCGGGGCGGGCCTCCCGCCGTCATTCCTGCGCTTCCACCTGACGGTGATCCTGTTCGGCGTGACCGCCCTGTCGATCACCTTCGCCGCCAGCCTGATGTATCTCGTCGTCGATCGGGCCCTGAAGGCCAAGCGGCCGATCGCCGCCTTCCGCCGGCTGCCGTCGCTCGCCGCCTGCGATCGCCTCGCGTACCGATCGCTCGGCGTGGCCTTCGGCCTCTTGACGCTCGGGATCCTCAGCGGCGCCGTCATCAACGGTCTGGAGACCGGCCGTCCGTGGACCTGGCGCCCCGAGGAGACGCTCGCCATCCTCGCCTGGGCCCTGCTCGGGACGATCGTCCTGGCCCGTCTCGGCTGGGGCTGGCGCGGCCGGCGGGCGTCGCTGCTCATGGTGATCGGTTTCTGTCTCGTGCTTCTGCGCATGCTCGGATTGTGAGGCCGGCGTGGCTATCCTTCTCTACGGTCTGAACCACCAGAGCGCGCCGCTCGATCTGCGCGAGCGGCTGGTGGTGGCCGATGCCGATCTGCCCGGCGTTCTGGCGCGTCTCGCGGCGCTCCCGGGGATCGACGAGGCCTTCCTCCTCTCGACCTGCAACCGGACGGAGGCCCTGGTGTGCGGCGATCCGGCGGCGGCGCCCGGGCTCGGGGACTTCCTGGCCGCGCAGGGAGGAGGGATCGGCCGCGGAGACCTGGAGCGCCACGCCTACCTGCACGTGGACCAGGCGGCGGTGCAGCACCTCTTCCGGGTCGCGGCGTCGCTCGATTCGATGATCGTCGGCGAGCCGCAGATCCTCGGGCAGGTCAAGACCGCGTGGGCCCTCGGCCGCGCGGCCGGCACGGTCGGCGCGGTGCTCGACGGCCTGCTGCAGCGCACGTTCTCGGTGGCGAAGCGCGTGCGCACCTCGACCGGCATCGCGCGCGCGCCGGTGTCCATCGCCCACGCGGCCGCCGACCGGGCGCGGGAGATCTTCGGCGATCTCGCCGGACACCACGTCGCCGTCGTCGGGGCGGGCAAGATGGCCCGCCTGGCGGCGCAGCACATCGCCGCCGGCGGGGTCGGCTCCCTGACCGTGGTGAACCGATCGTGGCAGGGAGCCGACGATCTCGCCCGCGAGCTCGGCGGCCGCGCGGTGTCGTGGGACCGGCTCTTCGACGTGCTCGAAGGCGCCGACGTGGTGATCGTCTCGACCGCCGCGCCGCACCACGTCATCGGTCTCGAGGAGGCGCAGCGCCTGGGACGGGCCCGGCGCGGGCGGCCGATCTTCCTGCTCGACATCGCCGTGCCGCGCAACGTCGATCCGCGCGTCCACGCTCTCGAGAACATGTACGTCTACGATCTCGACGACCTCAAGGCGGTGGCCGAGGCCGGACTGGGGGAGCGCCGCCGCGAGGCGGAGCAGGCCGAGTCGATCGTCGAGCGCGAGACGGCCGCCTACCTCGAGTGGGTCCGCGGCCTCGAGGCGGCCCCGACCATCGTCGATCTGCGCCGTCGTCTGCACGAGCTGGGGGAGGCGGAGCTGGAGCGGTTCCGCGGCCGTCTCGGGCCTTTGTCTGAGGAGCAGACGCGGGTGCTCGACGAGTTCCGCACCGCGCTGCTCAACAAGATCCTGCATCACCCGACGCTGCTGCTGAAGCGCGCCGGCTCCCGCCCCGAAGGCGGCGGGCTCATCGCGCTGCTGCGCGAGGCGTTCGGGCTCGACGTGCCGCGCCGGGCGGGCCGCGAGACCGAGGCCGCATCCGGCGAGCCGTCGGACCCCGCCCCGGAGGAGATCGGCAAGCGGGGGACGCGTGCGTAGCCTCATCGTGGGCAGCCGGGGCAGCCGGCTGGCGCTGGCGCAGGCCGAGTGGGTCCTGGCGCGCCTCCGGGAGCGCGGGTGCGACGCCCGCCTGCAGATCGTCACCACGACCGGCGACCGGCAGGCGACGGCGGCGCTCGAGTCGATCGGCGGCGAGGGGATCTTCGTCAAGGAGATCCAGTCGGCTCTCCTCGCCGGGACGATCGACGTCGCCGTGCACAGCTGCAAGGACCTGCCGACCACGGAGCCGCCCGGGCTCGTCATCGCCGCGGTTCCGGAGCGGGCCGATCCGCGCGACCTGCTCGTCTCGCACGGCGCGAAGTCCCTGCGCGCCCTGCCGACCGGCGCTCTCGTCGGGACCGGCTCGCCGCGCCGCGTGGCGCAGGCGCGCCGCCTGCGCCCCGATCTCGCCTTCGTGCCGCTGCGAGGCAACGTGGACACGCGGCTGGCGAAGTGGCGCGCCGGGGCCTGCGACGCGCTGCTCCTGGCGTCGGCGGGAATCGCGCGGCTGTCGCTCGAAGTGGAGGGACGCCCGCTCGACGCCACCGAGATGCTGCCGGCCGTGGCCCAGGGGGCGCTGGCGATCGAGACGCGCGCGGACGACGCGGACGCGCGCACCGCGGCCTCCGGGATCGGCGACGCGTCGGCCCTGGCGCAGGTGGCGGCGGAGCGGGCGCTTCTCGCCGGTCTGGGCGGTGGCTGCCGCGCCCCCATCGCCGCGCTGGCGGAGCGGGATGGAGACCGCCTGCGGCTGCGCGGGCTCGTCATCGATCCGACCGGCCGGCGCATCGAGGCGGGGGAGAGGAGCGGCGATCCGGCGCGGCCGGAGGAGATCGGCCGGGCGCTCGCCGCCGACCTCCTGGGGCGCGGCGCCGCCGCGATCCTCGACCGCGCCCGCGACGCCGATCGCGGCGCAGCACCGGCCGCGCCGCCCTTCCCACTCGGGCCGGCCTGAGGCGCGCCGGGTGAAGACGCGGCACCGCGGGCGCGCCCCGGGAACGCGGCGGCGTCCGCTCGCCGGCCGGACCATCCTGGTGACGCGCGCGGCGGCGCAGGCGGGGGACCTGTCGCGGCGGCTGCGCGCTCTCGGCGCCCGGGTGATCGAGGCGCCGGCCATCGCTTTCGCGCCGCCGCGATCCTGGCGCTCCTGCGATCGCGCGCTCCGGACGATCGACCGCTTCGACCTCATCCTCCTGACGAGCGTCAACGCCGTGGATCGGTTCCTGCGCCGCGCCCGATCCCGTCGCGTTCCGAAGGCGAGGCTCGGGGCCGTTCCGGTCGTGGCGATCGGTCCGGCGACGGCGGCCGCGGCGCGTCACGGCGGGCTGCGCGTCGTCGCGGTGCCGGAGCGCTTCCGGGCGGAGGGGCTGACATCCTTGTTGCACCGGGGCGGCCTGCCGAGGCAGGGTGGCCGCGCACGCCGGGATGGCCTGCGGCGACGCCCTCCCGGCTGGCGCGGAGCCCGGGTGCTGCTGCCGCGCGCCGCCGTGGCGCGTGACGTGGTCGTCGCGGCGCTGCGGCGGCTGGGGGCGCGGGTCCTGGTGGCCCCGGTCTACCGCACCGTTCCGGCCCGGAGCGGACGCGCCGTCGTGCGGCGATCGCTTCGTGCCGGCCGCCTGGACCTCGTCACCTTCGCCTCGTCGGCGACGGCGCGTCACTTCGCGGCCGGGTTCGCGATCTCCGATCGCCGCCGACTGAGGCGCGTTCCCGCGGCGGCGATCGGCCCGGTGACGGCCGCCGAGGCGCGCCGGCTCGGGTTCCGCATCGCCGCGATGCCGCGCCGCGCCACCATCCCCGACCTGGCGCAGGCGATCGCCCGAAGCCTGGACTGAGCCGCGCTGCGGGCGGCGCCGCGCTGCGGCGCCGGACTCGATTCCGGGCTTCGGGAGGGGGAAGCCGGCCTTTCACGCTGTGGTACAGTACCGCCCCTTCGGAGAGTCAGATTTCAAGATGACTTCGGACCCCGCGGCCGGGCCCCTCAAGGCCACGCCGCTCCTCGGAATCGCCCGCTCCCTCGGCGGCAAGTGCGTGCCGTTCGCCGGGTGGGAGATGGCCGTGCAGTTCTCGTCGGTGATCGACGAGCACATGGCCGTCCGCACACGGGCCGGGATCTTCGACGTCAGCCACATGGGGGAGATCGAGGTCGAGGGGAAAGACGCCCTCGCCATCGTGCAGCGGCTCACCTGCAACGACGCCTCGCGTCTCGTGGACGGGCAGGCGCAGTACAGCGGGCTGCTCAACGAGGCGGGCGGGTTCGTGGACGACATCCTCGTCTACCGGCGCGCCGCCGACCGCTACCTGCTGGTCATCAACGCCGGCAACACCGACAAGGACGTCGCCTGGGTGAAGCAGCACGGCGCGGGGGACGCCGACATCCGGGACGCGAGTCGCGGCTACGCGCAGATCGCCCTGCAGGGGCCGCGTGCCGAGGCGATCCTCCAGGGGCTCGTCCGCGACGACCTGCGCTCCATCGGCTATTACCGGTTCATCGAAACCGACGTGCGCGGCACCCGCTCCATCGTCTCGCGCACCGGCTACACGGGCGAGGACGGCTTCGAGATCTACGGTCCGGCCGGCGCCGCGGAGGACCTGTTCCGGGCGCTGCTCGAGGCGGGACGGCCGCACGGGCTCCAGCCCTGCGGCCTGGGGGCGCGCGACACGCTCCGGCTCGAGGCCCGCATGCCGCTGTACGGCAACGACCTCGACGACACCACCACGCCGCTCGAGAGCGGTCTCTCTGGCATCGCGCGACTCGCGAAAGGCGAGTTCATCGGCCGCGCCGCGCTCGAGCGTCAGAAGAAGGACGGGGTGACGCGCTCGCTCGCCGGGTTCGAGATGGTGGACCGCGGCATCGCGCGCCACGACTACGCCGTGCGCCACGAGGGACGGCCGGTCGGCCGCGTCACCTCGGGCACCTTCGCCCCGTTCCTCAAGAAGAACATCGGGCTGGCCTACGTTCCACCCGCCCTGGCCGTGATCGGGTCGCGCTTCTCGGTCGTCATCCGGGAGCGGGACGCCGCCGCGGTCGTGGTCGAGACACCGTTCTACCGCCGTCCCGCGAAGGCATCCGGGCGCACCTGAGGAGGAGAACACACCGTGAGCGCAGACGGGATCTATCCGGACGACCTCAAGTACACCAAGGAGCACGAGTGGCTCGAAGCCCGCAGCGGCCGGGCCACGGTCGGCGTCACCCACTACGCGCAGGCGGAGCTGGGGGACATCGTCTACGTCGAGCTGCCCCAGGTGGGCGCGGCGGTGGTGGCGGGCGAGGCGTTCGGCACCGTCGAATCGGTGAAGGCGGTCTCCGAGCTGTTCGCGCCCGCGTCGGGGACGGTGGCCGAGGTGAACGGCGCGCTCACCGACAAGCCTGACGCCGTGAATCGCGATCCCTACGGCGACGGCTGGATGATCCGCATCACCATGGCCGACCCGAAGGAAGTGGACGGCCTGATGACCGCCGCGCAATACCGCAAGTACATCGAGGACGAGGCCAACTGATGCCTGGAGTGCACCGGTACCTGCCCCTTTCGGAGGCGGAGCGGGCGGCGATGCTCCGCGCCGCCGGGTTCTCGCGTCCCGAGGACCTGTTCGCGTCCATCCCGGAGAAGCTGCGCCTGAAGGGGGCACTCGACGTCCCCGGTCCCCTGGCCGAGCAGGACCTGCTCGCCGAGCTCCAGGGCCGGGCGGCCGAGAACCGCGTGCCCGATCCGCGCGCGCAGTTCCTCGGCGGCGGCGCCTACCGCCACTACCAGCCGTCGATCGTCGATCACCTGCTCCAGCGCACCGAGTTCTACTCGTCCTACACGCCGTACCAGCCGGAGATCTCGCAGGGGACGCTGCAGGCGGTCTTCGAGTTCCAGACCCTCATCTGCCAGCTCACCGGGCTCGACATCTCCAACGCCTCGATGTACGAGGGCGCGTCGAGCCTGGCCGAGGCGATCCTGATGGCGGACCGGCTGACGCCGAAGAAGCGGACGCTGCTCTCGGATCGTCTCCACCCCGAGTACGCACGCACCGTGCGCACCTACCTGGCGCACATCGGCATGGAAGTGCAGACGTTCGGTCACCGCGCGGACGGCACCGCCGATCCGCAGCAGGCGGCCCAGGCGCTCGCCGCCGGCGCGTCCTCGCTCGTGGTGCAGCACCCGAACTTCTTCGGCTGCGTCGAGGAGATCGAAACACTCGCCGCGGCGGCGAAGCAGGCCGGGGCGCATCTCATCGTGGCGATGAACGAGCCGATCTCCCTCGGCCTGCTCGAGGCGCCGGGGGCGCAGGGCGCCGACATCGTCGTCGGCGAGGCGCAGGGGCTCGGCGTGCCGTTGTCGTTCGGCGGGCCCTACCTCGGGTTCCTGGCGGCGCGCGCCGCGTTCATGCGGCACATGCCGGGGCGCCTGGTCGGCGAGGCGAAGGACGTGGACGGGCGGCGCGGTTACGTGCTGACGCTGTCGACCCGCGAGCAGCACATCCGCCGCGAGAAGGCGACCTCCAACATCTGCACCAACGAAGGGCTGTGCGCGCTGACGGCGTCGATCTACATGGCGACGCTCGGGAAGACGGGCATGATGGACCTGGCGCGCCACAACCACGCCAAGGCGGCCTACGCCCGCACGCGCCTCGAGGCCGTCGTGGGGCTGCAGTTCCCCGAGCCGGCGCCGTTCTTCAACGAGTTCGTCGTGCGCCTCAAGGGATCGGCGACCGACGCGGTGCACCGCCTGGCCGAGAAGGGGATCCTGGCCGGCCTGCCGCTGGCGCGCTACTTCCCCGATCGCGACCGCGATCTCCTCGTCTGCGTCACCGAGATGAACCCGAAGGCGGAGATCGACCGCCTCGCCGACGAGATCGGGAGGCTGTGATGGAGACCCGCAACAAGCGGCCGCCGGAGGGATTGTTGTTCGAGGTGTCGCGCCCGGGACGCAGGGGGGCCGACCTGCCGCCGCTCGACGTGCCCGCGGACGGCAAGCACCATCTCGACCGGCGCTTCCGTCGCGACGACATCGAAGGATTCCCGGAGCTGTCGGAAGTGGACGTGGTGCGCCACTACACGCGCCTGTCGCGCCTGAACTACGCCATCGATCTCGGGCTGTACCCGCTCGGCTCGTGCACCATGAAGTACAACCCGAAGATCAACGAGAAGGTGGCGCGCCTCCCGGGGTTCGCCGACCTCCACCCGCAGACGCCGGAGGAGATGGCCCAGGGAGCGCTGCGGCTCATGCACTCGCTCGAGCGGGCGCTCGCCGCCGTCTGCGGCATGGACCGCTTCACCCTGCAGCCGGCCGCCGGCGCGCAGGGGGAGCAGGTCGGCATCCTCATGGTGCGCGCCTACCACCAGGACAAGGGGAACCCGCGCCAGGTCGTGCTCATCCCCGACTCGGCGCACGGCACCAATCCGGCGAGCGCCCATCTCGCCGGCTACAAGGTCGAGCAGATTCCGTCGAATGCCCGGGGCTGCGTGGACGTCGAGGCGCTGAGGAAGCGCGTCGCCGAGGACGTCGCCGTGCTGATGCTGACGAACCCCAACACCCTCGGCGTCTTCGAAGGGGAGATCGAGACGGTCGCGCGCATCCTGCACGACCGTGGAGCTCTCCTCTACATGGACGGCGCCAACCTCAACGCCTTCGTCGGCCAGGCGCGCCCGGGCGACATGGGCGTGGACGTGCACCATCTCAACCTGCACAAGACCTTCTCGACGCCGCACGGCGGCGGCGGTCCCGGCGCGGGACCGGTCGGCGTGAAGAAGATCCTCGAGCCGTACCTGCCGGCGCCGGTGATCGAGCGGGACGGCGACACGCTGCGCCTGCGGCACGACCGGCCGAAGAGCGTCGGACGCATCCGGTCGTTCCACGGCAACTTCGGGATGTTCGTGCGCGCCTGGGCCTTCATCCTGGCGCACGGCCCGGACGGACTGAAGCGCATGTCGGAGACGGCGGTGCTCAACGCCAACTACCTGCGCAAGCGCCTCGAGAAGACCTGGCACCTGCCGTACGACGAGCCGTCGCTGCACGAGGTGGTCTTCTCGGACAAGAACCTGGAGGCGACCGGCGTGCGCACCCTCGACGTGGCGAAGCGCCTGATGGACTACGGCTTCCACCCGCCGACGATCTACTTCCCGCTCATCGTCAAGGGCGCCCTGATGATCGAACCGACCGAGACCGAGTCGCGCGAGGAGCTCGATCTGTTCGTGGATGCGCTCATGGCGATCGACGCCGAGGCGCGCCAGGACCCCGACCTCGTGAAGAACGCTCCGCACACGACCCCGATCCGCCGTCTCGACGAGACGACGGCCGCCCGCCAGCCGATCCTGCGCTGGATGCCGGATCCGAAGAACACCTAGGCGGCGGCGGGCGTGCTGCCCGACGACGGAGTGCCGCCGGGGGAAGAGGTCCCCGACCCCGATGCGGCGGTGGGATTCCCCGCCGCGGGTGCGGCCGAAGGCTGCCCGCCGGGCAGGAGGATCCCCTCCGGCAGCCGGGTGATCTGGATGTTCGCGAAGCAGCGCATCTGGCAGCCCAGCGCCTCGACTTCCTTGCCGGTGCGGCGCGAGACGTAGCGGAAGGCGCAGTTGCGGCAGTCGCCGTTCCAGCAGTACTTCGTGTACGCCAGCTCCAGGTTCATGTACTGCAGGACGCGCAGGAGGGTGTTGTTCTCCGGCACCTCGTACGTGCGGCCACAGATGACGACCGGGAT
>DASYQE010000138.1:0-3187 GCA_036005805.1 Candidatus Polarisedimenticolia bacterium | reverse complement strand
CGTCGATCAACGCAGCGGCCGCGGCGGCCGGATCGCCGGGGTTGATTCCCCCCGGCTTGCCGCCGCTCGTCCCGGCCGGCCCGCTGTGGCAGTTGACGCAGAGCAACGGGCCGACATCGGTCCCGACGGTCAGAAACCTCGTCAGGCCCACGGTCGGATTCCCGGTCCCGGGGTGCTTTGGAATCGGGACCAGGGCGTTGGGAATCGAATCGTCCGGGGCGCGGTAGGGGTTGGGCGGCAGGCTCATGCCCAGGGCGAACTGGCGGAACAGCTCCATGTCTCCGGCGCTCAGGCCCGCCGGCTGGCCGTTGATCGGACCGACGTCGGCCGTTCCCAACAGGTTCACGAACGTCGCGTTGAAGGCATTCATCGTCGCGCGGTCGCCGCGCCAGTGCATCGGCTCGACCATGCCCCGCAGCGTCTGCGTGGCCATCGGCCCCTTCTGGGGATCGAAGCCCGCGTGGTTCGAGCAGGCGAGATTGCCAGAACCTGGAGGCTGGGGGTCGCACTCGACCATGGTCGGCGGGCTGGCCCTGTCCGAATTGATGAACCGGACGTTGTCCCCGGGCGTATGGTAGGGCAGGAGCGCGCCGGCCGGGTTCCCCAGGTCCCACGCCATCGCGTCCTTGTCGCCGAAGGGATGACACGAGGAGCAGGCGGCATCGCCGTGCGCCGAGGAAACGATCCCGTCATAGAGGAAGCGTCGCCCGTTTCGGACCGTCGGGGAGCTCGGGTCGTGCAGCGGCTGCTCCCCGATCTTGCCGAACGCCGCGGTGTCCACGACCGCGATCGTGTTGGAGAACCGGTTCAGGACGTACAGGCGATTGGCGCTCTCGAGCAAGGCCGCGCCCGTGGGCCCCTCGCCGACGGTCACGGCATCGGGGACGGCGCGATTCGCTCCGAAAATGCAGGTGGGGGAATTGCACGCGCCGTTCACCCGGAAAACCTTGCGCGAGCCGATGGCGGTCATGTAGCCGGCGGAGCCGTCGGCGTTCCAGACGGTCATGCCGGGCTGCGACACGCTCGCCAGGCGCTCCATCAGGTTGGTCGCCGGATCGCTGCCGCGATCGATGTGCGCGTTCAGATCGACGATGGTCACCGCATTGCCGGCCGAGGGATCCACGATGGACACGCGGTTGTCGACCACGTGGCCGCGCAGCCGCGACTCGAAGCGCGTGAAGTTCAACGCCTCGGTGTTCGGAACGTAGATCCGGCCGTTGCCGGGATTGACCGAGACGTCGAACAGGGTCGTGCCGAGGTGATCGACCTGGGCGGCGATGGTGGCCGGCGCGACCGCGTCGCCCGGGTTGATGACGAACAGGTCGTGATCCGGCAAACGAATGGCGAGGCATGGGTTCCAGTTCTGGAACGCGTCGTCCCGCCAGCTCGCCGTCCCGTCGTCCCACTTCGCGATGACGGAGACCTTGGGGATGCCGTCGGACGGATCGGTGAGCGCCGGGTTGCGCACGACTCCGGGCGGCAGCGGCGGGTAGGTCGGGTGCGCCCCATTGCAACGGGGAAAGATGATGCCGGCCCGACCCTGCTGCAGAAGATCCCACAGCTGCGTGTTTCGGATCAGCCCGCCGTTGACGACGGTGGTCTGGTTCCCCGAGTCCCGCGCCACCGCATACACCCTGGTGCCGTCGTTGGACACCGCGAGCGCCTGCGTTCTCAGGTTGAACACGTCGATCTGTTGCGGGGGCTGATCGAGGGCCGCGAGGCTCCAGACCTTGACGGCATCCTCCTGCGAGACCGCGACGAAGGCCTTGCCGGCGGCGAAGACGACGTCGGTCGGCTCGTCGCCGACCGCGATGGTGCGCACGACGAAACCCTGGGCGAGGTCGACGATGCTGACGGTGTCGGAAAGATAGTTCACGACCCAGGCCTCGGTCTCGGTGCGGGCCTTCACGGTGACCGGCTCGAGCCCGACCGGAATGGTGGCGTGCGGGGTCAGGGATCCGTCGGCGGCCACGTCGAAGATTTCGAGGGTGGCGTCGGGCGTGTTCACCGCGAGCAGACGCGTCCCCGCCGGCGTGAGCGCGATCGGGTGGACGTGCGGCGCTTCGAAGTTCACGTAATCCGCCCGTGGCGCGGTCGCGGTGGAGAGCCACATCGCCGTGACAATAACGATGCACCGGCTCGGAGACGCGCGCGTCGGACGAAGGGATGGCATGATGGCACTCCTCCCGAGTTCGTGGAACAGTCTTACGCGCAATCAAACCTGTCCGCAACGTGTTTCACGCTCCGGAGCGGCCGGCAGCCGCGGGCGCGATTGACCGGCCGCGCGGCGGCGCGATAGCATCCGGCCTCCATGCGCATCGTCGTCCTCGGGGGAGCCGGCATCATCGGCCGCGCCATCGGCCGCGACCTGGCCTCCGACCGCGACGTGAAGGAGCTGGTCCTCGCCGACCTCGACCTCGAGGGGGCGCAGAAGGCGGCCGCGTCCTTCGGCCGACCCGGAGTCTCGGCGGTGAAGTGCGACGTCACCGACCACGTCTCGCTCGTGAAGCTCCTGACCGGCGCGGGGGCGGTGGTCAACTCGGTGCAGTACTACTTCAACCTCCCGATCATGGACGCCTGCCTCGACGCGCGGGTGCCGTACGTCGACCTCGGCGGGCTGTTCCACACGACGCGCAAACAGCTCGAGCTGGACGGGAAGTTCAGGAGCGCCGGCATCGTCGCCATCCTCGGCCTCGGCTCCTGCCCCGGCATCGCCAACGTCCAGGCGCGCGTCCTCGCCGACACGTTCGACAAGGTGGAGTGGATCCGCATCTACAACGGCGCCACCCCGGACCAGGGGGACTCGCTCGCCTGGGCGTACTCCATCCAGACGATCTTCGACGAGATCACCCAGCCGCCGATCGTCTTCCGCGACGGCGCCTTCCAGGAGACGCCACCGCTGGGGGAGGAGGAGCAGTTCCGCTTCCAGGACCCGATCGGCGTCTCCAAGGTGCACCTGTCGCTGCACTCCGAGGTTGCGACCCTCCCGCTGACCTACGCTTCGAAGGGCATCAAGGACTGCTTCTTCAAGATCTCCTTCTTCGGGTACTCCGAGAAGGCGCTGCGGCAGCTGCAGTTCCTGGCGCAGCTCGGCCTCGCGTCGAAGGACCCCGTGGCGGTGCGCGGCGGGAGCGTGCGGCCGATCGACGTCCTCGTCGAGGTCCTGAAGCGCTCCCCGCAGATCGAG
>DASYQE010000137.1:0-11135 GCA_036005805.1 Candidatus Polarisedimenticolia bacterium | reverse complement strand
GCTGAAAATCGCGCTCGTCGCCCCAAGACCCAGGCCCAGCGTGAGCACCGCCACGGCGGTGAAGCCCGGCTGCCGCCTCAGCGCGCGCAGCCCGAAGCGGATGTCCTGGACGATCGAGTGCATCGGCTCTCCTCCCGGTGGGTGCTCAGGAAACGGAACGCGCCCGTCCCCGGCAGGGTTCCAGAAACCGGGCCGAGGTTCAAGCCCTAGGGCTTGACCACCTTGAATGGGGCTGACGAGGCGAGCGAGCGATAACCGTCGTCGAGCAGCAGGCGGATCTCGTAGTTGCCGGGCGCAAGCGGCCACTCCGCGTATCCGGGAAAGGAGTCGGCGCTGAACGTCGTCGTCCCCTCGATGGCGGTGCGCGTGTAGGTGTAGAGGCGATAGTGCCCATTGCCGCCGTAGCCCGAGGTGCGCTTGGTCGAGACCTTGCTGCTGTCCGACTCGCCGGGGGAGTAGATGCCGAGCCAGTCCCAGCGGAAGCCGGGGGCGTTGGTCCAGGACACCTGGATCGGCTCGCCCGAGACGTACTCGCTCTTCGACGTGAAGACCATCGTCGGGGTTCCCGGCGCGTAGAGCCAGAAGGGGCTGCGCGACTGCACCGTGTTCGTCGAATCGAGCAGGGCCGCCTCGTAGGCTCCCGGCGTGAGCGTCCCGGTGCCGAAGGTGACGACGCCGTCCACCGCGCCGTTCGTCGAACGCCGGGCGATCGCAGCCGTGCCGGCGGCCCCGGCGGGGACGATCGCCACCGCCTCGCCGGCGCGGCCGCGCGCGTGAAAGGTGACCGACTGCACGTCGCCGTTGAAGAGGCGGCGCGAGCCGGCGGCCACGAGGATCGGCGCGGTCCCGGGCGTGACGTCGAAGGCGGTCACGACACCGCGGTGATCGGTCGGGTACGGAGCGATCGTGACCCCCGCGTCGGGGAAGCCGGGCTCGCCGACCACGGTGCTCGAGCGCGGCACGGCGCTTCCCGCCGCCAGCACCCAGTCGATTCGATCCCAGACATCGTTGGTCACCGTCTCGGGTCCACCCGGCGACCAGGTGAAGCCCGGGTTGGCGATCGGATCCGGATGGAGGATGCGGTAGCCGTCGCGGAAGCCGGCCTGCGCCAGCGCGCGGCTCACCGGCCAGTCGAACGGGAAGGTCACCTCGGGGCGCACGTCGGCCACCGCCTGCGTCCAGTCGAGGTGCGACGGCGAGTTGAAATCCCCCGTCAGGAAGGTCGGGATGCCGGCGCGCAGCAGGCCGGGCAGGGCGGCGAGCTGCTCCTGGATCGCCGGCAGCCGCACCGACACCTCGAGGGCGCGCAGGTCGGCCTCGGTGCCGCCGTCGCGCACCAGGTACGGCCCATACGGATCGGACGGCAGGTGCACGTTCATCATCGCCACGACCTTGCCCGGGGCGAGCTGGATGAAGACGGAAGTGCCGTTGCCGCCGGGCGGATCGACGATCGGCAGGCGCGAGATGACCTGCATCCGGGCGCTGCAGTTCCAGCCGAGCGCCTGCGCGATGACGCAGGCGTTGTGCTCGCCCTCCTCGAAGCCGACGACGTCCGGAGCGGCGCGGCGGACCTCTTCGATCACCTGCAAAAGCGTCTCGGGGCAGCCGTCGGCGCGCACGCAGAAGTTGCCGTTCTGGAGGTTCAGCTCGTCGCCGCCATAGAAGATGTTGAGGGTCATCACCCGAAGCGGGGTTCCGGTCGGAGCGGGAGCGGCCTCGAGACGGCCGGCACCGGGCAGGACGCCCCAGGCGGCGAGCAGCACGGCGGCGGACAGCGGCAACCACGGCAGCGGCAGGGACGGGCGGCGCGGCATGGGGACCCCCTCGGGGCGAAAAGCCCCAACGGATGCGGATTGTTCCTGAAACGGATGCCGCGATTCTAGCAGGGGAGGCCCGCGGCGCGCGCGGCGAAGGCCGCCGGGAGAGACGTGCGGCCCCGCCCCCGTTCCCGGGGCCGCACGTCCGCCGCGGTGCGATCAGGGGGCGGGAGTCGGGAGAGGCGGCGCCTCCTGCGCGGCCCGCTGCGATGCGGCGGGCACGTCCTGCGGCAGCTCGACATCACGGGCCGCCCTTCGACTCGCGCCCGGGACGAAGAGCATCTCGAAGACGAGCAGCAGGATGAATCCGGCCAGAAGAACCAGTGCGGCGGCGTGCGACGGCTGTGCCGGGGTTTCGACCATGACGAGTTCCTCCCGATGGTGACGCGCGGGAGGATGGCTCCGGCCCCTTGAAGATTCCTTGAACTCCCCGGATCAGGCGAGGGACGGCGGGTCGAGGGTCCGGTCGAGCGACGTCGCGGTGGCGCGCAGCGCGAGGACCAGCACGGCGAGCAGGAGCCCGGGGAGCGCGGTCAGCCACCAGCCGCCGGCGAGTGATTCGCGGCCCGAGGCCATGATCCCGCCGAGCGACACGGCGGGAGGGGGTGCGCCGAGGCCGAGGAGCGAGACGGCCGATTCGAGCAGCACCGTGTCCGCGAAGCGCAGCGCCGCCCCGACCGCGAGCGCCGGGACGAGCTGCGGCAGCAGGTGTCGCGCCAGGACCCGCAGCGGCGCCGCCCCGGCCGCCTGCGCCGCGGCGCGCAGGCTCCCTCCGGCGAGCGTCTGGAGCCCGGCGCGCACGATGCGCGCCAGTCCCGTCCAGGTCGTCGCGCCGAGCACGAGGACGAGGAGCAGCGCCGTCGGGGCGAAGAGGGTGGCGCAGACGAGAAACAGGACGAGGCGCGGGATCGACATCAGCACGTCGACGCCGCGCATCAGGAGCGCGTCCCAGGCGGCGCCGCCGAGGGCCGCCACCGATCCGACCGTGATCGCCAGGAGCAGGGCCAGCGCCACCGCGCACAGGGCGATCCCGGCCGAATGCCGCAGGCCGAAGAGCAGGCGGCTGGTCAAATCCCTCCCGAGCGCATCGGTGCCGAGAAGATAGAGGCGCGGCTCGGGCGGGGCGAGCAGGTCCTGGTCGCGGAAGGCTTCGATCGTCCGCATGCGCCGTCCGGACCAGCCGTCGGCCGTGCGAGCCAGATCGGTGACGATGCGCAGGCCCGACGCGGTGCGCAGCGCGTGCGCCCGGGTCCCGGGCGGCAGGAGACGCGCCCCCGCGACGTCCTCCTGGAGATCGGGCGGGCGCGGTGCGATCCAGGGGGCCGTCAAGGCCAGGAGCGCCAGGACCAGGAGGATCCTCGGGCCGGCCCGCCGCGGGCGTGGCGGAATCGCGTTCCCGGCGCCGGTCATCGCAGCGACTCGCGCACGCGCGGATCGACGGCGGCGGACAGGACGTCGGCGGCGAGGCTTCCGGCGATGACGAGCAGCGCGGCGACACCGGCGCAGCCGAGCACGAGCGGCTCGTCGCGCGCCAGCGTTCCCTGGTAGGCGAGCCGCCCCATCCCCGGCCAGGCGAACAGGGTCTCGATGACCACGCTGCCGCCGAGAAGCCCGGGGATCGCCAGCCCGAACAGCACCGACACGGCGAGGAGCGCGCGCCCCGCGCCGTGGCGCAGCACCATGCGGGTGCGGCCGAGCCCGCGCGATCGGGCCGACAGCGCCAGGCCTTCGGCGAGCGCCGCGCGCACCTCGTCCCGCACGAAGAGGGCGATGCCTCCCGCCCCCGGCAGCGCCAGCGCCAGGCACGGCAGCACGAGGTGCCGGGCGGCATCGAGGAGGCGCGGCCAGGTGCCCCAGGCCCCGGCGTCGGAGGAATGGATCTGGGAGACCGGCAGCCAGCCGAGGCGCACCGAGAAGAAGCCGACGAGCAGGAGCCCCAGCCAGAACGAGGGAACCGAGTAGAGAATGCCGGCAACGGCGGTGAGCAGGCGATCGAGGCGTGGTCCCGCCGCGGCAGCCAGCAGGCCGAGCCCGAGCCCGATCGCGAACTGGAGCGCGATCGCCGTCCCGGTGAGCAGAAGCGTCCGGGAGGCCGCCTCCTGGACCGCGTCGGCCACCGGACGACGCTCCGACCAGGAATACCCGAGATCGCCGCCGAGCATGCCGCCGACCCACGCGAGATAGCGCGCGGCGATCGGCTGGTCTGCTCCGGAGATCCGGCGCAGTCTTTCGGCCGCGACGGGGGAGACCCCGGCCCCCGCTTCGGCGGTGAACGGTCGGCCAGGCACCAGCTGCAGGAGGAGGAAAAGCAGCGTCAGGGATCCGAGCAGCAGCGGCGCCGCCGCCAGGACGCGGCGCAGGAGGAAGGCCCTCACGCCCCGGCGCTCCCCGCGACCCGGTTGTTTTTCGCGCCTTGTACCCCGAAGGAGCGCAGCGTAGGATCGCCCCAGATCGCCATTGGACGTCCGTCCTGATGAGAGAGTCCGAGAACCCGACGCTTTCGGCGTGGTCCCGTCTCCGGCGGGCCGCGGCGTTCGCGGCCATCGTGCTGGTCTGCGGATCGCTCGCCGCCGCGCCGGGCACTGCCCCGCCGGCTGCTGCCGCGCCGGCTCCTGCCGCGGCGCCGGCCGGCGGACGGATCATCGTCGGAGTGCGCGGGGATGTTACCTCCTTCAACATCTACACCGCCACGAACGCCTTCACGCAGGAGATTTCCGACCTCCTCTTCCTGCACCTGGCGATGGAGCAGGACGACTTCCGCGATCACCCGCCCGGGTTCCGGCCGGCGCTGGCGTCGTCGTGGGAGTTCTCGAAGGATGGCCGGACGCTCACGTTCCACCTCGATCCGAAGGCGCGCTGGAGCGACGGCAAGCCGGTCACCTCATCCGACGTCCTGTTCTCGCACCAGGCGGCGACGAGCGACGCGGTCGCCTGGGTCGGCAAGGACGTCAAGGACCTCATCTCCAAGGTCGAGGCCCCCGACGCGCGCACCATCGTCTACCGCTTCGCGCGACCCTCCCCCTATGCCCTGATGGACGCCGCCGAGGGCAACATCCTGCCGCGCCGCGTCTACGAGCCGACGCCGTTGGCCGACTGGCCGAAGCAGGGGTTCCTCGAGGCGCCGGTCGGCAGCGGCCCGTTCGTGCTGAAGCGCTACGAGCGGGGGTCTCTCATCGAGCTGCAGCGCAACCCGCACTACCTGTTCGCGCCGCGGCCGCGGCTCGACAGCGTCGTCTTCCGCATCCTGCCGGACGAGGCGACGCTCGTGAACGAGCTCCTGGCCGGGGGCATCGACGTGATGGAGAACGTCCCGCCCGACGCCGCCGAGCGGGTGGCCGCCTCGCCCCGCCTGCGCCTCGTGCGCGTCCCCGACCTGTCGTACACCTTCGTGTGCTGGAACACGGCGCGGCCGCTCTTCTCCGACGCGCGCGTGCGTCGCGCGCTGACGCTGGCGATCGACCGGCAGGCGATCGTCGACGGCCTGCTGCCGGGGACCGGACGCGTGTCGGCCGGGCCGGCGCTCTCCTTCCTGTGGAGCCGCGATCCGTCCCTGCAACCGCTGCCGCATGACGTCGAGGCGTCGCGGCGCCTGCTGGCCGAGGCGGGATGGACCGACAGCGACGGCGACGGCCTGCTCGATCGCGGCGGCACGCCTTTTCGCTTCACGCTCGAGTCGAACCAGGGGTCGGGCCTCCGGGCCGACGCGGCGCAGATGATCGCCGCGCAGCTCAGGCCGCTCGGGATCGAAGCGACCCCGCGCGTCATCGAATTCGGCGCCTTCGTGGAGCGGCACGAGAAGCATGACTTCGACGCCTTCGTCGGCGCCTGGCGCGAGTCGACCAAGGTCGATCTCAAGTCGGCGTTCCACAGCGCTTCCAGGGACGGCGGCTACAACTACGGCTCGTACGCCAACCCGGCGGTGGACGCGGCGATCGACCAGGCGCGCGGCGCCGCCGACGCGGAGACGGCGCGGCCGCTCTGGTGGCGCGCGCAGCGTCTCATCGTCGAGGACCAGCCGCTGACATTCCTGTTCGAGCGGGACAGGCTGCACGCCGTGCCGCGCCGCCTCGAAGGCTTCCACGCCGACCCGCGCTCCGCGTACACCGGCCTGGAGGAGTGGTCTCTCGCGCCTCCGGGCGCGCCGACCCCATGAGGCCCGAGGCACCGTGAGGTCCGGGGACCCGGCCCGATGAGGAGCGCCGCCGCGGCGCCGGTCCTCGGCGCGAAGCTCCTGCCTCCGAGTCCAGGACCGTTCCACCTGCGCCGCGCCCGCCTGCACGACGCCCTGAAGCAAGGGCTCGATCGCCGGGCGACGGCGGTGGTGGCGGGTCCCGGC
Organism: Candidatus Polarisedimenticolia bacterium; assembly: GCA_036005805.1. Lineage (GTDB taxonomy): Bacteria > Acidobacteriota > Polarisedimenticolia > Gp22-AA2 > Gp22-AA2 > DASRAU01. The sequence goes on along the minus strand of DASYQE010000137.1, from coordinate 4,982 downwards.
TACGGCAAGTCGGCGCTCGTCGCCCGCTTCCTGCAGGAGGCCGGCGGGGACACCGTCTGGTATTCGCTCGACGAGGGGGATCGCGACCCGGCGGTCTTCTTCCGCTACCTGATGCAGGGGCTGCGCGAGCACGCGCCCGAGTTCGGCGAGCGCATCGAGTGGCTCTGGAAGGACGCCCGCCCGCGCCCGCGCCGGCCGGAGGAGCTGGCCGACGTTTTCATGGGGGAGGCCGAAGAGGCGCTCGGCGGCCGCTTTCTCGTGGTGCTCGACCAGGTGGACGCCCTCGAAGGGAGCCCCACCGCGACCCGCGCGCTCAAGCGCCTGCTGGCCTGGCTGCCGGGGACGCTGCACCTCGTCCTGATCGGCCGGTCGCTGCCGGAGGCGGGGCTCAAGGGGCTCGAGGCGGAGGGGCTCGCCGCCACCATCGCCGGCGATCGCCTCCTGTGCACCGCCGAAGAGACGCGCGCGCTCCTGATCGGGACGTTCGGCCTCGAGCTCGACGAGAACACGGTGCGCCAGGCGCACGCTCGCACCCGCGGCTGGATCACTGGGCTGCAGCTGCTGCGGCAGACGGCGCGGCTCGGCGGCGCCACGCCCGAGATTCCCGAGCGCATCTTCGCGCGCACCGAATCGGAGATCTTCGACTACTTCACCGAAAAGGTGCTCGACGCCGAGTCGCCCGAGATGCGGGCGCTTCTGCTCGAGTCGTCGCCGCCGCGCGTGTTCGACCCGGATCTCCTCGCCGAGGTGCTCGAGGGGATCGACGCGCGCGCGCTCCTGCCGTCGCTCCTGCGGCGGAATCTCTTCGTGTCGCCTCTCGAGGGGCACGCTGCCCACGTCGCCTACGACCCGCTCTTCCGCGATTACCTGCGCCGGCGACTCGAGGGCGATCGCTCGCGCGACGAACGGCGCGCGCTGCTCGGGCGCTACGCGCGCGCCTTCGCCCGGCGCGGGGAATTCGCCCAGGCGCTCGAGCACCTGCTGGCCGCGGAGGACCCGAAGGGGACGGCGGATCTCCTGGGCCGGCAGGGCAAGGCGCTCCTGCGCGGCGGGTACCTCGACCCGGTGCGCGAGGCGTGCCGGTTCCTGGCGCGCCACGGCGCGCGCGATCCGCGCGTCGACGATCTGCTGGGGGAGACCTGCCGCCTGTCCGGAGACTTCGCCGCCGCCATCGGCCACTTCGAGCGGGCGCTGGAACCGCCGCCCGCGCTGCCCGGCGCCCCTGATGCCGCGCCGGCGCTGGGCGCGCGGATGGACTCCGCGCGCGCCAGCACCCTGCAGGGGCTGGCCTTCTCGCTCCTCGAGACCGGGGCGCTCGAGCGGGCCGCCGCCGTCGCCGAAGAGGCGCTCGCGGCCGCCGGCGGCGACGATGCCGCGCTGCTGGCGCGCATCCTCAACACGCTGGCGCTGGTGCACTACCGGTCCGAGCGGCACGACGCGGCGGTGGCGCGGTGGCAGGAGGCCCTGGCCCGCGCGCGACAGGCGGGGGACGAGCACCTGACCGCGATGATCGCGCACAACCTCGGGCTGCCGCACGCGGTGCGCGGCGATTTCCGGCGCGCCGCCGAGTGCTTCCGCATCCTCACCGGTGCGGGGCGCGCCCGCGTCGGCCCGGAGGAGGGGGCCGCCTACCTCAACCTGGCGCGCATCGCCATCCTGCGCGGCGAGCACGCCGGAGCCGCCGCGTTCCTGGCCGACGCGCGGGAGATCGCGCAGAAGCTGCGGCTGCGGGCGCTCGGCGCCGACGTGCTGGAGGCGGAAGGGACGCTGCTGCGCGAAACGGATCAGGTCGAAGCCGCTCTCGAGCGCTATGCCGGCGCCCGCGACGAGTTCACCGGGCTCGGGCGGCTCGATCTCCTGCCCGGGCTCGCGGAGGAGGAGGGCATCCTGCACGCCATGGCCGGACGGCCGGAGCAGGCGGCGCGCGTCGTCGCCCCGGTCGTGGACGGGGCGCGCGCCGACGTGCGGGACCGGGAGCGGCTGGCGTCGGCTCTCCTGGCCGCGGGGGAGATCGCCGCCCGCGGCGGCCGGGACAGGACCGCCATGCCTCTCCTCGAAGAGGCGGCATCGATCTTCGCCGGGCTGCAGCGCGCCTACCCCTGGTGCCTGGCCCGCGGGTGGCTGGCGCTCGCGGCGCGGCGCTGCGGCGATCGGCCGCGGGCCGAGGCAGCGGCCGCCGAGGCGCTGGCGCTGTCGGCGCGCCACGACTACGCCGCGGCGCTGCGGCGCATCGCCGCGGCCGACGGGGAGTTCGGCCGCTGGCTGCAGGCGCGCGCCGGCGCGCCGCCCGAGCTCGCCGCGCCGGACGAGCCGCGCGCGGACGCGGCGACGACCGGCGCCGCCGATCTCACGGTGCGCCTGTTCGGCCCGGTCGAGGTGTACCGCGAGCGTGAACACGCCATCCCGCCGCGCGCCTGGAAGATCCGCCGGGCGCTGACGATCTTCTGCTACCTCGCGGCGTCGCGCGATCGCCGCGCCAGCAAGGAGCGGATCATCGAGGCGCTCTGGGGCGACGCCCGGCTCTCGGTGATCGAGAAGAATTTCCACCCGACGATCTCGTTCCTGCGCCGGGCGCTGAACGACGGGCACGCGGTGCCGCGGCATTTCATCCTGTTCGAGCGCGGCGCCTACCGGCTCAATCCCGCCTATCGCTACGACATCGACATCGAACGCTTCGAGGGCGGCGTACGGACGGCGCGCGACCGGGCGCGCGCCGGCGACGCGGCGGCATCCCTCGCGGCGTACGACGCCGCCCTGCCGCTCTACCGCGGAGCGTTCCTCGAGGAGGATTACGACGAGTGGGCGGAGGGGCCGCGCTCGCACTACGAGCGGCTGTTCTCGGAGGCGCTCAAGGAGGCGGGGCGGCTGCACCTCGAGCGCGGCGACCGCGAAGCCGGCCTGGGGTGGCTGCAGCGGGCCGTGCTGCTGGAGCCGCTCGACGAGGCGGCCTCGGCCGCCCTGATGCTGGCGCTCGGAACGCTCGCGCGCCGCGTGGACGTCGAGAAGGAGTTCGATCGCCTGCGCCGCGCGCTCGACAGCGAGCTGTCGAGCCTGCCTTCGGCCGCCACCCGCGCGGCATTCGAGCGGGCCCGCCAGGCAGCCGGCGGCGAGCCGCCGAAGCGCGGCGGCCGCGCCTGAGCGATGGGCCGGGCGAACGCCGCTTCCCGTGCTAGATTGGAGGCACCTCTCGCTCATCCCGGAGACTCGACGACGGTGAACCGTCCCGCAGGATCGCAGAGACCCGGACGCGCCGCGACCGCGCTGGCGCTGGCCGTCTCTCTCCTCGTTCCCGCGACCCTCTTCGCCGGACCGTACGTCACCGAGACCTCCGGCATCCGCTGGAACGACGTCGGTGGGCTGCGCTGGAACGACGTCGGCGGCATCCGCTGGAACGACGTCGGCGGGCTGCGCTGGAACGACGTGGGAGGCATCCGCTGGAACGACGTCGGCGGCACGCTCTTCACCGACGCCTCCGGGCTGCGCTGGAACGATGTCGGCGGGATCCGCTGGAACGACGTGGGCGGCCTCTCCTTCTTCGGACCGAACGGGGACGGACCGGTCGTCGACCCGCAGCTCCTGGCGCTCCTTTCCACGCTCCCCGACACGTCGTCGATCGACGTCATCGTCGTCTACGCGCAGCTGCCGACGGCGGTCGACCTGGCGGCCCTGACGGCGCTCGGCATCCCGGGAGGGACAATCTTCCGGCGCCTGCCGATGGTCGTGGTCAACGCCACCAAGGGCCAGATGCAGGCCATCACGCTCCTGCCGGGCGTGCGATCGCTTTCGGCCGACCGGACGCTGTCGTTCTTCGACGCCGACAGCCGCGCCCGCATCAATCTTCCGGAGGTCGAGACCGATCCCGACCTGCATGCCCCGGGGGGCGGCCCGCTCACCGGGGCCGGCGTGACCATCGCGGTGCTCGACACCGGCGTGGACGCCACCCACCCCGACCTGCCGTTCGGCTCGAAGGTGGTCGGCAACGTGCGCCTCAACGGCGCCGTCGGCACCATCCCCGGGTTCCGCTACCCGGCGCCGGTGGAAGGGGTGCTCGACACCGACCTCGTCCTCGGACACGGCACCGCCGTCGCCTCGGTCGCCGCCGGGACCGGCTCGGCCAGCGCCGGCGCCTACAAGGGAGTCGCGACCGGGGCGTCGATCCTGGCGCTGTCGGCCGGCGACGTCGTCATCGTCAACATGCTCGAGGGGTTCGACTACCTGCTCGAGAACCGGGTGCGCTACGGCGTGCGCGTCGTCAACTGCTCGTGGGGGACGCTCGGCTTCTTCGACCCGGACGATCCGATCAACGTCGCGACGCGCCTTCTCTACGACGCGGGCGTGGTGGTGGTCTTCGCCGCCGGCAACCACGGCCCGGCCCCCGATACGCTCAATCCCTACGCCGTGGCCCCGTGGGTGGTCGGCGTCGGCTCGACCGCGCGCGACGGCCGTCTCTCGTCCTTTTCGTCACGCGGCATCTTCGAGGAGCTGCTGTATCACCCGATGCTCCTGGCGCCCGGGGAGGGGATCGTCGCGGCGAACCCGGTGGCGCTCGGCGGCGTCAACGGTATAGCCGGTGTCGCCGATCCGTCCGGCGGAGCGAGCGTCCCGCCGCAGTACGCGCTGCAGTATTCGGCCGTGAGCGGAACGTCCTTCGCGGCGCCGCACGTCGCCGGGGTCGTGGCGCTGATGCTGCAGGCGGCGCCGTCGCTCGCTCCCGACGCGATCAAGAGGATCCTCCAGGCGACCGCGACGCCGGTCCTGGCGCGCGACCGCTCCGAGACCGGCGCGGGGCGTCTCGATGCGTGGGCCGCCCTGACGCAGAGCCTCGACGCGACGCGTCCGTTCGGATCCTTCCTGCCCGGCTGGCTCGACCTGCGGCCGTACCGCTATGACCACCGGCCGGCGGTCGAGACCACCGGCGTGGTGCCGGCGGGCGGAACGCTGGCGCTGCCGATCGCCCTCGACGAGGCGGTTGCTTCGTGGCG
>DASYQE010000136.1:0-4204 GCA_036005805.1 Candidatus Polarisedimenticolia bacterium | reverse complement strand
CCGATGATCGATGCCTATCTGGCGGCGCTGCCCGAGGGCCGGGAGCCGCGCATCCTCGCCTCGCGCACCGTGTTCGTTGCCGACGACCGCAAGGAGGCCATGCGCTTCGCCGAAGCCGGCCTGGAGCGTCAGCGCGAGCGCCTGATCAGAACGGGTCGCGCGGCCGCGAGTGGATCGGTGGGGGACTTGATCGGCGCCTTCAATGTCCATCTCGGCACACCGGACGATGTGATCGCCTCGTTACGGGAGGATAGCGCGCTCGCCCGCTCGACCGACTTCACGGTGCAGGTCCATTCGATCGATCCGCCGCATCCCTTCATCCTGCGATCGATCGAGCTGGTCGCCGAGGTGGTGGCTCCCGCGCTCGGCTGGGGGCGGGATAACGCTGCGGGCGTTCGGCGCGTCGCGTGACCACAAGGAGATAACGAGGATGTCGGGGACAGACACTGACGTGATCGACACGCTGGTCGGGATTGCGCCGGGATCCCCCCTGGATGCGATCCGCGCCCGTCGACCGGAGGCGCGCACGCAGGCGCAGACGAGCTACCGTGCGCTGTTCGCACCGGTGGTCCCTGGCGGCGTCACTGCACAGGAGCGTTTCGCGGTGGGCGCCTTCGTCACCGGCCTGCATGGCGGGGCGGCGATTGCCGCCTTCTACGCCGCCGGCCTTGCCGCCAGTGGAGCCTCGGCGGCGCTGCGTGAGGCGGTTGATGCCGCCATCGCGGAAGCCAGGGCGCAAGGCCCCTACGGCAGCTACCCGGCGGGTCCGCTGAGTCGCGAGGATACGGCCGGGCCAGTCTATCGCGCGGGCGCGAACACCCGCCGCGTGCTAGGTCCGCGCGTCGCCGCGGCATTCGAGCACATGCACCTGCTCGTCTTCCACCCGCGTGACGCCGCGCCGGTGGGGCTCCAGGCACTGCTGGACGCCGGCTGGTCCACGACCGATATCGTGACGCTCTCCCAGATCGCCGCCTTCCTGTCCTTCCAGATTCGGGTGGTTGCCGGATTGCGCACTCTTGCCGGCCGCTCCTGACACGCGAGGTCCCCGACATGCCCGATACGGTCCTGGTGCCCCCCGACCACACGGTTCCGGTTGCCTTCACCCGGGCACAGCTCGACTGGCTCCCGTGGCTCGAACCGCTGATGGCGGATGCGATGACCGACCGCCACATGGCGAGTCTCGTGGACGCCGCGCGGGTGAAGTCGCCGTACTTCCGCCTGCTCGCGCGCGACCCGGACGCGCTCGAGGCCAGGACACGAACCGACAAGGACATCTTCTACAACCCAGACGCCGGCCTGCCGCGGGCGGAGCGCGAGCTCGCCGCCGCCGCGACGTCTCGCTCCAACGGGTGCATCTACTGCGCCTCGGTGCATGCGCGACACGCCGCAACCTATTCGAAGCGCGAGGCAGATGTGCAGCGTCTGCTCGACGACGGCGTGACCGCCGATCTCGGAGAGCGCTGGAACGCCATCGTCGCGGCCTCGGTGGCGCTGACCGCCACGCCGATCACATTTGGGCCGGAGCATGTGGACCGACTGCGTCGCTCGGGGCTCGACGATCTGGCGATCGCCGACGTCATCCATGCTGCGGCGTTCTTCAACTGGGCCAATCGGCTGATGCTGTCGCTCGGTGAACCGGCGGCCGCGGCTCCCGCATAGGGCCGCGGACCGAATCGGCCCGTCGCGTCCTTGACACCGTGCTGCCGGCGGAGCAGTATCCTGCCGTAGCTGAGGCAAGCTCCGCCCGAAGCCGCGCACGCCTCCGGGGATTCGGGCCTGCGGCGGCCGAGGCGCCTGGCGTGGAACACGCACCGTTCGTCCAAGGGAGGACGTCATGGAGAGCACACCGACGAATCACGGTCTTTCCCGTCGCGAAGCCCTCAAGGTCGGCGGCGCCGCGCTCGCGCTGGCGGTCACGGGGTCACACGGCGTGGCGGCGCCCGCCGAGGCGCAGACGCCGAAGCGGGGCGGTGTGCTCCGCCTGACGGTCCAGGCGGACCCGCTGCACTTCGACCCTCATCAGACGATCTCGTTCGTGACGATGGTGCCGCTCTCCCTCGTGTATAGCCGCCTGGTGAAGGTGAAGGCGGGTCCTTCGGTGAGGCCGATGACCTACCCGATCGAGCCCGACCTCGCCGAGTCGTGGACCCAGCAGAACGACACGACCTACGTCTTCAAGCTCAGGAAGGGCGTGCGCTGGCACCCCAAGCCGCCGGTGAACGGGCGCGAGCTGACCGCCGACGACGTCAAGTACACCTACGAGCGGTTCCTCACGATCACGGGCAACCCCAACAAGCCGGTGCTCGAGTACGTCGACCGGATCGAGGCCGTCGACAAGTACACGGTCAAGTTCACGCTCAAGGAGCCGAACGCCTGGTTCCTGGACCTCCTCGCGTCGACCTCCACCTGGATCGTCGCCAAGGAATGCGTGGAGAAGTTCGGCGACCTCAAGAAGGTCGAGTCCGTCGTCGGCACCGGGCCCTGGATGCTCGAGCGCTGGGAGCCGAACGTCAAGCTCGTCTACGTGCGCAACCCGAACTACTTCGTCTCCGGGTTGCCCTACGCGGATGGCGTCGACATGCTCATCGACAAGGACCCGTCCTCGCGCCTGGCCACCTGGCTCTCCGGGAAGACCGACTTCGGGCCCGAGTACCAGCACGCCGTGCGCTGGCTCGATGCGCCGCTGGCCAGGCAGCGGAAGCCCGGCTTGCAGACGGCCGAGTACACCTGGCTCACCAGCGGCTCCATCGGCTTCAAGGTCGGGAACCCGCCATTCAACGACCTCAGGGTGCGGCGAGCGCTGGGGCGTGCCACCAATGTCGCCGAGGTGTTCGAGTCTCTCGCCTTCTCCCAGGGGCACTGGACGCCCAACCCGATCGTCCCTGCCGCCTTCGCCGAGTGGTCGATCCCGATCGATCAGCTCGGACCCGAGGGCAAGAAGCTCTACGAGTTCAACACCGGCGAGGCCAAGCGCCTCCTCGCCGAGGCCGGGCACCCGAACGGATTCAAGACCACGGTGGAGGCGGCCGCGGCGGTCTACGGTCCGGACTTCGACGATTTCGTGCAGATCACCCTGAAGAACTGGAAGGCGGCCGGCATCGAGGGCGATCTGAAGCTCAAGGAGTACGGGGCGTTCATCTCGAGCACCATCTTCGGCAAGTTCGACGCCATGTTCCTCGGACTGCGCGGCGCCTGGGCCGACCCCGAGGCGTACTTCTACCGCTGGTTCATGCCGGGCCAGCCGCTGAACGTCTGGGGCGTCAACGATTCCAAGCTCACCGACATGATCAAGCTCCAGCGACGGACGTTCGACGTCGCCAAGCGCAAGCAGGTCGTGTTCGACATCCAGCGGTATCTCGCGGACCAGGCGCTGTTCGGCCCGGACGGATCGATCAAGGTCCTCTCCGCGTGGGACGCGCACATCAAGAACTACATGCCGAACAACGGCTTCGACTACGGCGGGCGGCTGATGGCCGCCTGGATCGACAAGTAGGGGGCGCCCCCGAGGCGGTCGAGCGGCGTCCGGCGCCGTCATGCGCAACTACGTTCTCCGGCGACTCCTGGTCGCGATCCCGTCGCTGCTGATCGCCTCGCTCATCGTCTTCACGCTCCCGCGCTTGATCCCTGGCGACGTCGTCCAGCTCATGCTGCAGGAGAAGGCCTACGGCAAGGATCTCGAGGATCTGCGTGCGAAGCTCGGGTTGAACCGGCCGATCCACGTGCAGTATGTCGAATGGCTGCTCGAGGTCGGTCGGGGGCATCTCGGCGAGTCGCTGTGGACCCGGCAGACCGTGCTCTCCGAGCTGACACGGCGCCTGCCCGTGACGGCAGCGCTGGGCGGCATGGCGCTGTGCGTGGCGATCCTGATCGGCATTCCCGTCGGCGTCGTCGCCGCCGTCCGCCCGGACGGCCTGCTCGACTTCCTCGCCCGCAGCATCGCGATCCTCGGGCTGTCCATCCCGGCGTTCGTCACGGCCATCCTCGTGACGCTGCTCCCGGCCATCTGGTGGGGGTGGACTCCGCGGACGGGGTTCGTCGAGCTCTCGGCGGGTCCGGCCGCGTGGGTACTCCAGTTCGTCTTGCCCGCGGTCATTCTCGGGATCGCCTCGGCGGCCGGGATCATGCGGCTGACGCGCGGCATGCTGCTCGAGGTGCTGCGACAGGACTATGTGCGCACGGCGTGGGCGAAGGGGCTCCGGGAGCG
>DASYQE010000135.1:0-9378 GCA_036005805.1 Candidatus Polarisedimenticolia bacterium | reverse complement strand
GATTCTGATCGTGTGACGCATGGCTGACTCCCTTCTTCGTTCGAATTGTTCTTCTCCGGAACTGTGCGCCCGGCGGCCTCTTTGTGCCATCGCCAGATCCCCGCAAAGGCTTGTCAGTTCAGGGCCGACGGGCGTGCGCCTCTTTTCCGACGCTCCCTTGTCGCGCCCCGCGTCGCTGATGGCACGTCGCGTGCACCGCGTGCACGATGGTGAGCGCGAATCGAGGTGTTGTCATGAAGAAGGCGGTCCTGATCTTGAGCTTGACGGTGTGGTGCGGGAGCGTGGCATTGGCGCAGACGACGCCGACGTCCCCCACATCGCCCACGTCACCGACATCACCGGTCTTCGGGCCGCCGTACGATCCGGCCAATCCGTACGGGTACAACCCGAACGCGGTTCCCGGTGGATCCGGCTTCGGGACGCCGATGGGTGTCAGTCCGTTCAGCCCGTATGTGATCGGGGGCGTGGGTGGACCGGCCATGGGAGGGCTGAGCCCGAACGGGTTCCTGGCGCTCTCGTCGGGGTCGATGATGGGGAGCCAGACCGGAGGCGGGGGAGCGGTCGGCAGCTCGTCGACGGCCGGCATCTTCGGTCTGCTCGGTCCCGCCAGCCTGAACCCGTTCAGCATCTTCGCGGCGCCGACCCTGCTGAACCCGTTCAGCCTGTTCGGCAATCCCTACACGGCGCCCACCGTGACGGCCCCGACGCCGACCACGACGCCGTCGCAGACGCCGCCGACCACGACGGGAACGCCGCCGACGATGAGCAGCACGAGCGGTCGTTAGTCGCTACGCTGGTCCCGGTTCGCCGGGCAAGTCAACCGTAGCCGGAGAAAGGCTCCGCCAGCGCGCGGGGCTTTTCTTTTAAGATCCTCGGACCTTGATCCTCCTGGTGAAGGTCAAACCGAACGCGCGCGCCTCCTCGTTGACGCAGGGGAGCGATGGCTCCTGGACGGCGCGGGTGAAAGCGCCTCCGGTCGATGGCCAGGCGAACGAGGAGCTGATCCGACTCGTGGCCGATCACTTCGGCTGCGCGAAGTCGGCCGTCACCATCCGGATGGGCGCCTCCGGCCGCACCAAGCGAATCGAAGTCCGAACCTCGTGATCTCACCTAGAATGACGGCGAATCCCCCCTCCCCTCTCGCGGATTCGGTCTGGAGGCGCGCCATGAAGAAGCACCAGGTCACCGGCGGCGGCGGCGTGAAGCTCCATGTCGTGGAGACCGGCGATCCGGCCGCGCAGCCGATCGTCTTCATCCACGGGTTCTCCCAGTCGGGCGGTTGCTGGGCGCGACAGCTCGAGTCCGACCTCGCGAGGGATCACCGCCTGGTCGCCATCGACCTGCGCGGTCACGGCGCCTCGGAGAAGCCGCGCGATGCCTACGGCGACACGAAGGCGTGGGCCGACGATGTCCGGTCGGTCATCGAGACGCTGGGGCTGAAGCAGCCGGTGCTGTCCGGGTGGTCCTATGGACCGCTGGTCGCCCTCGACTACGTCCGCCACTACGGCGACGACGCGCTCGGCGGCCTGCAGTTCGTCGGGGGCATCAGCAAGATCGGCAGCGACGCGGCCATGGCGGTGATCACCCCGGAGTTCCTCGGCCTCGTCCCGGGTTTCTTCTCGGAGAACGCGGCCGAGAGCCGCGCCGCGCTCGAAGCGCTCATTCGTCTTTGCATCCCGCGCGGCCTCTCGCCCGACGAGGCGGGGCGCCTGCTCGATGCGAGCGCCGCGGTGCCGTCCTACGTGAGGCAGGGGCTGTTCGCGCGCGCCGTCGACAACGACAGCGTTCTGAAACGGCTGCGGGTGCCGGTGCTCCTGACCCACGGCGCCGCCGACACGGTGATCCGGCCGTCGATCGTGGACGACCACCAGGCGCTGATCGCCAGGGCCGTGGTCGATCTCCTGCCGGGCGCCCCGCACGCCGTGTTCTGGACCGATGCGCCGAAGTTCAACGAAAGGCTGCGCGTCTTCTGCGCGAACCTGCAGGCGTGAAGACGGAGGGCGAGGGCTCTTGACCTGGCGAGTCGCGGGGGCCGAAGTCGTGCAGATCTCACCGGACGGGTTGAAGGTGCGGGCGGGAAGCCAGGAGTACTTCCTGGACTACGGGCACTTCCCGTGGCTCGAGAACGCCCCGGTCGGCCACGTGCTCAACGTGGAGCTGTCCGACCCGGATCACCTGCGCTGGCCCGACCTGAACGTCGAGATCGACCTCGAGGCGCTGACGCCTCTGGACCCGCTGGCCTTCCTCCACGAGTTCCGGCGGGACGACAGCTGAGCCTACCGGTGCCACTCCACCGGGAACATCGCGCCGGCCTGCTCGGGGCTGATGTCGACGCCGCACAAGGAGAGCGCCCGCGCCAGGACCGGGTCGCGCCCTGACGCGAGATCGTCGCCGGTCGGCAGCAGCGTCTCGTCCGGCGTGACGCCGGTCTTCTCCAGGCTCTTGCCGTCGCCCATGATGAGGTCGGCGATGGTGATGCTGGTGGCGAAATGGACGCCGGTCCGCTCGCCGCCGGCCATGCGCGGATAGATGTTCGACTCCATCACCGCCCCGGCGGAGCGATCGCCGAGGACCTTCCCGCGACCGGCGAGCTGCAGCGTGCGGGCCAGGAGCTCCGAGGCGGAGGCCGAGAAGCTGTCGATCAGGAGGACGATCGTCCCTGTATAGACGTCCCCCGCCTTCTTCCCCATCAGCGCGGGCAGCGGCTTGCGCGCGTGAACCTCGGCGATCTTCGTGTCCGGCCCGACGAGACCGCCGACGAGCGCCTGCAGCCCCTCGACCGCGCCGCCGCCGTTGCCGCGCAGGTCGATGATGAGCTTCGGGTACTTGCGCACCTGCCGCAGGATCTTCGTGCGCACTTCATCGGCGTTCATGTCGAACGCCGGCATCTTCCACACCAACAGCTCCTCGCCGAACGCCTGCATGCGATGCCGCCCCAGCCAGGCCTGATCCGCCATGCCGCGCGTGGCGGCGTTCACGTCGAGCGTGCTGCTGTAGTCGGTGAGGGCCTGCCCCGCGATGGTGCGGGCGTGGACGACGAGGTCGAGGCGCTCGCCACCGGGTCGCACGATGGTCAGCGGCGTGCGCGTCTGCGGCGCGAGGAACCGGTGCACGTAGAGTAGGGATTGGAGCGTGTCGCGGGTCGGCCTGTCGCCGTCGAACGCGACGATCTCGTCGCCCCGGCGCAGCCCCTTCGTTTCGGCGTCGGAGCCCGGCTCGACCGCGCTGACGAAGCACCGGTCGCCGACCATCTGCGCGTCCCAGCCGAACTCGAACCGCGCCACCCGTCCCGGCGGCAGGAAGATGGTGTGCGAATCGTTCAGCATCAGGAGCGGCCGGGCGATCGTCATCATGAGGTCATTGGTCGTCTCCGCCTCGTCGATGGCTTCGTGGGCGCTCCTGAACAGCCGGTCCACGTCCAGCCCGTGGAAGGTCGTGTCGTAGTAGTACTTGCGCAGGTCGTCCTCGATGGCGTTGAGGATCATCCGCCCGCGCTCGCGCTCGAACGCGGTGATCTTCGCGGGGCCAGCGGACGCGGACTTGCCCGGCGGAGCTTTGGCCGGCGGCGCCGCCGCGCCGGCGATCCCGGCGATCAGGACGAGCGCCGCGAGCGCGCCCAGTGTGGCTCGCGCCGGGGGTGCGGCCTGGCCGGTCGGGGATTCAGTCGGTCGCGATCGGGCGAACATGGGTCGGTGCGCGGAGTCTGCCACAGTCCGGTAAGCTTCCGCTCGGTGGTCCCCCCCAGGCGGAGGCGCCGGGGCGCGACGTGGAGGTCCGGCCGATGATGTTCATCCCGCTCTTGCTCTTGCTCTCTGCACCGCCCGCGCTCCCGGGCGGCGCGGCACCGTCGCCGGTCGCAGCCGCACCGGTCTTCACCACGACCGGGGCATTCTTCGCGCTCTCGGTCGCCGATGCGCGGGCCAGCGCGAAGTGGTACCAGGAGAAGCTCGGCCTGTCGATCGTCCTGGACGTCCCGAAGCAGGACAAGAACACCGTGATCGGGCTCGAAGGGGGAGGGCTCATCGTCGAGCTGATTCAGAACGACGACGCCCGGCCGCTCGCGTCGGCCGCGCCGGCGACGAAGGGGAACGGCTTCCTGGTGCACGGGATGGTGAAAGCGGGCGTCGTCGTCTCCGACTTCGACGCCACGCTGGCCGGCCTGCGGGAGAGGGGAGTCGCTCTCGCGTTCGGCCCGTTCCCCGCGAGGGAGAAGCAGCGTGCCAACTTCGCCATTCGCGACAACGCCGGCAATCTCATCCAGTTCTTCGGCGCCCAGCGCTGATCCTGCTGGCTCAGCAGTCTCGCCACCACCCCGAGCGCCGGCGATCACCGCTGAAAAGACTGCGGCCCGCCCCGAAGGGCGGGCCGCTCCTGAACCCAGCCTGACTTGTCGTGGGGCCTCAGGTCCTCACGACACCGGCCGGACGTACTGCTCCGTGGTCTTCACGAACGACTTGGCCACTTGAGGGACCTGCAGCGTGTTGGTGGTCAGGATCTCGCGCGCCTCGACCGCCTTGCCGTAGATCGCCGCGTTGTCCTCCTTGTCCTGCGTCATGGCCATCCCCTCGAGGGAGATGCCCGCGAACAGGCCGCGCGAGCGCGACCAGGACAGGATCTGCGAGTGCAGGAGGATGTCGGTGGAGGCCTGGGTGTTGCGGCCCACCGGGCCCGCCGCCGCCGTCGCGTCCGCGCCGATCTTGAACTTGTCGGTGAGGAGCTTGTCGATCCCCTCCTTGTTCATGATCAGGAGGACCAGGTCGGCCGACTCGACGCCGGCCTGCCAGCCGATGCTCGGGCCGCCGATCTTGAAGAAGGCCGGTCCGGTCATGCCGTTGCCGTTCTTGCAGGTGAACACGCCCTTGCCGCCGGAGCCGCCGACGATGAGAGCGCCTTTCTTCACGCCGGGGAACACTCCGACGCACTCGGCCTTCTCGAGCAGGTTCTTCGGAATGCCCTGGTCGGGAGCCGACACCGAGGCCTTCAGCACTTCCTCGGCCTCGCCGAGACGCTGCTCGGCCTTCTGCTTGTCCTCGGCCGACACCTTCACGTCTTTCTTTTCTTCGTACGTCTTGTCCTTGTCCGAGGCGGTGATCAGCGGCGCCGCAAGCACGCCGGCCACCAGAATCGCAGGTACGAACATCAGCTTTCGCATGGCACACTCCTTCCGTTGAGAACCGCGTTACCGGTCAGAACGAGTCGCAACAGTAGTGCCAGAGAGGGCGTTCGCCCGTCGGGGGAGGCTGGATGCGGCTGTCAGGAAAAGAGGAGCGTCACGTCAGGCGGGGCCTGTCCCTCCTGCTGGCCGTGACGCTTTTGCTCTTGTTCGCAGGCGATGGCCTGGCGGCGGACCCGGCTCCCGCGCCCGAGACCGGGAAGAAGCCTTCCGACTGGTGGCACGACTACCAGTTCGGCGGGTTCTTCTCGCTCACGCCCACGTTCGCGGAGGAGACCGACGGGACGAACGTGAAGGGACTCCGCTTTTCATTCGGGCCGCAGGGGCAGGTGAAGCACATCATCGGCAAGGCGGAGACCTGGGTGTCATTCCAGCAGGGGGGCGACCTCGATGTCTACGGCGTCGGCGTCCAGCTGACGGCCGTGCCCTTCTTCAGGAAGTGGGGCGGGCTGGGGTTCCTGATGAACCATGGCCTGGAGTACCGCACCGAGTCGCCGCACCAGGGCTTCGGCGGATTCGTCGGTCCCGGAGTGGAAGGGATTCTCTGGTTCGGCATGCACGTGCAGTTCACCGCCGGGGTCGAGCATGACTTCGGCATCGGCACCCGTTCGCAGGATCTCTTCCACGTCGGCATCGGATTCGGCCATCGCGTCTGGCCGCCGAAGCTGCCGCCGGGAATTCCGATTCCCGGTGCGCCGACACCGGAATCGTGATGACCCGCTTCACGATGGCGATCCCGGTCTTCCACGTGTCGAGCGCCGCCGCCGCGGAGGAGTTCTACTGCGGCCGGCTCGGTTTCCGGAAGGAATTCGCGTACAGCCCGGGCGACCAGGTCGATCCGTGCTACATGGGGGTGGTGCGCGGGGGGGCCTGGCTGCACCTGTCCTCCTTTCCCGGCGACAGCGGCGCCTGGACGACGGCCTTCGTGATCGTCGATGACGTGGATGCGCTGTGCGCCGAGCTCCTGGAAAAGCAAGTGGCCATCGATCTGAAGCCGACCGACCAGACGTGGGGGAACCGCGAGATGTACGTCCGCGACGCCGACGGCAACAAGCTGGCCTTCGTGCGGCTCCCGAAATGAGCGGCCGCGCCCTCGGTTGGCCGGTGGCCTGGTCCGCCGCCGCGCTTCTGGCCGTCGCGTGGCTCGCCGCCCCCGCGGGCGGGACCGGCACGGCGCGGGCCGCGGGGGGAAAGCCGGCGGAGGGGATCAGTCTGTTCACCATCCCGCGGCATGTCTGGAAGGAGCCCGACCGCGTCGACGTGAAGGAGAAGCAGGAGTGCTTCTACTTCCACCTGGTCGTCCGGGACCTGGCGAACCGCAAGCTCGAGCCTGTGGCGGCGACGCTTCGTTTCTACGCCGGCTCGGCGGAGCGCAAGACCGTGACCCTCGCCGCCGAAGCGCTGAAGGCCCTTCGCGGAAACAACCTGACGCCATACTCCGGCCTCGAGGAGTCGTTCGATCTGCGTCACCACGTCTGCGAGCCTGTGGCGCTCGCGATCGATCGGGTGACGTACCACCTCGACCTCGGCGGAGCGGGGAAGAAGCCGATCCGCCAGACGCTCGACATTCCGGTCGCGACCTCGACCCAGAGGGTGAAGCTCACCTTTCCGCTGAAAGGCAACTTCCTCGTGGCGAACGGCACGGTCCTCGAGGGCGGACACCACGAGTGGAGCCAGATGTTCGCGAGCGACATCCTGGCGCTCGGCCCGAACTACAACCCCCTGGCGACACCCGGCGAGAAGAACTCCGATTACGCCGGCTGGGGACGCGAGGTGCTGGCGCCGGCGCGCGGCAAGATCGTCTACGCCCGCAACGACGTCCCGGACAACTCCGCCCCCGGCGTCATCGACAGGGCCGCGCTCGAGAAACTGCCCGATCAGCCGTGGCCCCTCGCCGGCAACGTCGTGGTCATCGAGCACGACGAGGAGGAGTTCAGCGTGCTCGCGCACATGCAGAAGGGGTCGGTGCGGGTGAAGGCGGGGGATCACGTCGAAGCGGGCGCGGTGCTGGGTCTCCTCGGCAACTCGGGGCACTCGGAAACACCGCACCTGCACTACCACCTGATGGACGGACCGGTGCTCTTCAAGAGCGACCCGCTGCCGGCGCACTTCGAGAACATCGAAGGCGGCTACCCGGTCATGGGGCAGATGCTCGAAGCGCGCTAGTGGCGGCGGCCGCGGACCGCTTCCTGGCTCCACAGGACCAGGTGACGGAGCACCCCCGTGGCCGTGCGGTCGGTGCCGATCACCTGCCCTTGCTCGTTGATGCGGTTGGCGGTCGGAAGGCCGCTTCCGAGGCTGGGCAGCGGCGTGAAGCGACCGGACGCCCAGATGCCCCAGCGGTACAGCGCCGCCGGAATGTCGTAGACGGCGACGAGCAGCTGGCCGCGATCGTTCAGGCCGAGGGGCACGCTCATCTGCTCCGGCACGTCGGGACCTCCCAGGGTGCCGAGATCGGTCAGCGCTCCTGCCTGCCAGAAGTACACATGCGCGCCGCTGGAGAAGGCGACCTGCCCGTGATCGTTGATGGCACGCCCCTGGCTCCAGAAACCCCCGGGTGATCCGAGATCGGTCATCACGCCACGGTCCCAGAAGAAAGCGTGCTGATACCCCGAAGAGGACAGGGTCGCGGTGCCGGTGATCTGCCCCAGCTCGTTGACGGCGTTCGCCTGGACGAAATCGCCGCCGAGCGTGCCGAGATCGGTGTAGGTCCCCGCCTCCCAGAGAAAGCCGCTGGTCACCCGCTGGGTTCCGACCAGGCGCTGCACCGCTCCGACCACCTGGCCGCGGTCGTTCAGATCGGTGCCGTAGCACTGCGACCCGGCCGGAGTGTTCAGCTCGACGGTGGTGCCGTCGGGCTGGCGCAGGAAGCACGAGGACGGATCGTCCGGGTTGCCGACCACCGTCTGGAGCAGGATCTGGCCGGCGTTGTTGATGTCGATGGCGGCAAAGGCGCCCAGGCTCACCGTGCCCCCGGCCTCCACGAGGAAGGCGCTCTGGGCCGGACCCGAGCCGCCGACACCGACGATCTGCCCCCGGTCGTTGATCCCGGTGCCCTGGGTGTCCTCCCCTTCGAAGGCGCCGAGATCCCGGGCCACCAGGGAGCGCCGTCCGGCATCCGCCGGCGCGATCGAGAACAGCAGGGCCGGAAGAGCCATCCCGGCGAGCAGAGCCGGACGCAGACGCCGACGCGAGGTCGGGTGGCCGCGGTGGGGCGTTGGAGAGATCGGTGGCATTACGGAGCCTCGAAAAAGTCCCGAAGAACGGGCATTTCCCTGGAACGGGCTGATTCTCCGGCCGCGGGCGGCACGAGTCAAGCGCGATGCGGGAGCGAGCCCGGACGGCGGGATCCGTTGTTTCCGTTATTTACCGGGGGCGTGTCCGGGTGTATAGGTTTTTGCATTGTTCCGAACCAGTTCCGGGCGGAGGGGCCCTCGTTTCACCCTTATGTGGAACCGATCGCCGTCGCAGGGCTGGCTCTACCTCGGGACGCTCGCCGCCACCGGTGTGGCGGTCGGCGTGCGCTGGCTCCTGACGCCGTGGATCGGCGACCAGTTCCCCCTCATCACCCTGTTCGCGGCCGTGGCGCTCGGCGCCTGGCTCTGCGGGTATCGGGCGGGCCTGCTCGCCATGACGGCGGGGTGGCTGATGTGCGACCTGCTCTTCCCCGGCGCCCGCGCGGCGGTCGGGGTTCACGGCACCCGCGACCCCATCGGGCTCGCTGCCTACGTCCTCTCGAGCGCAGTCATCATCGCCTTCGGCGAGGCCCTGCGCGCGGCGCGGATTCGCGAGCGGGCCGTCATCGGCGAGGCGCAGCGCCTGGCGCGTCTCGGCTCGTGGGAGTGGCGCGGCACCACCGGCCGATCCGTCGTGTCGGACGAGCTGCTGCGGATCTTCGGGTTGCCGGCGGGGGCGGTCCTGCCGCGCCTCGCGGATCAGGACGACACCCTCTATCCGCACGAATCGTGGCTCAGGCTTCAGGCCGCCATGAAGGACGCCGTGCGCACCGGCCACGGCTTCCACCTCGACCTGGAGGCGCTGCGGAAAGGCGCCCGGATCGCGGTGGCGATGCGCGGCGAGGCGATCCGGGACGCGCACGGGACGGTCATCGGGTTGCGCGGCACGGTGCAGGAGATCACCGAGCGCAAACGGGCCGAGGCGTTCATGGAAGGGCAGCGCCGCGTCCTCGAGAAGATCGCCCGGCG
>DASYQE010000134.1:0-4926 GCA_036005805.1 Candidatus Polarisedimenticolia bacterium | reverse complement strand
CGCATCGTCTTCTTCCACTTCTCGGATCTGGTTCATAAGGGACACGAAGACATCGCCCTGGTCGCGTTCGTCGCGATTTACGCGGGGGTGCTCAGCTTCGAGATCGATCAGGCGCGACGAAGGGCCACCGGATGGTCGGTCGCGGTCCTGGTGCTCTTGCCCCTCGTCACGGTCGGGATCGGCCTTCTGGCGTTCTATCTCGGGCAGCGTCACCTGGGCTGGGTGGATTACGACTGGAGCAAGTCGAACCGGCCGTCCTGGGCGCAGTTCGCGTTCTGGCAATGGCTCGCCACCGCCGCCCTCTGGGGCGGCATGGGTCACGTGCTCCTGCTGGCGCAGCGATCCTTCATCATTGACGGGAGCCCCGGGCAGTCTGACACCTGACCCGAAACGGCAATCCGTCGGGTCACTTCCGGGACCTTTGGGGCTAATTCCCGATTCTTTGAAGGGCCTCCTCGGCCCAACGTCGCTTCGACTCTGAGACCCCTTCTTGAACGATCGTCATGAGGACCTGCCGGGCCCGCTTGGACTCTCCCAACCGCACCAAGGCCTCTGCGAGAGCACCCTCGAGGCTGTCGTCACGACCATCCCGTGCGAAACCCGAGGCCCGCTTGATTCTCATCCCTCGTTCGGCGGATTCCCGAGCCTCCCCGAGCAGGCCCAAGTCCAATTCGCTATGGGCCAACCAGGCGTATGCCTCAGCCTGCGTATCTCCTTCGAGTCGGTGGGTCGCCGACAGGAGCCACCGCCGAGCCACATCGCAGGTCCCGTCTTCGACGGCCATCTGCCCCCGGGCCAGGCTCGCGAATCCGACAAGGTCTTCAATCCCAAAATCGCCCGTCTTCTCCACCCGCGGCTGCAGTCCTTCGGCCCTTCTCAGGTGGAGCTTCGCGGCGGCCTTCTCTCCAGCGTAGAAGCTGACGATGCCCCTCGCCGACTCGCTGAAGAACAGGACGATGTCCGACCAGGGTGAGTCCGCGTAGTCGCGATCCACACGTTCGCACAGGGTCGACAGGAGCCCACGCGACCGGTCGGGCTGTTCAGAGCCTTCACCCTGCTCGTCCCGGGGTGCCTCGATCACCTGCACCCACAACAGACTGATCAGCAATCGAATCGCGCTGACCTGCATCGCCCCGTGACCCGACGAGTTCACCACCTGTTCGAGACCTGCACGATAGGAATCGATGTCGCCGCGCTCGCAGTGGAACGCGGCGCGGTACAGGCTGATGAGCAGGGTCCGATCCGTGTCCGCATTTTCTGAAGGAAGGTCCGGCCCGGTCCACTCTTTCGGCCATCCGCCGTTCAGTTGACGCCTCAGACTCGAGTCGAGTTCGGCCAGCGCATCATCGATGGGCGGCAGGAGAGCGGACCCGAGCTTCTCGCGCCGAAAGAGTCGAATGGATCTTCCGAGAAGCGAATGGAAGCTCATTGCAAGCGACTGTAGGTGGGCCGCCGCTGAGCGGCACTAGCGGCCGGGGATGATGAGGCCTCCGGGCGCGAGCGTGTCGGCCTTCTTCGCGACCGGTTGCACCTGCTCGGTCAGGAGCGCGCGCCACTCGGCGTCGAGCTTGTCGAGGTCGGCGCGCTGGATGTCGAAGACTTCGCGCTGGCCCTGCGTCGGCGCGCCCGAGCCCGACAACGTGTACGCCAGGAGCTGCGCGAGGCGCGAGTAGACCATCGCGCCCTTCGCGAGGATGTCGTACTCCACCTCGGCCTTCGGGTTGTGCAGCTTCGCCTCGAGGGCGTCGCACTTGCCGAGGACCCCCTGGGCCTCCTTCACCCAGTCGGCGGCCTTGTCGTTGCCCTTGAGCGCCGCGATCTTCACGTTGAGCTGATCGCGCACCGACTGGATCTGGGTGACGATGCCGGTGAGGCGCGTCAGCTGCGCCTGCATCTCGGTGACGAACCTGGCCTGCGCCTCGAGGTCGGCCGGGGTCAGGCCGAGGCGCGGATCGGGCTTCACTTCGACCGGCGTCGAGAGGATCGTCTTCCCCACCGTGAGCCGCGCCGTGTAGGTGCCGGGCGGCACCTGCATCGCTCCCTCGGGGTTGCCTTCGGCCTTGGCCTTCCTGATCTTCTCCGCGCTGTCGGTGCGCAGGTTCCAGACGACGCGCTGCACGCCCGGCTCCTTCGTCAGCTTCGCCTTCTTGCGCGAGCCGCCGTCCGGATCGTCCGGCTCGACCTCGTCCTCGTCCTTCTTGCTGGTGATCGTCCGGATCACCTTGCTGTTGGCGTCGAGGATGTCGAGGCGGATGTCCCCCTCGACCTTCCCCTTCAGAGAGTAGGCGATGACCGCGCCGCGCGGCGGATTCTCTCCCTGGCCGTCCTCGTGGAAGCCGCTGCGCTCCTCCCAGCGGACCGCCGGCCTCACGGGGAAGAGAAAGACGTCCTTGTCGCCGATGTCCTTGGTCCAGTCGCGGATGACCGACAGGTCGTCGAAGATCCAGATCGACCGGCCGTGCGTGCCGACCACCAGGTCGTCGTTCTTCACCTGCAGGTCGTGCACGGCCACGGTCGGGAAGTTCAGGCCGAGCGCCTGCCAGGTGGCGCCGTCGTCGCGCGAGAACGACACGCCGCGCTCGGTGCCGAGGTAGAGCATCCCCTTCTTCTTCGGGTCCTCGCGCACCGCGTGCAGGTACACGTCGTTCGGCAGCCCGCCCGACAGGCTCTTCCACGACTTGCCGTAGTCGGTCGTCTTGTAGAGGTACGGCTTGGTGTTGTCGAGGCGGTGCGCGTCGAAGACGACATAGGCGGTGCCGGCGTCCCGCGGCGACGCCTCGATGAGGTCGACCGTCCCCCACTCCGGAGCCCCCTTCGGCGTGACGTTGTCCCAGTGCGCGCCGGCGTCGCGGCTGACGTGCACGAGGCCGTCGTCGCTGCCGACCCACAGGAGGCCTTTCTCAACGGGGGACTCGGCGATGGCGAAGATCGTGTCGTACCACTCGACGCCGGTGTTGTCTCCGGTGACCGGCCCGCCCGCCCACTTCTGCTTCGACTTGTCGTTGCGCGTGAGATCCGGGCTGATGGCGGCCCAGGTCTGGCCGCCGTCGGTGGTGCGGAACAAGACGTTGGCGCCGTGGTAGACGATCTTGCCGTCGTGCGGCGACACGACGATCGGCGCGGTCCACTGGAAGCGGTACTTGAGGTCCTCGGCGCCATGGCCGCTGCCGTCCTCCGGGTAGATGCCGACGTGGCGCGTCATGCCGGTGCGGTGGTCGTAGCGGGTGATGATCCCCATGTACTCGCCGGCGTAGATGATGTTCGGGTCGGAGACGTCCGACGCGGTGTGCCCCGCCTCGCCGCCGCCGATGTCGAACCAGTCGGCGTTGCGGATGCCGGCGTCCGACAGGCTGTCGCTCGGGCCCCACGCGGTGCCGAGGTCCTGCATGGCGCCGGAGACGTGATACGGCGTCGCGTTGTCCACCGACACGTGGTAGAACTGCGCCAGCGGAATCGGCGGCGCGTACCACGACTCGCCGCCGTCCCACGAGAGATCGACCCCGCCGTCGTTGCCGTTGATCATCCGCTTCGGGTTCGTCGGATCGATCCAGATGTCGTGATGGTCGCCGTGGTGCGCGCCGCGGATGCGGGTGATGGTCTTGCCGCCGTCGATGGTGCGCAGCATCGGCACCTGCGGGAACCAGACGACGTTGGCGTTGGTCGGGTCGATGGTCAGGGTGCTGTAGTACCAGGGCCGCTGCCGCAGCGCGTGGTGCTCGCTGACGCGGTCCCACGAGTCGCCGCCGTCATCCGACCGGAAGAGCCCGCCTTCTTCGGCCTCGATCAGCGCGTAGACGCGCCGGCTGTCGGTCCTGGCCACCCCGCAGCCGATCTTGCCGAGCGGCCCCTTGGGAATCCCGTGCTCGGTGATCTGCTTCCAGGTGTCGCCGCCGTCCTTCGACACGTACAGCCCGCTGCCCGGCCCGGCGCTCGTCATGCCCCACGGCATGCGGCGCGCCTGCCACAGCCCGGCGAACAGGACGCTCGGGTTCGACGGATCCATGCAGACGTCCGACGCGCCGGTGTCGGCGTCCTTCTTCAGCACCTGCTGCCAGGTCTTGCCGCCGTCCTTCGTGCGGTAGACGCCGCGGTCCGGTCCCCAGCCGAACGGCTGGCCGATGGCGGCGACGTAGGCGATGTCGGGGTTCTTCGGATGGATCTTCAGCTGGCCGATCTGCCCGACTTCCTTGAGCCCGGCGTACTGCCACGTCTTGCCCGCGTCGGTCGACTTGTAGACGCCGCGCCCGACGATCACGTTCGATCGAATCGCTTCGCTGCCGGTGCCGGCGTAGACGACGTTCGGGTTCGAGTCGGCGACGTCGAGCGCGCCGATCGATCCGGTCGGAATCTGGCCGTCGGACACCGGGAACCAGCTGACGCCGTAGTTCTCCGTCTTCCACACGCCGCCGCCGGTCGCGCCCATGTAGAAGACGTTGGGCTGCGTGCGCACGCCCGCGGCCGCGGTCGAGCGGCCGCCGCGCGACGGGCCGATCAATCGCCAGCGCAAATCCTGGTACGTGTTCGGCTTGACGATAGTGTTGGGATCGGACTGCGCGACGACACGCGTGCCCGAGCGCGCGCCGCCGAAGACGATGAATGCCAGCGCGGCCGAGGAGAGCAGCAGCTTTCTCATGACGGGCCCTCTGAATGAAGACCCGATTCTACTACCGAGGACGTGAATGAATTTGGAATTAAGAATCGGGCATTTGGAATGCGAGTGCGAATTCCAGATTCCAGATTCCGAATTCAGAATTTCCTCAGCTCGGCTGATCGCTCAGAACGATCTTGGCGGAGCCGTTGTACGGGGTATAAGGCGCCGGACCGGTGCCAATCACCTCGACCGACAGCTGATCGCCGTCCACCTGGACGACGACGAAATGATGCGCGTTCTCGTCGTGCGTCGAGCCCGGCTTCATCAGGTGGTCG
>DASYQE010000133.1:0-11706 GCA_036005805.1 Candidatus Polarisedimenticolia bacterium | reverse complement strand
AGCGGACCGGGAGAGGAGCCGCTCGGCGAGCGCCGCTGGTTCATGGCGGTCGGGTGAGGGCGACGCGACTGGCTCATTCGCCACGACCCGGCCGGGTGCCGGGCGCGCTTCGAGGAGATCGCCGCGGAGGAACGGATGCGGGGGACGGGGCGTTAGTCGCGTGAAGCGGGGGAGGAGATCGTGAAGCGGGACGTCGTCGTCATCGGTGCGGGACACAATGGCCTGGTCGCCGCGGCGCTGCTGGCCGAGGCGGGGCACCGGGTCACGGTGGTCGAGGCGCGCGGCCTGCCCGGCGGCGCCTGCGTCTCCGAGGAGCTGTGGCCCGGCTACCAGGTCTCGACGACCTCGTACGTTTCGACCCTGCTCCTCCCCCAGGTCGTGCGCCGCTTCGATCTGTCGCGCCACGGCTACCGCGTCGTCAAGCAGGAGCCGGCCTTCTTCGTGCCGTTCCCGGACGGCCGCACGCTGACCCTCTGGGGCGACGATCGCGATCTCGCCGAGATCGGCAAGTTCTCGAAGAAGGACGCCGAGGCGTACCCGAAGTTCCACCACGCGCTCGTCCGCGTCGGCGAGTTCCTCAAGCCGCAGATCCTCAGGCCCCCGCCGCCGCTCGCTCCCGGCTCGCCGCGCGACCTGCTCGATCTCGTGCGCCTGGCGCGAGATGCGCGGAAGCTCACGCCGCTCGAGACCCAGTTCATGGTGGCGCTCGCGACCCGCGGCGTCGCCGAGATCGTCGACAACTGGTTCGAGTCGGAGGAGATCAAGGCGTTTCTCTGCTCGCAGGCGGTGATCGGCGCCTACGGCGGCGTGCACCAGCCGGGGACCGCCTTCCTGCTGCTGCACGACGTGCTGGGTGGCGTGGACGGCGCCGCCGGCGTCTGGGGTGTCGTGGTGGGCGGCATGGGCGGGATCACCCGCGCCCTCGCCTCCGCCGGGAAGGAGCGCGGCGTCACGCTGCGCCTCAACACCCCGGTGGAGAGAATCGATCTGACCGCGCGCAACGAGGTCGCGGGAGTGAGGCTCGCCTCGGGCGAGACACTGCACGCCTCGGTCGTGGTGAGCAATGCCGCGCCGCGTGTGACGTACCTGAAGCTGCTTCCGAGGGAGGTCCTGCCGACGGACCTCGTCGCCCACATGGAATCGTTCGAGGACAAGGGCGCCTCCCTCAAGGTGCACCTGGCCCTCTCCGAGCTGCCCGACTTCACCGCCGCCCCCGGGAAAGTCGCCGGGCCTCAGCACAAGGGGCTCCTAAACTTCTGTCCAACGGTGGATTTCATCGAGCAGGCGTGGGACGACTGCAAGCGCGGCCGCTTCTCCGAGCGGCCGACGGTCGAGGCCTGCATCCACTCGGTGAACGATCCGACGTGCGCCCCGCCCGGGCGGCACGTCATGACCTGCTTCGTGCAGTACGGCCCGCGGCACCTGAAGGAGGGGCGCTGGGAGGATCTCAAGGAGACCGTGGCCGATCGCGTCGTCGCCGAGATCGCGCGCTATGCGCCGAACCTGCCGGGGGCGGTGCTGCACCGCCATGTCTACACGCCGGAGGATCTGGAGAAGGTCTTCGGGCTGCCGGGTGGGAACATCTACCACGGCGCGATGACGCCGGATCAGCTCTTCTCGTTCCGCCCGGCGGCCGGCTGGGCCGACTACCGCACTCCCGTGAAACGGCTCTACCTGTGCGGCTCGGGGACCCACCCGGGCGGCGGAGTCTGGGGCGCGGCGGGCTGGAACTCCGCGCACCAGGTGCTGCGCGACATCGGACGCGGCTAGGCGGCTTTGGCGGCGGGCTTCGGGGCGGGTGCGGCTGCGGCGGTCTCGGGGCCGGAGCGGATGCGGCGCTTGAGCGCGACCAGGTGCAGCGCGCAGGCGACCTTCGTGACGATCGGCCGCAGGTCTCCGACGTCCGGCTGGATCGAAGCGCCCGCCCCGCCGTCGCCGTAGACGATGACCAGCAGCCGGTCATCCAGGTAGCCCGGCAACAGGACGATCTCGTTCGGCGGCGCCATGCCGAGGTTCGACAGCAGCAGGGCGGGCGAACCGGTCGGCAGAGGCCCGCAGTAGGAATCGCGCTCGTGCAGCAGCGCGAAGAGCGGCTCGGTGGTGAGAGGCAGCAGGAGCGACGGCGTCTTGTCACCCGTCAGTCCGTGCGCCTTCCACAGTGTCGCGGTGTCGCCCCGCACCAGGAACAGGATCGCCCGCGTCAGGCGTGACGCGAGATAGCGCACCGTCACGTCGGCGATCTCGGAGGCGCTTTCGCAGCGGCACAGCTCGTCCGACAAAGCGGCCTCGGTCATCGGCCCGGACGGCATCGCCGGGGGCGGAACGACTCGCGCGGCCGGTGCGGCCGCCGGAGCGAGATTCACGGCCGAAGCCGGCAGCGGGGACGCCGCCGGCGTGGCGGGAGCCGGCATCGCAGCGACCACAGGCAGAGCGGGGATCGCGGCGGCCGCGGGAGCATTCACGATGAGCGAGGCCGTCGGTGGGGCCGGCGTCCCTGCGGCCATCCGCGGAGCGGCCGGCGGTCCTTCGCTGTCGGGCCCGGTCTCGGAAGTCCCGAGGGCCGCGAGATACGGCGGCGGCGCATAGGCGCTGTCGAGGACGGCGCGCTCGCGCGCCGTCGGTCCCTGCGCACCCGAGGCCGGTCCTGACCCCGCGGCATCGAGCGTCTGGCAGACCGAGATGTAGCGGTGCCGGCGCGGGAGGTCGTAGTAGCGCTCCATCACCTGGAAGATGCGGGCCTCGGGCGCGACCCACGGATGGATGCGGTGGCCGGTGGCGAACGAGATCTCGTCGATGGCGCGCAGGTCCTTCGGGTCGATCATCGCGACCGCGAGGTTGCGCTCGCGCTTGTCGAACGGCACGACGTGGTGCTTCTCCACCAGCCGCTTCGGCACGATGTCGATGACGTTCTTCGGGATGTCGGTGAAGAGGTTCGGCGGCGCGTAGTCCACGTTGAAGATTTTCGCGAGCGTCTTGCCGAGCGTGTGCTCGTCGACGTGGCCGAACTCGAGCAGCACCGTGCCGAGGTGCCCGCCGAAGATGAGCTGGGCCTTCAGCGCCGCCTCGAGCTGCGCCTGCGTCAGCAGCCCCTGCTGGATGAAATGCTCGCCGAGTTTCATCGATCCGGACGGAATATGGGGGCCGGATGGCCGGGGGTCAAACGGCGCGTCCCACCCACCTGCCGGGGTCGGCGGGGCCGTCAACCCGCTGACGGCGGGCGGGGGCGACACGGGCGGCACGGCGGCCTCTCCTGGCGTCTTTTTCTCCGAAACGGTGATCTCTATGGCAGGATGGGCGCAATTCGCCTTCGCCTGACCTGGTCGACAGCCGAACATCGGGGGAAACCATGCGACGTCTTGCCGCTCTCGCCGTGGCCTGCTGACGGCCGGATCGATGCCGGAGTCGCGGACGTCGAAACCGGGAGGCCCGCGGCCCGTTCCCGACTGACCGGCGGAGCCGACCGGCCCGGCGCACTTCGCGAGGTCGAAGTCTCTGCGCCGCGAAACGTGATTCCCGTGCCAGAATGCGCACAAATCGCCTCGTGTCCGAGGGGGGGAATCATGCGATCACTCCGCGCTCTCGCCGTGGTGCTGTCCCTGTTCGTGCCCGCGGTGGCTCTTGCGTCCCCGGGCATCCCGCCCGTCACGTCCGACGGGCCGGCCCGGCTGCTCAGCGACCTGAATCCCCAGCCGGACGACGCCGGAAGGAGCTCCAATCCCCGCTCTTTCACGCGCTTCGGGGACATATTCGTGTTCGTGGCCGACACGCACGCCAACGGCTCAGAGGTCTGGAAGAGCGACGGCACCGCGGCCGGCACGAGCCTGCTGAAGGACATCCGGCCGGGATCCGAGAGCGGGCTCAACTGGGGGTCGGTCTTCCAGCCGGTCAACGGGGTGATGGTGTTCCAGGCGGACGACGGGGTTCACGGCCTGGAGCCCTGGAGAACCGACGGGACGGCCGCGGGGACCTTCATGCTTCGGGACGTCCGCCCCGGTCCGGAGGGGGGGCTTCTGTATCGGGATGGGTACAACTCGCTGCGCACAATCGGGAACCAGGTCCTCTCCGGCGGGCTTGTCTACTTCCTGGCCGATGACGGCGAGCACGGTTTCGAGCTTTGGCGCACCGATGGCACCACGGCGGGGACCTTCCTGCTTCAGGACATCCAGCCGGGCCCGGGAAGCCCCTTCGGGACCCAGAACACTTTCTACTACGTGGATGGTGCGACGCTCGGCGCGACTTTCTATTTCCGGGCCACGAGCGCCGCGGCCGGCGCCGAGTTGTGGAAGACCGACGGGACGGTCGCCGGCACGCGGCTCGTGCAGGACATCATCCCGGGTGTGGACTCCAGCGTTCCGTTCGGCCTCAATGCGATCAACGGCGTGCTCGTGTTCGGCGCCGCGGGGCGCCTGTATGCCAGCGACGGCTCAAGCGTCACTGTTCTGAGCGATGTTCAACCCGGGTGCGGGTATCCCACGCCCGATCAATTCCAGAAAGCGGGTCCGTTCCTCTACTTTCAGGCGTGCCGGCAGCTCTACCGCACCGACGGAACGCCGGGCGGGACGATCTTCCTGCGTGAGTTCACCCCCTTCAATGGGGGGACCAACATGTATTTTCTCGGCCCGGTCGGTGGGCGGCTCCTGTTCCTGGCGGACGACGGAGTGCATGGCCCCGAGCCCTGGAGCTCCGATGGGACGCCCGCCGGCACCATGCTCGCCAAAGACATCAACCCGACGACGTCCACCTACTATTTCAATTTCTATCTGAATGCCGGGACCGTCACCTGGTTCATGGCCGACGACGGCTTGCATGGGAGAGAGCTCTGGCGCACCGACGGCACGCCGAGCGGGACCCGTCTCGTCGCCGACCTGACGCCGGGGCCGGGTTCGACGGATTTCGTGTCGATGATCCCATGGCAGGGAGGGCTGATTTTCGCGAGCAGCCTCGGCCTGTTCCGCATCGATTCCGGCACGGAAGAATTCACGCGGATCGCGCCGTTTCAGATCACGGGCGGTCTCAGGGCGGTCGGCTCGCGGGCGGTTTTCTCTTACGACGACGGGGTGCACGGCAAGGAACCGTGGGAAACCGACGGAACCGAGGAAGGGACCGGGCTGCTGAAGGACATCAATGACGTGGCGCGCACCCTGGCCTCGTCTCCCATCTTCATCGGGACCGCGACGGGGTCCGGAGGCGCCGCCCGGGCGCTCTACGACGCCGACGACGGGCTCGGTCGCTCCTTGTGGGTCACCGATGGCACGCCGCGCGGGACGGCCCGCCTCGTTCCCTCCCTCGAGCTGCAGGATGCGGGAACCGTCGTCGACGGCATCGTCTACTTCCCCGCCGCCGACCCTGTGCACGGTGCCCGCTTGTGGCGCAGCGACGGCACGAGCGCGGGAACCCGGATCGTCAGCGAGGAGCCCGGCCCGGTGCTGTGGCGCCCGGGAAGGTGCGGCAAACGGGTGTGCTTCTTCGCCCTGAACGCGGACCAGAACCTCGAGCTCTGGTCGAGCGACGGGACGGAGGCGGGGACGGCCCTCCTCCCCGACGCGATCCCGAGCGCGAATCACTTCTATCCGTTCGATCTCTACGCGGAAGTCGGCGAGACGCTCTACTTCGACGGTGCCGATGACGTGGCCAAGCTCCAGCTCTGGGCCACCGACGGCACCGTCGCGGGCACGCACGTCGTCATCATCGGCCCGGGGTTCTCCGGACACTGTTGCAACAGCATGACGCCGTTCAATGGCGGGCTTCTCGTGCAGGCGTACGATCCGTTGCATGGCTGGGAACCGTGGATCACCGATGGCACCGCGGCGGGGACCTCTTTCCTCAAGGACATCGCCCGAGGCGTGACCGGCAGCACCACCGAGCAGTTCTCCGCATCGGTCGTCGCCGGCGGTGTCGCCTATTTCCTGGCCGACGACGGGATCCACGGATTCGAGGTGTGGAGGACCGACGGCACGGAGGCGGGCACATTGCTTCTGAAGGACATCGTCCCGGGATCCGCATCGTCATGGCCCGTTTTCCTCGGTCCGATCGGCGACTTCGTCGTCTTCATGACCCTTCGATCCGAGCTCGACGACGCCTACGACGTGTGGAGGAGCGACGGCACCGAGGCGGGGACGGTGCGGGTGCGCGATTCTTTCCCGAGCTTCTTCCGGAATTCGACGACCTGGTCAGGGGCCTTCGATGGCGGCATTCTTTTCGACGCGCCGGATGAGGAGCACGGCCTGGAGCTGTGGCGCACGGATGGGACCCCTGAAGGAACGGTCTTCGTCCAGGACATCGCGCCCGGACCCGACTCGTCCTACGCGAGAAACTTCGTGCAGGTGGGTTCGAGCATCGTGTTCACGGCGGAGGACCCCGTCGCCAGCACGGAGCTGTTCTCGGGGCGCGCGGCGATCCTGCTCGGCCACCCGGAGCAGGCGGCCCGGGATCTGAAGGACGAGCTCCTTCGGCTGGGACTTCCCAGGGGAATCACGAAGAGCCTTTCGGCGCCGCTCGATGCGGCCGCCGCAGCGCTCGCCGCCGGCCGGGACGTCCAGGCGGAAATCGCGCTCGGGACCTTCATCCGCCTGGTGGACGCCGATTCGCCGCGATTCATCGGCGAGGACGACGCGGCGAACCTCACCCAGTTCGCGCAGGACCTGCTGAAGCTGATCGCGACCAGTCCGGCGTCGCAGAACCGGTCCGCTCCGAAGCCGGCGGGCCCGCGCCAGCTCCCCGAGCCGTAGCTCGCTGCCCGGCCTGCGAGCGCTGACGAGCGGGTCGGGTGGTGGCGGCGGACTAACGGGCCGGAGCGGAAGCGACCAGCTCGGCGAACTTCGCGAGGTCGATGTTGCCGCCGGACACGACGGCGACGATAGGTCCCCGGCCGGCCTTGCCGGTGAGCGCGGCCGCGAGCGGCAGGCAGCCTGCCCCCTCGGCGATGACGCGCGCCTTCTCGGCCATCATGCGCATCGCCGCCTTCGTCTGATCGAGCGTGACGACGATGGTGTCGTCCACCAGCGGCTTCATCCGCTCCCACATGCGCGGAAAGACGCTCTGGCCGCCAGCGCCGTCCACGAACGAGGCCTTCCATTCGGGGAAGGTCTCGGGCCTGCCGGCGGCGAGCGAGCGCGTCATCGGCGCGGCGGTCTCCGGCTCGGCGCCGTACACCTTCACGTCGGGCTTGAGCGCTTTCACGGCGCTGGCCACACCGGTGATGAGCCCGCCGCCGCCGATGGCGGCGATGACCGCGGCCGTGTCGGGCGCGTCCTCGAGGATCTCCAGCCCCATCGTGGCGTGGCCCGCGATGAAGTGGTCGTCGTCGAACGGGTGGATGAAGGTGCCCTCGGCGCCGGGGTAGGCGCGGTCGTCGAGCGATTTCCATGCCGTCGTGTAGTCCACCAGGATCAGCTTCGCGCCGAGCGCCCGCATGCGGTCGAGCTTCGCCTTCGGAGCGGTCTCGATGGCGACGACCGTGCACGGCACGCCGGCCTGCCGCGCCGCGTACGCCACGCCCTGGCCGGCGTTGCCGGCGCTGATGGTCCAGACGCCCTTGCGGCGCTCGGCGTCGGGAAGCGCCGCGACGGCGTTGGCGGCCCCGCGCAGCTTGTAGGCGTTGATCGGCTGGAGGTTCTCGAGCTTCAGCCGGATGTCCGGCTGGTCGGGCCCGAGCTCGAGCCGCAGGAGCGGCGTGCGGACGATCGTCTTCGCGATGCGCTCGCGCGCCGCGCGGATGTCGGAGAGCGCGATGGGGCGGACGGGTTCGAGGGTCATGTTCAGTTCTCCGGAATCATACCCCCGCCGAAAGCCGGCCGGCCGCCGAGCGAGGTCCTGAACCCGTACAGCGCCAGCCCGCCGACGATCAGGAGGACGACGAGCGTATTTCCCGCATACCAGGCCGTCGTGTCGAAGGTCAGGTGCCCGACCGCGAGCGTCGCAACCACCAGGCCCGAGATGGCAAAGGGGAGGAGGCCGAACCGGAAAACCACGAGCAGGCCCATTCCCACGCTCACCACATTCGCCGCGATGTCGAGGGTCGGGTTCGTCGACGAGACCACGCCGGAGACGCTCATGACGATCATGCAGGCGGGGACGGCCAGCCACATACTCCGCAACACGACGCGGCAGAGAAGCAGAAGGAGGAGAGCCCCGAGCGGGACCAGCACGAAGACCACCGGAAAGTTGAAGGGAACGCCCAGGACGTGCGAGAGACCCCGCAGCGTCGAGAGCTCGATGTCGATCGGCGGCGTCCCGGTCTCGTCCGAGCGCAGCGGCACGATGCCGAAAGCCGCCGGCAGGAAGATGAGGCTCCTCCCCGCCATGTAATAGACCACGCCGAGGACCGCCCCGAAGAGGAGGTCCCGGCCGACGAGCGGATCGAGCAGCCGGCCGTCGAGGAGACGAACCCACGACACCAGCACCTGGGGCCAGTTGCGCCTCAGGTACGGTTCGAGGGCGAGATAAAAGACCCAGATGAGGCCGGCGATGAGCAGGCGGACGGCGAGATTGAGACTGAAGTTGTCGAACGCGTTGGACGCGATGTGGTGCGTCTCCAGGAGCCAGGCGATCTCGGCACACAGAAGCGTGAACGCGGCCAGACGCAGGGCCCCCTTGCGATCCCCCCGCCCGAGGCGGAGATTGCGGCGCGCCATGATCACGCCTGCCGACATGATGGCGACCGCGACGACGATCCAGGCCACGGCACCCCACTCCCGGACCACGCTCCCGGGCAGGGGAGCGGTGCCGGGATCGGAGAGGCGAGCGCGCGTCCAGGGCTCGATGGTGCGGAAGAAGATCGGGCGGCCGCGATATGCAGCCGCTTCGAGACGCAGCGTCACCCCCGGCATGCGCGGATCGATCCCCTCCCACGCGGCGCGGCTGTCGGCGTACATGCGCGGCACCCAGGAGGGCTCGACCGGCTTGAACACAGCCTGGTCGAAACCCCCCAGCGCGAAGAGCCGGCTCCAGTCCGGCTCGGGCGGAGGCGTCGTCTGCGGATCGCGGTCGGGGGGGACGGCCTGGAACGTCCGGAGATGACCTTCGGGATCGAGCTTCAGGCGGATCATCCCGGAGTTGATGAGCGGTGGATCCGAGAAGGTGCTCGGGGTCGCGCCCGTGTCACCCCACGGCCTCATCGGACGGGGTGACTGGCGGTACCAGAACGCGATGCCGTAGGGTGGACCGGCCCTCAAGATGTCCCAGCCCGGATGGGCCCTCTGCTCCGCCGCGACGTGGTCGAGATACTCGACCTCGGGATCGAATCCCGACACGCTGTCGATCGGAGGCTCGATGTACCCGAGGTCGCGCACGATCTCGCGGGCCCGCTCGCGCAGGATCTCGGGCGACTTCGGCAGCGGCACGAGACGCGCGAGCTGCGACCGCCCGGCCACGAAGACCGCGGCCGGGAGGAGCAGGAGCAACGCCGCGAGCCCGGCCCACGCCAGCGCCGGCTGCAGCGCGCCGGTTTCGCCCGCCTCGGCGACCAGCTCCGGCGACGGGGTCTCTCCGGCGGCGAGCGCCGCGGCCAGCGGGTCGCCTCCGGGAAGCGCCGCCGCCACCGCCAGCGCGGTCGCCGGCCGGCGCGCCGGGTCGCGCTCGAGACAGCGCAGGAGGATCCGCTCGACCGCCGGGTCGAACCCCTCGATGAGGGCCGACGGGCTGGTCGGCGCCGACTCCAGCTTGAGACGCGCCGACTCCCTGGCGCTCGCCGCCTTGAAGGCCTGGTGGCCGGTGAACAGCTCGTACAGCACCATGCCGAGCGCGTAGAGATCGCTTTTCACGGTCACGGCGGTGCCGGCGATCTGCTCCGGCGCCATGAAGGCGGGCGTGCCGGCGCGCAGGTCCGACCCGACGATCTCCCCGGCGAGGCGGGCCAGCCCGAAGTCGGTGATGCGCGCCCGGCCGCGGCCGTCGATCATCACGTTCGAGGGCTTGAGATCCCGGTGCAGGATCCCCTGCTCGTGCGCCGCCGCGAGACCGGCGCAGAGCTGGTGGGCGATCTGGATCGCCTTGTCGCGCGGCAGCCGGTCGATGCGCCGCAGCAGGCCCGCCAGGTCCTCGCCGTCGACGAACTCCATCGACAGGAAGTGCTGTCCGTCCGCCTCGCCGACGTCGTAGACGCGGCAGACGTTCGGGTGGCTGATCTGCCGCGCCAGCCGGACCTCCTCGAGGAAGCGCGCCAGCCGGGCCTCGTCCCGCTCGACCTCCCGGGGCAGGAACTTCAGCGCGACCGTCTGGCCGAGCTTCACATCCTCGGCGCGGTAGACCTCGCCCATCCCGCCCCGGCCGACGAGGCCGAAGATGCGGTACCGGCCGGCCAGCATGGTGCCGGGAAGGAAGCGTCCCTCCGGCGTGCCGCCCGATCGGAACGGGGAGGGATGCGGCGCCACCGGCCGCGGCGGCGGATCGTCACGGACGGTGCGCGTCGGGCCGCCGCTTTGGGGATCGAGCGGCGCGGCGCAGTGCGGGCAGAAGCGCCCACCCGCCGGGGACTCCGCGTGGCACGCGCCGCAGTGGAGCATCGGCGGAGGATGCCTGAGCCCCGCGGGGAACGCAAACGCCTCTCCCTAGCGGCGGATGTCCTTGAGGATCTCGCGGGCCGCGTTTTTCCCCGGGGCTCCCATGACGCCGCCGCCGGGGTGGGCGCCGGAGCCGCACAGGTAGAGGCCGCGCACGGGGGTGCGGTAATTCGCCCAGCGCGGGGCGGGGCGCAGGAAGAAGAGCTGATCGGGGGTCATCTCGCCGTGGAAGATGTTCCCCTCGGTGAGACCGAAGATCTGCTCCAGGTCCCAGGGCGACAGGACCTCGCGGCCGATGATGATCTTCTTGATGTTGGGGATGTACTGCTCGAGGTTGTCGATGATGTTGTCGCCGACCTTCTCGCGGATCTCCGGCCAGGTCGCCCCTTTAAGATGATACGGGCCCCACTGCACGAACATCGACATCACGTGGTGCCCCTTCGGGGTGAGCGTGTCGTCGAGCACCGACGCGACGTTGCCGTCGATGAGGGGGTGCTTCGAGGGCCGGCCGTACTTCATGTCGTCGTAGGCCATCTCGAGGTACTCGAGGGACGGGGCGATCTCGAACATCGCCGCCTGGTGCGGGGCCTTCGGATCCTGGCCGGGGATGCACTTCCAGTTGGGCAGCTCCGACAGCGCCAGGTTCATCTTGATGGACGAGCCCTGGATGCGGAAATTGGTGATGTCCTGCACGAAATCATCGGGAAGCGCGCTTCTGTCCACCATCTTGAGGAAGGTGCGCTTCGGGTCGAGGTTCGACGCCACGACGCGCGCCCGGTGCTCGTCGCCATTCTTCAGCGCCACGCCGCGGCAGACGCCGCCCTCGACGATGAACCTGGCGACGTCGGAGTCGGTCTTCACCTCGACGCCGAGATCCTTCACCGAGGCGAGCAGCGCGTTGGCGATGCCGCTCATGCCTCCCTTGACGTAGCCCCACGCCCCGGGCTGACCGTCGATCGACGAGCCGATGGAGTGGTGCAGCATGACCGCGGCCGAGCCGGGGCTGTACGGACCGACGCAGGTGCCGATCATCCCGTTGATGGCGAGGGCCGCCTTGACCTCGTCGGATTCGAAGCGGCGGCCGAGGTAGTCGGCGCACGAGGAGGTCATCAGCTCCATGAAGTGTTTGATCTTCTTCTCGCCGAGCTTCATCATCCGCCGGCCGAACTTGGCGAAGTCGAGCATCTCGCCGAGGCCGCGCGGCGGG
>DASYQE010000132.1:0-6847 GCA_036005805.1 Candidatus Polarisedimenticolia bacterium | reverse complement strand
GCGCCCCGAACTTCTTCTCCAGGACGACGTTGCGGCCCAGGGGGCCGAGCGTGATCTTGACCGCGCCGGCGAGCTTGTTCACGCCGCGCAGAATGGCCTGGCGGCAATCTTCCGAATAGATGATCTCTCTTGCGGACATGGTGGCATCTCCTCTTCTAGACGACAATTCCGAGAATCTCTTCTTCTTTGACCATCACGTGCTCGACGTCCTCGATCTGGATCTCGGTCCCGGTGTACTTGCCGACGAGAACCCGGTCGCCCGGCTTCACCTCGCAGGCGACCCTCTCGCCGGCGTCGTTCAGGCGGCCCACGCCGACGGCGATGACCATGCCCTCGAGCGGCTTTTCCTTGGCGGTGTCGGGGATGATGAGGCCGCCCTTGGCCTTCTGCTCGGGCTCCACGCGCTTGACCAGAATCCGGTCGTTGAGCGGACGGATCTTCATTTTCATTGGAAGTACCTCCTGTGAGTGATGAGTTGGCCGGGAGAAGGCCCTGGGGGGTGCTGGCACCCGGTGCGATTGGCACTCGGGGCTCTTGAGTGCCAACTGTACTCGACTCTCCTCCCGGTGTCAATGGTTGCCAGAGAGAAGAGCAAAGATGTCAATTACGGACTTGATTGATGGCACTGAACGAATGAAGCGATCGCGAGCCGCGTGCCCACCGACCTCGACGTCCGCTTCACCTTCGAGATCGTCAACGGGCAGGAGCGCGTCCGGTCCGACTAATCTCCCCGACGGCAGAAACGTATACTCGACCCATGCGGAAAATCACTCTCAACAACGGGCTGGAGATGCCGATCCTGGGGTTCGGCGTTTTCCAGGTGACCGACCTCGCCGAGTGCGAGAGAGCTGTCGTCGAGGCGATCGAGGTGGGGTATCGCCTGATCGACACGGCGGCGTCCTACGAGAACGAAGCGGCGGTCGGCCGGGCGATCCAGAAGTGCGGCGTGGCGCGCCGGGAGCTGTTCATCACGACCAAGCTCTGGATCGCGGACGCGGGATGCGAGAAGACCCTGCGGGCGTTCGACCGATCGCTTCAGCGGCTGGCTCTCGATTATCTGGACCTGTATCTCATCCACCAGCCGTACGGGGACGTGTACGGCTCATGGCGCGCCATGGAAGAGCTGTACCGGCAGGGCCGGGTCAAGGCGATCGGCGTCAGCAACTTCTATCCCGACCGTCTGGTGGACCTCGTGCTTCACAACGAAGTCGTCCCGGCCGTCGATCAGATCGAGACGCATCCCTTTCACCAGCAGGTCGAGGCGCGCAAGACGCTCGACGAGCACAAGGTCCAGCACGAATCGTGGGGACCGTTCGCCGAGGGGCGGAACAACATCTTCCACAACGACGTGCTGCTGGGCATCGCCTCCCGGCACGGGAGAAGCGTGGCCCAGGTCGTGCTCCGCTGGCTGACCCAGCGCGGCATCGTGGCCATCCCCAAGTCGGTGCGCCAAGAGCGGATGGCCGAGAACTTCGCCATCTTCGACTTCCAGTTGAGCGCCGAGGACCTGCAGGCCATCGCCGCCCTGGACACCGGGAAGAGCGCCTTCTTCGACCATCGCGACCCCGAGATGGTGAAGCGGCTGGGGACCGCGCAGCGGAACACCTGACTAGTTGTTGCGGTGGCGCCCGCCGGCGCGGCCCGGATCGCGGGCGTCGAGGCGACAGTCGCTCCGCGTGCGCGGAATCACGCGGCGATGGTCTACGACGCGGAGCGCCGGCGCATCGTGCTCTTCGGCGGCCACGCCCTCGGCCCGGAGAATGCGACGGCCGACGTCTTCGGCGACACCTGGGAGTGGGACGGTTCCTCCTGGACGGAGGCGGCGCCCGGAGAGGTCCTCGAGCGCGTGGACAACGGCCACTGATTCACGTCGGATCCGGAGCCGGCTGCGGCTTACGGCGGGGTCGGGCACGGCGCGGCGTTGGGGATCGGCTGGCCCGATGACGCCGCCCCCAGCGGGCTCTCGCCGCAGGACGACTCGCCGCTGACGAGGTAGAGAAACGCGGTCCCGGCGGCGGGGAGCGCCGCGTCGGTTGTCGTCGTGGCGCCGTCTCCGGCCGCATCCGCGCTCTCGTAGCACGCCGTGTCGTAGACGGATCCGGGCAGGCGGCTGCCGAGCATCTGCGACGGGATCGTGCCGCGATAGGTGTTGAAGTGGATGCCGCTCCCACCACTGCCGGCCGGCCACGACACGACGGTCTGGCTCGTGAACTGAACAGGATCCGGGGCCGTCGGCACCCCCTGGCAGGCTGGCGCGGCGAGGTTCCAGCGGCTGGCGTGCGACGTGCGCACCACGACGGCGACGTCGCCTATGCCTCCGACAGATGAGCGGGAGGCGACGCAGGGATCGGGGGAGGCGACCCCCGGGCCGCCGCTGCAGTCGGGGACGAGGATCGGCGCGCCCCCTCCTTCCGAGCGGAAGATGGCGATCGAGGCGGGCGCGAGGCCGCCGACGATCGACGCGTCGATCGTGAAGGTGATGGTGAGCGGATTCAGGGCGGTGGTTCCCGCCGTGCAGGTGATCTCCACCTGCTGGCCGAGGAACTGGTACCCGGTGGGCGCCGGCGACGACGCGAGGCTCTCGGCGATGGTCACGTCGCCGCCCCCGGCACCCGGGGGCACGGCGACCGTCGTCTCGATGGGATCGGTCGAGGTCGGGCCCGCGGCCGCCGGGTCCGTGGTGACCGCGCCGCCCCCCGCACCCAGGGAGCCCGAGGCGGCGTCGGGGGCGCCGGCCCCTCCCTGGGGGACGACGACATTCGACGGATACGACCAGAGACTTGCGCCGATGGCGTTCTCGGCTTTCACGGTCAGGGTGTAAGGGGCTCCGTTGACCAGGCCGCCGAGCGGCACCGCCAGGCTGGACGCGTTCACTCCGATCTGGATGTCGCCGGGCTCGGCCTTGACGACGTACCCCGTGAGCGGGCTGCCGCCGTCCCAGGCGGGGGGGGACCACGACACGAGCACCATCTGATCGCCGGCGGCGGCGACGACGTTGCGGGGCGGCCCGGGGCGACCCGGTGGGAGCGTCAGCAGCTCGGCGCTCTGCAGGCTGGCGCTGCCGCTGAAGCCGCCGGCGACCAGGACCCGGCCGTCCGCGAGGGCGGTCGCCGTGTGCGCCTCGCGGGTGATGCCCAGGTTGGCCGCCGGCGTCCAGGAGAAGGCTCCCGTCGGCTCGAAGATTTCGGCGCTCGCGAGCCTTCCGCTGTCGCTGCGTCCTCCGGCCACCAGCACGCGGCCGTCGGGCAGGAGCGTCGCGGTGTGGTGGGCGCGCGGCCAGTCGGTGAAGCCGCCGGAGTAGAAGGCCCCGTCGCTGGTGTCGTACACCTCGGCCGCCCGCACCGGGCCGGTGTCTCCATCCCCTCCAACCATCAGGACCCAGCCGTTGAACAGCAGCGTGGCGGTGTGCCCGGCGCGCGCCACGTTCATGGACCCGGTCGAAGACCAGGTGCCGGTGGCCGGGTCGTACAGCTCGGCGCTGGCCAGAGGCTCGAAGGTCGTCTCGTCCCATCCGCCGGCCACGAGGATCCGGCCGTCGAGGAGACGCGTGGCGGTGTGCGAATCGCGGCCGGTGACGAGGCTGCCCGTCGCTCCCCAGGTACCGGTCGCCGGCGCCGTGGCCGGCGTGAACAGCTCCGACCCGGTGAGCGAGAGGTAGGGCGTCTGGTCGAGCCCACCGGCGACGAGGACGCGGTTGTCGGCGAGGAGCGTGGCCGTGTGAGAGTCGCGCGCCTGCGCCATCGCCCCGGCGGACGACCAGGCGCCGGTGGCGGGCGTGAACAGCGTGGTGTCGGCGATCGAAGTGAACACCGAGTCGCTGTATCCGCCGGTGACCAGGACGCGGCCGTCGGCGAGGCGCGTCGCCGCGTGCGACATGCGCCCTTCGGTCATGGTCCCCGCGGACGCCCAGGTGTTGCCCGAGGCAGACCAGGTCTCAGCCGCCGCGGTCGTCCCGCCGAGCAGGGCGCTGTCGCCGCCGGCGACGAGGACGTCCCCGGTCTGCAGGATGGTCGCGGTGTGGTACGAGCGGTCGGCCGCCATCGACGCGGCCGGTGACCATGACTCCGATTGCGGCCCGTAGAGATCGGCGGTCGCCTCGAAACGGCCGCCGGCGACCAGGATCGATCCGCCGGCCAGGAGCGCGGCGGCGTGGTCGGCCCGCCCGCCCCCCAGGCTGCCGGCCGGCGACCAGGTGCCGTTCGTCGGGTCGTACAGCTGGGTCGCCGCCAGCGGGGGGCCGCTGCTGGGTGCGCCACCCGCGGCGAGCACCTTCCCGTCCGGCCGGAGTGTCGCGGTCATCCCGTAGCGCGCCGTGCCGAGGCCGCCGGTCGGCGACCAGCTGTTGGTCGCGGGGTGGTAGATCTCCGCGGACTGCAGCGGCGCTCCCTGGCCGTAGCCGGCCGCGACCAGCACCCGGCCGTCGGCCAGAAGCGTCATGGTGTGATGGTAACGTCCGTTGGCCATCGGGGCGGCGGGTCCCCACGTGTTGGTCGCCGGGTTGAACAGCTCGGCGGAGGCGAGCGGGATCCCGGCGCCGGGGCCGCCGGTCACGAGGACCCGGCCGTCATCGAGCAGAACACCGCGATGGTAGGTCCGCGCCGTC
The DNA here is from genome assembly GCA_036005805.1 of Candidatus Polarisedimenticolia bacterium. Taxonomy (GTDB): domain Bacteria; phylum Acidobacteriota; class Polarisedimenticolia; order Gp22-AA2; family Gp22-AA2; genus DASRAU01. The sequence goes on along the minus strand of DASYQE010000132.1, from coordinate 2,244 downwards.
GCCATGTTCCCGACCGACTGCCACAACCCCGTCGCCGGGTTGTAGATTTCGGTCGAGGCGAGCTGCCCGGTGTTGCCGTTTCCACCGCACACGAGCACCCGGCCGTCCTGCAGCCGTACCGCCACGTGTCCGTTGCGCGCGGCGGCCATGCTGGCGCCCGTGGACCAGGCGCCGCCGGCGTAGATCTCGGTGGTGGCCAAGCGGCCGAGGGGGTTGTCGAATCCCCCCGTGACGAGGACCCGTCCGTCGTCGAGGAGCGTCGCGGTGTGCTCGGCCCGCGCCGCCGCGAGGCTGCCGGTCGCCTGCCAGGAGCGCGTCGACGGCTCGTAGACCTCGGCCGTCGCCGTCATGGTCTGCGAGCTGTCCATTCCGCCCACGGCGACCGCCCTCCCGTCCGGAAGGGGCGTGAGCGTGAAATACCCCCGCGCCGAGTTCATCCGGTGCGTGCCGCCCCAGGAATCCGCCGCGGCGGCCGGGTCGATGCCGGAGAAGACCGTGAAGCCGGCCACAAGCGAGAGCGCCAACGCGAACGCCAGCCGCACGGCGATCGAGTCGCGGCGGGTCGGGGACCTTCGCCGGAAGCGCATGACAATCCTCCTACGCCGAGCCGCGAGCCGCGTCAACCAGAATCGTCCGCCCGGGAGCGACAGGGTCTTCGGGGCGGAACAGGAGACGACCCCCTGTTCGGCCAGGAGATCGGCAGGCTGTTCGGCGAGCCGTTCTCCCTGCTCCTCGGCCGGCGCACCTACGAGATCTTCGCCGCGTACTGGCCCTCTGCCGAAAGCGGGCCCGAGAGCGATATCGCCGGTGCCTTCAACCGCGCCACCAAGTACGTGGCGACGCGCAAGGGGACCGAGCTGGCGTGGGAGACCTCCGTCGCACTGCGTGATGCGGCGACGGACGTCGCCCGGCTGAAACAGGAAGATGGCCCGACGCTCCTGACGCAGGGGAGCACCGAGCTGGTGCACGCCCTGCTCGCCGCCGGTCTCGTCGACGAGATCCGCACCTTCACCTTCCCCCTGGTGCTGGGGAAGGGGAAGCGCCTGTTCGACGGGCCCAGCGAGCCGCGTGCCTTCGAGCTGACGCACAGCGCCGTCTCCCCGAACGGCCTGATCACCGCGACCTATGTCCGCGCCGGCCAGGTGAAGACCGGGACCGTCGGCGGGCTCGAGGATCCCTCGCCGGCCGAGCTGGCGCGTCGCGAAAAGCTGAAGCGCGAAGGCTAGAGCCGGAATACGGCCGGACGGAGACGCTGGCGCTCGTGGAGATTCCTCGGGCGCTGGGGGAGACCGGCCAGATTTGACGTCAAGACCATGATGTGGTCATGAAGCGGGTGCGCATCGCCGAGCTCAAGGCGCGTGCGCGATCGATGCGGCGCGATAGGGAACCGCGTCGCTGCATTCCCGCAGGGCGCGGCGCGCGTTAGTTGCGGCGTCCCACGGAGCGGACGGCGAGCATGTCCGTCCCGCGAAGGCCACGGACATCCGACCGTTTCAGCGTGAGAAGCGCCTTCGTCCGGCCCGAAGCGACCACGAATTCGACCTCGAGCCCGTCAGGCGGGTAGATCTCGACGACGGTGCCCATGTCTCCGGCCTTGAGGCCGTGTCCCCGGATATCGCGGAGGAGCACGACGGGGTCGAGTGACTTGAAGGTCATCATCTCCTCGGGATCAGGGTGACGAAGCGCGGACCCCGGCCGACCGCGGTGACGATCCAGACCGTGAGGATGCGCAAAGCAACGCCATCACCGTGCCTGAGAGTACCCCAGACGACATACTTTCGGCCATGAGGAGTCGTTTGTCCCGGTTCCGTGATCCCATGGGCCGCGATCCGGCGCAGCTGAACGATGAGCGCCTTCCAGTCCGACCGCTGGAATCCAGCCCGAGCCAGGACGGCCGCCTTGAAGCAGCCGTGTGGATGCAAGGGCGACAACAGATAGTCGCGCACCTTGCGCTTGTCGATCACCACGCGTCGCGCGTCGGGTCCAGAGTCCGCTGGACGAGATGCTGAACCGCGCGAGCCGTGGGTGACGGATGTTTTCCACTGGGGGCCGCACACGTGGGCGGCAGCACCGGCGGGCCGATCAGGCCAAAGGCATCGTCAGTTCGTGAGAGTGCGTTTCGCCGCCACGCGGTCCGGTGATTTCCGGCCACCGGGGTCCGAGAGATCGTCCGCCATCTGGTCGCGAAACCAGGTCCTCGGGGTGGCGAGGGCGACCTCGGACTTTCCTCCGTGGAGACCGACG
>DASYQE010000131.1:0-17104 GCA_036005805.1 Candidatus Polarisedimenticolia bacterium | reverse complement strand
ACGCCGTGGATGTTCACCTACAAGAAGCAGCAGCGCGACGGAGCGTTCTGGGATCGCACCACGCTCAAGCGCCGCTACGAGTCGATCCGGATCCCGACCTTCGTCATCGGCGGCTGGTACGACGGCTACCGCGACAGCGTGCCGCGGATCCTCGAGCACGTGAAGGCCCCGGTGAAGGCGATGGTCGGGCCGTGGTCGCACTGCTGGCCTCACGACGCCTACCCCAAGCCGGGGATGGAATGGCGCCACGAGGCGGTGCGCTGGTTCGACCGCTGGCTCAAGGGAATGAAGACGGGCATCGACGACGAACCGAAGCTCGCCGTCTTCGTGCGCCGCTGGCATCCGCCGGGGCCGCGCCTGGAAGGCAACGCCCCGGGCGACTGGCGCTATGAAGACGGCTGGCCGCTGGCGCGCGGCCGCGAGCGCGTGCTCTTCCCGCGCGCGGATCAAACGCTCGCTGATGCGCCGGCGGAGGCGACCCAGCACCGCCTGCGCTACGTGCCAACGAGCGGCGTCGAGATCGGCGGACCGGTGATGTGGTGGGGCGACGTCGCGCCGGACCAGCGCCCCTCCGATGCGTACAGCCTGGTGTACGACTCGGCGCCGGTGACGGAGGAGGTGGAGATCCTCGGTCTGCCGCACGCCGTCCTCGAGGTTTCGGCCGACGCGCCGCTCGCCCGCTGGTTCGCGCGCCTGTCGGACGTGGCCCCGGACGGCACCGTGACCCTCGTCGCCGGCGCCGGCTTCAACGGCGCGCACCGGGAATCTTCACGCGACCCGAAAGCCATCGAGCCGGGGAAGACCTTCACGATCAACATCGAGATGCACTTCACGTCGTGGGTCTTCCAGCCCGGGCATCGTCTGCGGCTCGCGGTGTCGAACGCCATGTGGCCGATGATCTGGCCGACACCCTCCACGATGACGACGACCCTGGCTCTCGCCGGAACGCGTCTCGTCCTGCCGATCGTCCCGAAAGCAGAACGCCCGCGCCCGCACTTCCTGCCGCCGGAGAAAGACGAAACGCTCGAGGGCTTCGGCACGCTCGAGACCGGCACCGCCTCGGGCTACGGCGAGATCGAAACGGTCGAGCGCCATCCTCCGACCGGGGACGCGCGCATCGTGGCGACCAACGTCGGCGGCTCGCGCTTCCCCTGGGGCACGCAGCACGACACCGAATCGATCGTCTACGAAGCGGGCGACAGGCACCCGGACACGGGGTCGGTGACCGGCGACTACAGCACGACGGTGACGCTGCCGGACCGCACCCTGCGCTTCGAGGCGCGCGCCGTGTTCCGCAGCGATGCGGAGAAGTTCTACCTCACCTACACGCGCCGGCTCTTCCAGAACGGCGTGCTCGTCCGCGAGAAGACCTGGGACGAGCCGATCCCGCGCGACTTCCAGTAGCTCGCGCTTGACAGGGGCCGGTTCGCGGCGTAGCGTCCGGATCAAACGCCGCAGACTGGCCCGCGCCTCGCCGACGCGGGAGGAGGTGCCGATGTCCGGCCGTCGTCTCTTCGCGCGCGTGCTGCTGGCGGCCTCGGTGTTCGCCGCCGCGTCGAACCTGGCCGCGGCCTCCGACTTCTGCCCGTCGTTCCCGCCGAACTATGACTTCGCCGGCTGGCAGGCGCCCGGCTTGTCGGGCGGTGGAACCTGGGGCTGCAATCCGGTCACCTCCGATCTGATCTTCACCGCCTCGCCCGACGCCTACACCGGGGCGCTGCGTACCACCCCGGAGGCCGGGAACGTCGAGGTCTGGCTGTTCCACGTCACCATCTCCGGCCGCGACGGAGCCGACGACGATGGCATCAGCATCCTGCTGCACTGGCGTGATCCGGTCCCGCCGACGGGCTGCTGCGAGCCGATCCACGGGTCGGGGCTGCGCGTCCTCTTCAGCCTGGCGCGCGGCCGGACGGAGGTTTACGAGGAGACCGCCGGCGTCAGCCACGGCCCGATCGCGACGCTGCCGTTCGCGTTCGACCCCGCCTTGACGAGACAGGAGCTGATCGTGTCCTACCGGGGTGCGCTCATGACGCTGAAGGCGAATGGCCAGACACTCGGGCCGGTCGAGGTGCCGCTGACGCCGCCCGGCCGCCTCGGCTTCGAGCTGCGCCGGGTCAACGCCAGCCTCGTCCCGCACGTGGCCGTCGACTGCACCGCTCCGGGGGACTACGACTGCGATGGCGTGCCCGACGCCCAGGACAACTGTCCGTACAACGCCAACCCCGGCCAGCAGGACTTCAACGCCAACGGGCACGGCGACGTCTGCGACTTCGACGACGACAGCGACGGGGTGCCGGACGCGGTCGATCGGTGTCCCTTTGTGGCGAATCCGGACCAGACCGACACGGACAACGACGGCGTGGGAGACGCGTGCGACGACTGCCCCACCGACCCGGTCAACGACGGGGACAAGGATGGCGTCTGCGGTTCCGACAACTGTCCGTTCGCCGTCAATCCGGACCAGGCGGATACCGACGGCGACGGCCAGGGAGACCTGTGCGACAGCGACGACGGCATCATCCTCCTGCGCTTCACCGACTCCACGCACTTCACGTGGAACGAGTCCACCTACCGGACGCATCACATCTACCGGGGCGACCTCGACGTGCTGCGGTCGACCGGCGTCTACGTGGTCGATCCGGCCGCCCCCGGACCGCTCGACCTGCGCGCGTGCAGTCAGCGGAACCCGGACTTCATCGACCCGACGCTCCCGCCCGTCGGCAAGGGCTTCTACTACCTCGTCAGCGGATCGGTGGACGGCGTCGAGTCGGGGCTGGGGTCCGACAGCGCCGGCGCCGAGCGCCCCAATGACCACGCCTGCCTGGCGGACTGCGACCAGCCCTTCACGACGGTGCTGAACGCCACCGATGGCCCGACCAGCGCGCAGTTTTTCGTCATCGACAACCTGGCCGACTGGTGCGCCTTCCGGCCCTCCGCCTGCGTCTCGGGGCTCATCGACTTCTCGACCGAGGTCGCGGTCGTGGCCGCCATCGGAACGCGGACCAACGGCTGCTACAGCGTGCAGTTCACCTGCATGCGTCGTGATGGCGCGGGCGTCCTGGCGGACGCGATGCTCTATGCGCCGTCCTCGAGCTGCGGGTGCCCCGACAACATGACGCAGTGGTTGACGGTGACGAAGGTCCCGCGCGCGGCCGGGCCGGTCACCGTCGTGCCGTCCGGCAATTCGCTCATCTGCCCCTTGTAGCCCGGAGCAGGCGGCCTACAGCCGGAACGAGATCCCGAGCGCCAAAACCGGGTAGAAGGACAGATCGTCGAGGTCGTCCTCGAGATCCTGCTCCTCCTTCGACAAATCGTCCTGGCTGACGAGGCCGCTCGAGGAGGAGAGGGTCACCTCTCCGGTGCCCTGCAGGAGCGCGCCGACGTCGAGGACGAAGCGCACGCGGCCGGGGCCGCGGGCGGCGCTGCCGTAGCCGAACCCGACGTAGCCGGCGCTGTCCTTGAAGGCCACGTCACCGGAGATGGTCCCCGCCTCGGCCGGCGTGTAGACGGTGTCGCCGATCTCGACATTCTCGGTCGGCGTGCCCAGGAGGTCGGCGCCGGTGCGGTTGTGCATCCAGCCCGCGGTCAGCCGGAAATTCTTCTTCCAGGGATGGAAGTCGAACAGGATCCCGGACGCTCCGAAGGCGACGTCGGTCTCGTAATCCACGCCGCTCTCCTCATGCGTGTCGTTGGCGTCGGCGGCGTTGAAGGTGCCGCGCACCGAGAACCAGTCGTTGACCCGGCCGGTGATGTCGAGGCCGAACCCGAGCGTCCCGAACTTGACGCCGATGCCGACGCGGTCGCCCGCCGCGGCCGGCCGGGAGGTCGCCGCCAGGACGATCGCCGCGCACACGAACACGCTCCATTTCCGCATGAGTCCCCCTTGACGATGGCGGCGAGCTGCACGGCTCCGGCGAGCCGGCGGATTCTCGTCCGGCGCCGGCCTGCCGGTCAAGGACGGGATCGCGGCCGAGCGTCGGGAGATCCCGGCGCGGAAGCCTCGCGGCCTCCGCGCCGGTGCTCCCTCCCGCACGCCCGCCCTACGGGCAGGTGATCGGCGCGATGCGGATCGTGTTGTCGCTCCTGCGGCCCAGGGCGGTCTTGGCCCCCGGGGTGGTGCTGCTGTAGCCGGCCCAGTACCAGAACACCGTCCCGACCGCCGGCACGGTGTTGTCCGGCACGGTGACGGTGCTGCCGGCCGGCGCGGCGGTCCCCTGGTCGCAGGCCAGGGAGACCGTCCCCGCGAGGTTCGCGGGAGGCGCCGGCGGGAACACGTACTTGAAGAAGTCGTAACCCGACATCGTCGGCGGCATCGGCCGCGCCGTCAGGTTCACGTTGGCGTTCGCGCCGCCGGTCAAAGTGATGGTCAGATCGCTGCCGTCGCCGGCGTACACCGGGATCGCCTGGCTCGCGCCGGTCGTCGTGGTGCACGCCGGCGTGCTGCTGCAGCGGGCCAGGACCTGCCAGGTGCCGTCGGCCTGGACGCCCTCGCTGTAGAAGGCGTGCGCCGACCAGTCCTGCACGACCACGCCGTTGCGCTTGAACTGGTACTCGGTGACGCCGTCGGCGCAGCCGCCGGGGTTGCTGGTGCTGACCGCGCTGAAGGTGACGTTCTCGCCCTTCTCGAAGACGCCGTCGTTGTCGGAGCCGGTCGTGGTGAGAACCACGTTGTAGCCGTGATCGGCCCCGAGCGCCGGGTTGCACTCCGCGCCCGGCGCGGGGCAGGTGGAAGGCGGCGCCGGGTCGGGGTCGGCCAGGGGTGCGACCTGGCCGGTGATGGCGCCGGTGATCTGGATGTCGTCCACCCACCAGCCGTCGTCGTTGAGGCTGTTCTCCCAGCCGTGACCGTAGGTGTGGTAGTCCTCGGTCGGGCCGTTGAGGTCGAACTCCCACGTGGACGCGATCCAGCGGATCTGCACGCGCGCGCCGACGTAGTTGGCGAGCGAGAAGCGGGTCTTCACCCACAGCGAACCGCTCGCGGGCGTCGTCGCGCCCGGCAGGCCCGGGCCGGGGCAGCCGAAGGTCGTGTCCTGGCCCCAGGCGTTGCCGCAGTGCGACCAGATCCCGAGCGGCCAGCACATGGTCTCGTGGATGCCGCGCGGCGCCGGCGCCGCCGACCCGGTGTCCGTCGGCGTCAGGTTGCAGTACGTCGTCTGGGCGCCGTAGTGGCTCCAGACGTACGGGATGTGATCGTAGACGTTCTCGAACGGGACCAGCTTGTCCCAGAAGCCCCACGAGTCCACCGCCGGGTTCGGGTCGAGGTCGACCCGCGCCTGCACGTCCACGTAGTCGACGGCGGTGCCGGACGGGATGTCGGCCTGGCTGTTGTCCATGGTGTCGACGATGTGCATGAACGACAGGCGCAGGTCGCCCGAGATCGGCAGCGGCGTCAGGTTGGCCGTGACGACGTAGGCCGCGAGCGTCCTGAACGAGGTGGTGTCGCCCACCCGGCTGGTCACGTCGGAGTGCTTGCCCCAGTGCAGCGAGTTCTGCCCGGAGAACGCCAGCGCCCCGTTGGGCGGCGTGGCGGACCAGGCGGTTGTCGAGCCGACGACGTGCGGCGCCGGGCAGGTGCCCGTCGGGCAGTGGATGTGCCAGTCCATGTCGTTGTCCGGATCGACGTGGCAGCCGGGATCCTGCGGCGGGACGTGGAAGCCGCCGCAGCCGATGCCTTCGAGGGCGTTGAGCCCGCCCTGCGCCGTGCCGACGGTGTAGCCGATGGTGTCGTTGACCACGCCGTCGCGGCCGTCGCTCACCTCGACCCCGCCGCTGCCGTTGCGATCGTTGTCGAAGGTCTCGAAGATCGTCCCGTCGTCGGTCGTGTTCGGCAGCCCGTCCGGCCCGAGCACCCGGGTGATCGGCGCGCCCGTCGGCAGGTCGAGGTCGAGCAACGTCTGGAAGGTCACCTTCGACTTGGTGCCGAGGGCCTCCTTCGACGTGATGTTGACGGTCCAGTCGGCCTTCGCCGGCTGCGCCGCCACCGTGGTGTTGGTCGAGGCGGAGATGGTGTATTCGAACGGCCGGCGCTGGCCGGAGATGTTCGAGGTGTCCACCTTCCCGCCCGCCGGGATGGTCCCGACCGTCACCGCCGGCTTGGTGACGCACTGCACGTCGGTGTCGGACGTGGCCAGGTAGAGCACCACGTCGTGCAGGTCCTTGGTGCCGTTGTTGGTGACGACCAGCGTCATTTCGCACTGCTCGCCCGTGTCGCAGAAGGCGTCGTGGTCGCCGTTGAGATCGGTGACCACGGCCGCCTCGACCACCAGGCTCGGCAGATCGAGCTTGCCGCAGTTGACCAGGACGCCGAACGAGGCGACGTCGTCCGGGATGCCGTTGTTGTCGCCGTCGATCTTGAGGTTCGAGTCGCAGGCGTCCCCGAGCCCGTCGTTGTCGGTGTCGAGCTGGCGGTCGGTCCCCGGGATGATCGGCGGGTTGACGACCACCGGGCAGTTGTCCACGGCGTCGGTCACCCCGTCGGCGTCGGCGTCGTCGTTCTGCGACTGGCAGCCGCCGTCGTTGATGATCCCGGCGCGCTGGCAGGTCTCCTGGCTGATGTTCACGCAGGTGCACTGCGCCGTCGACGTCGTGCAGACGGTGTTGACGTTCTCGGCGCAGACGCCGCTGAGCGGACACTGGGCGTTGGTGGTGCAGATCGTCGTGCTCGTCCTCGTGCAGGTGCCGGAGGCCAGCGCCGAGGAGCGGGCGTTGACGCAGTCGCCGTCGCACGCGTCCCCGACCCCGTCGCCGTCCACGTCCTGCTGGCCGGCGTTGGGCGTCCGCACGCAGTTGTCGCTCTTGTCCACGAGGCCGTCGCCGTCCCGGTCGGTGTTCTGGTTGCAGGCCGTCCCCTTGGTGGAGGAGCCGCCGGCCGGGGTTTGCAGGAGGTTGTAGACGTCGGGGCAGTTGTCGAGCGCGTTGACGACGCCGTCGAAGTCCACGTCATCGAAGTCGCAGACGTCGCCGACCCCGTCGCCGTCCGAATCCGCCTGGTTGGCGTTCGGCAACGTCGGGCAGTTGTCGCACGCGTTCCCGACCCCGTCGGCGCCCCCGGTGTCCGTGTCCTGCTGGCCCGGGTTGTAGGCCTGCGGGCAGTTGTCGGTGGCGAACGCGATGTTGTCGCCGTCGAGGTTGTCGAAGTTGGTCTGACCGGCGATGCCGTTGCGGTTGCCGTCGCAGGTCGGGTCCTCGTAGTAGAAGACGACGTTCGTGTCGCCGGCCGGCGACACGAAGATCTGGTCGTCCACGTTGAGGGTCTGGGTCACCGCCACGAAGCCGCTGAAGACCCCCGGCGAGACCTCGGGCAGGGTGAAGCTCTTGATGGGGTGCAGCGCCACGCCGATGCCGGTGGACACCTGGCGCGAGTCGCTGTCGGAGGCGGCCTTCACCTGCACCGAACCGGATCCCGCGACCTTCGGGTTGGTGACCGTCACCTTCAGCGACTCGTCGCACTCGAACAAGGCGGTGCGGTCCACCATCAGGGTGGCGCACTGCTGTCCGGCCGGCTGCCCCGGCTGGCCGAAGCGCTGGCAGGCGGGGGTGTGCGCCGGGACGAAGGCGGCCTCGTCGATCGGGTGACGCTCGTCCCACTCGAAGACGACGTCGTCCACCGCCAGGCCGTAGTCGGTCAGGTTCGAGGTCGACTCGATGTTGTAGAAGCCGATGCCGATCTGCCAGCGGTTGCCGATGTTGACGTCGAACGGCGTGACCGCGGCCACCTCGCTCGCGCCGGGGCCTTCCATCAGGAAGACGTAGCCGGCTTCGTAGGTGACCAGGGTCATGTCGAAGTTGCGCACCGGGCCCGCCACGTTGTTCGTCCAGGGCGTGCCGTCGGAGGCCTGCACGACCGGCGCCGTCGGCAGCGGGTAGGGCAGGAAGTCCGGCAGGGCGGTCGGGATGGGCGAAGACGAGCTCGGGTTGGCGCTGGTCGTGAACCCGGAGAACCCGGTCTCGTCGCCGGTGACCCCGGGGTTGCCGCCCGACAGCGACCCGTTCGGGTCGACCGTCGGCCCGAAGGTGCGCTGGCGGATGTCGCCGGAGTTCGTCGGGTTGACGCCGCTCGACGCCTGCAGGTTGCCGACCTGGTAGTCGATCCCGCCGTAGTTCGGATCGAATTCCTGGCACAGCAGGCAGTTGCCGGTGTCGTCGTCGATGTTGTTGTCGATGTTGAAGCTGCCGCCGGTGTTGCCGTCCTGGGTCTGGTGATCGAGGTTGGCGCCGAAGCGCTGGAACTCGATCGAGTACGGCAGGCCGCGGCTGTCGAGCGTCTGGTGCACCTTGGCGATGATCGGCGACTCGAGGATGTCTTCGTAGAACTCGTTGCCGATCGACGTGGCGGCGTCCGTGGCCGAGGAGTGGTTGTCGCAGCCGGCCGCATTCGAGGCGGGCGTCGCGACGTTGCCGTCCCCCGTGTGCCAGATGCCGGCCCCGTTGTTCTGGAAGCCCTTGGTGACGTCCGGGTCGGCGATGGCCGACTGGAAGCCGCACAGGCCGCCGCGCTGCCACTCCCACACGGGGATCGCGCCGGCGCCGCCCGGACGGCTGAACGGATGCCGCAGCCCGAGCCAGCCGCCGTTGTTGGCGTCGAAGGAGAACGGCACCTTGTCGTTCGCCGACGGGCCACCCGCCAGGGCGAGCACGCCCCGGTCCAGGAGACCGTTCGGCAGGAGGTCCTCCCCCGCGTCCAGGAGGCTGTTGTTGTTCAGGTCCTCACCGAGGGTGTTGCTGACGAGGCCGCCGGAGGTGCCGGCGACGAACATGGTGTTGAAGGTGACGTCCTCGTCCGGGAGCTGGATGCCGGTGAACGGATCGACGACGTCGGGCTTGTCGATCTGGAAGTTGCGGTTCAGGTCGCGGATCTCGCGTCCCCCGCCCGGGTAGTCCGTCGAGTAGTGGAAGACCTCGTCATCGGAATTCAGCGCGTGCCGGAAGGTGAAGGTCTGGCGCGGCAGCTGCACGCCGACGTCCGACGACTGCAGCGTCAGCGTCAGGTCCACCAGGCGGTTCGCCTGGGTGATGGCGGCGAGCGCCGTCGCGTCGACGGTGAGCGAGAAGGTGGCGGAGGTGATCTGTCCGCCCGGCAGCCGGCCGATGTTCTGCGGCGAGTTGACCACGCGCACCGCCGCGGCGCCCGGGCCCGAGACCGAAAGCGATGCCTGCACGTCGCTGTAGTCCTGGTCGCGGTTGGCGTTGCCGAAGGCGATCGAGTACAGGACGTTCTCGCCCGAGTCCAGGTTCTGGTCGCTGTCGCAGCCGCCGAAGACCGCGTCCTGCTTGTTCCAGTTGGTCCCGTCCGTCTGGAAGCGCCACGCCACGAGGTACGGCTGGCAGGAGATGCGCGCCGCGGCGGTGATCTCGCGCGGCGAGTCCGGGTAGCGCAGCCGCACGGAGTACGGCTCGTCCGCGACGACGCCGGCGGTCTCGAGGACGCCGTTGTCGGGGACCGCGACCGGCTTCGACTCCCGGAGCGGCACCGCGGCGGAAGCGTAGGAGTCCACGCCCGACGCGGCCGTGAAGGACACCAGCTTCTCGCTGTCCACCACCACGCCGTTGCGGTTCACCACCTCGAAGACGGCGGCGCCGGTCACCGCCGAGGCGGTGGTGCCGGCGTCGTACAGGCTGCCGCGCACCTCGTCGGCACAGGTGTACAGGCTCTTGTCGAGGGTGACGCGGCTGGCGGGGAAGGTGTGCCCCGACCCGTTGAAGGTCTGCGAGCCGCTGCCGAACACCGGCCCGGAGATCACCAGGCCGTAGGGCTGGCCGTCCGCGTCGAGCAGCCCGTCGGCGTCGAGGTCCTCGCCGGCGTCGAGCCGGCCGTTGCCGTTGGCGTCCTCGACGGGCCCGGTCAGGTTGGAGATGCTCCCCGGGGTGGCGCCGCCGGCGCCGCGCTTCACGCGCACCTTCCAGGTGCCGGCGATCAGCTGCGAGTCGTCGGTGTTGCCGTCGCCGTTCGGATCCGAGGAGAGGTGCACCGCCTCGACGAGGTTGCGGCGATCCCCCCGATCGGCCGCCACGGTGGTGCGGGAGGCCGACCACTGGCCGACCTTGACGCCCCCCTGCAGGTAGACGTTGCCGTCGTAGATGAGGTTGTCCGCGGTGGTCGCGATGTTGCCGTCCGGGCCGGGGGACTCGACCTCGAGGTCGAGGTCGTTGATCGCCGCGCCGGCGCTGCCGGCCAGGGAAGGCGGATCGGCCCACGCCAGCGCCACGCGCAGCTGCCCGTGATCGACGACACGGGTGGCGCCCACCACGCGCGTGGCGTCGGAGCCGACCGTGAAGGTGTGCTCGATCAGCGTGCGGGTGGTGTTGTTGATCGCCGGCTCGCCGGTCCCCAGCTCGTCATACAGGATGAGCCCCGCCGCCGGGTACTCGATCGTCTGCGGCGCGCCGATCCCCTTCGCCTGCGGCCAGTTCGCCAGCGGCAGCACCGAGGTCACCACCGGCCGGCCGTAGCCCTGCTCCATGTTGCCGTACACGCCGACCGCCTGGCCTGACACCGTCCCGAGATCGGTGGCGCGCGAGAAGGCGACGGCCCGGTCGCTCGCCGTCGGGTATTCCGACTCGAGCAGCTCCTCGAAGTTCGCCGAGGCGGCGATCGCCGCCTTCACCAGCGGACCGGAGGGCGACGGCATGCGGTCGGTGTCGACGCGCGCGCCGGTCGGATAGAAGCCCTGGGCCAGGTAGTCGCGGATGAGGGCCGCGATCCCGGCGACCTCCGCGGTCGAGTACGAGGTGCCGTAGTTGGTGTCGTCGAGCACGGCGTCCACCGGCGCCTGGTTGTCGTTGTCCTTGCTCTTCCAGACCGCCGCCGAGACGGTGTTCGGACCGAAGAAGAAGCCGTTGAGATCCGCCCCCACGGCGACGACCATCGGCGCCATGCGCAGCGAGCCGGCGGTGGCCGGTCCCTTGGACGAGAAGTTGGCGATGTTCTCCTCGATGTTCGCGGAGAGCGCCGTCTGCACGTCCTGGAAATGGCTCCCCACCGCGACCAGGTTCTTGGCCGTCGCCGGCGGGCTCACTTCGAGACCCTGCGGGGTGTTGGGGTTGTTGTCGGCGGCCGTCCCGTCGAACAGGTCCGGGTAACGGTTGCGCACCTGGCTGTTGAAGGACGAGAAGAAGAACTGCACCCGCTGCGTCCCGGTGTTCCCCACCGGGGCGAACACCATGACGTCCCGGTTGTTGACCAGGAAGTTGTCGATGTCGCGCGCTTCCGCCGTGTAGGTCCCGTCGGTCGGGTTGTCGAGCAGGGTGTCGAAGTTCGGGACGCCGAACGGCAGCACGTGGATGTGCCCCTCGTTGCCGGCCCCGGTGACGCCGCTGCACGCGCCGGTGCCCCCCGACGCGGGGCAGATCGCCAGCGCCAGCCGGGTGGCGAGCGAGCCGGGCGAGACGTTGCCGCCCCGCTCGATCAGGTCGTTCAAAACGCAATTGGCCGCGGCTCCCGCGTCCTGCATCAGGATGCGGGCGCCGCGCGCCACGCCGTTGAGCTCGATCCCGTCCACGCGCGGGCGCGTGTTGTAGATGTGCTTGCTCACCCGGAAGCCGAGGGAGGTCGCGTCGCCGGCGATGATTCCCGCGACCACGTTGCCGTGCGTGCCGCCCCCCGAGAGGATGCTGTCGCAGCCGTCGCCCGTGTCCGCGACGTTCTGGATGGCGTGGACCTTCCGGTGCGCTCCGCCGATCGGGCTGGAGATGGTCGTCGGCTGGGTCGCCGTCTGCGCGAACTGGGCAGAGTCATAGGAGATGCCGTTGTCGGTGATCGAGACGACCTGCGGCGGCACGGTGTCGGTGCCATTGTTGATGCGCCGCCCGTCGGCGTTGGTGTCGATTCCGCCGCCGTCCACCCCGACATCGAAGTAGGGACGCTGGAACGGCAGGTTCTCCTTCATGTTCCCGACCATGGCGGTGGTCGGGGTTTCGGCGTCCATCAGCAGGTGCTCGGGCTCTTCGTAGATCCACTGCACCCACGGCAGGCGCGCCAGGGCCGGGACCTTCGCGTGGTGCGCCTCGACGAGGAACGACTGCCCGTCGATCGAGTACGTGGTCGCCGGGTTGCCGGTGATCTTCTCGAGGTCGGCCTTCGCCTGGACGGGGTCGGCGCCTCGGAAGAAGTCCACCACGAGACGCAGGTCCTGCGACTGGGCGCGTGCCCGCTGCAGGAAGGGCCGCCGCCCGATCCCGGGTTCGACGCGGAACTCCGGACCCCACGGCATCGCCGCTTCGAGGAAGGAGTTGTCGATCAGCCGGTCCACCGCCGCGGGGGACAGGCGTACGAGGTAGCCGCGCTCCGCCATCCGCGAGTAGACCTCGGCCCCGGCGTCGCGCAGGGCCGCTTCGATCTCGTCCGGCGTGCGGGTGGAGATTGCGTCTTCAGTGAGCTGCACGGCGTTGAAGCCTGCGAGCAGCTCGCCGCGGCGCCCGTGACCGAGGGCGCGGCCGCGCTCCCCGGCGAGCAGCGGCGCCTGGCGCCGGAGATCCTCGAGCCCGGCCGGGTCCACGAGGCCGAGCGGCGTGTCGAGGCTCTTCCTGCGTCCGGCCTCGTCCTTCTGCCACACCGGCTTGAGGCCGGCGAACGGTGACAGGCCGTCCGGGCGCGGGGTCGGCTCGGGCAGCCTCAGGCTGTGGTCGATCTGGGCTTCAGCCTGGTCCAGCACAGAGCCCTGCCCGGTCTGCTGGCGCCTGTCGGCGCGGGCCAGGAGACCTGCAAGGACGAGAAGACAGCACACGGCGGCACTGGTCCGGACCAGTCCACCAAGGGCGCGGCGCGAAAGGCGAGGACGCATGAAGGCCTCCCTCTCCCCCCTCATGGGAAGTCGGTTTGAATGGATGACTGCGGCGATTCCGTGGAGCGATTCACGGAACCTCGATGACCGAGGCCGGAAACGGCGAAATCCGGGTCGGGAATAGCGAGCTCCTGCACGACACGACCGGCAAACCGCACCCGGACCGGGCGCGCACCGGCGCTTGCGGACCATGTACGACGACCTTCCTGATGTGTCAACTCCGAAACGGTCGATCCGGCGCGGCGGCCGATCTCGTCAACCGCCCGACGCCCTTGATGTTCCGCATGATGAGCGACGTGCCGCATCATGGGTCCGGCGCGCTTCGGACCGGCCGGCCCCGATGCATCTACACTGGGTCGCCATGAAAGGTTCCGATCGGCCGGAGCGGGAGGCGCTGGAGGCGGCGCTTCAGACGCTCGAGCGCGACGCGACCCTTCCGGTCTTCCAGCCCGAGGTGGACTGGGACCGGGTGCGCGGCGTCCTGCTGGAGGCGGCGGAGCGGCTGCGCGACAATTACCCCTACGGCCACCCGCTCTATATCGGCCAGATGCTCAAGCCGCCGCACCCGGCGGCGCGGCTGGCCTACGCCCTGGCCATGACCATCAACCCGAACAACCATGCCCTGGATGGCGGGCGCGCCTCCTCGGCCATGGAGAAGGAAGCGGTCGCCTCCCTCGCGTCGATGTTCGGCTGGTCCGAGTGCCTCGCGCACCTGTGCGGCGGCGGCACGATGGCCAACTTCGAGGCGCTCTGGGTGGGCCGGCAGGAGCGCCCGGGACAGGGGATCGCCGCCTCGGCGCAGGCGCACTACACCCACTCCCGGCTGTCGGAGGTGCTCGACGTTCCCTTCACCGCGATCGCCACCGACGGGTGCGGCCGGATGGACCCGCGGGCGCTCGACACGGCCCTGGCGACGGGCACGATCGGCACCGTCGTGGCGACCCTGGGGACGACCGCCTGCGGCGCGGTCGATCCCCTGCCGGACATTCTCGAGGTGGCCCGCACCAGGGGAGTGCGGGTGCACGCCGACGCCGCCTACGGCGGCTACTTCACCCTCGCGGGCAACCTGGATGCGCCGCCCCGGCGGGCCTTCGACGCCATCGGGGGTTGCGATTCGATCGTCATCGACCCGCACAAGCACGGCCTGCAGCCCTACGGCTGCGGCGCGGTGATCTTCCGGGATCCCTCCGTCGGACGGCATTACCGGCACGATTCGCCCTACACCTACTTCACCGGACGCGACCTGCACCTCGGGGAGATCTCGCTCGAATGCTCCCGCCCCGGCGCGGCGGCGGTGGCGCTGTGGACGACGCTGCGGCTCCTGCCTCTCGCGCCGGGCGGCGCGTTCGCCCGCGGGCTCGAGGCCGGACGCGAGGCGGCCCTGGCTCTCCACCGTGAGGTCGGCGCCGACGCCCGGCTCGCGCCGCTGATGCGGCCGGAGCTCGATATCGTCGTCTTCACCCGCCGCGCCGCGCGCGCCTCCGAAGCCTCGGACGCGAACCGCCGGATCTTCGACGCGGCTGCCCGGCGCGACCTGCACCTGGCCCTCGCCTCGTTCCCGCGCGCCCTCGTCGAGCCGTCCGGTGCGATCCCGTCCTGGGACGCCGACAGCGTCACCTGCCTGCGCGCCTGCGTCATGAAGCCCGAACACCGCGACTGGATGCCGGAGATCGTCACCCGTCTCGAGGCGGCGGTACACGACGCCGCCTGAGCGCCGCGGGGGCCGGGCGATCAGTCGCGCGGTGCGAGGATGGTGCCGCGGCAGCGGCGGGCGCCGCACCGGCAGGGGTAGCGCGACGTCGCGACGGCGTCGTCCTCCTCCTCGCGCTCGTACGCATAGTCGTAGGTGATCTCCTCGCCGGGCCGGATGTCGGCGATGGCGTCGATGAAGACCCGCCCGCGCTCGACGTGGATCTCGGCATTCGGCTCGCACGAGTGGTTGATGAAGCGGGCCTCGTTGCCTCCGACGGCGGCGTCGAGCACCCACTTGCGGTTGACGATCATCAGGAGCGTGTGGTGGTGCTCCATCGCGTCGTCGTCGTAGCGCGCGTCCGCCTCGTCGTGGGTGATGCGCTCGCCGGTGTACTCGACGATGCGGGTGCCCGGACGGATGCGCCGGGCGGCGAATGCTCCCCGCCCGTGCTTCGGCGAGCGCCGCAGCTCGAACAGGCGGTCCTCCCGCGCGGCGCCCGGGGGACGCCGCGCGGGACGGGGCCTTCCGCTCATCCCTTGGTCGTGGTCGCCGGCGAAGTCTCTTTCACCGGCACGACGCCGTCACCGGGCTGCGTCTTCGGCGCCGCGGGCGCCTCGGGCTGCAGCGCCGCGTCGAGCCAGCCGGCCCAGTCGCGGAACACCGCGCGCGCCCGCACCGGGTCGCCGGGGAAATGGCCCGGCACCGGGTAGGCGATGAAGCGGGTCGGGACGCCGTTGTCCTTGAGCGCGTGGTACAGCTTGTACGACTGCGTGATGGGCACGCGGGCGTCGCCGGTGTCCGACAGGATGAGCGTCGGCGTCTTGATCTTCGACGCGGAGGAGATCGGCGACTGGTCGAGGTAGGCCTTCTCGCGCCCGTCCTTCCACGGCGAGCCGCCGAACGAGTAGCGCGCCTGCACGTTGAAGTCGGCGAGGTTGTACTGGTCGGTGAAGTCGGTCACCGCCGCGCCGGCCACCGCCGTCTTCCAGAAGTCGTAGTGGCCGATGAGCCAGGAGGTCATGTAGCCGCCGTACGACCAGCCCGACACGCCGATCCGCGACGCGTCGACGAACCCCTTCGCCTTGAGCGCCTCGAGCCCGGCGATGACGTCGCGCCCCGGCCCGTCGCCGGCGTCGCCGACGATCGCCTTCTGGTAGTCGTTGCCGTTGTTGTCGCTGCCGCGGTAGTTCGGCGAGAACACGACGTAGCCGCGCGCCGCGAGGATCTGCGTGAAGGAGGAGAAGGCCTCGGTCGAGGCGGCCTGCGGCCCGCCGTGGATGTACAGGACGAGCGGATATTTTTTCGCGGCGTCGAAGCCCGGCGGCAGGAGCACCACGCCGTCCTCCTTCTGTCCCTCGGGCCCCTTCCACTCGAAGCGCTCCACCTTCGCCAGCTCGAGCGCCGCGACCTCGTCGTTGTACGCCGTCAGCCGTTTCGGCTCGGCGGTGGCCGAGGTCATGTAGTACAGCTCGGTCGGGCGCTGCGGCTCGCTGCCGGTGAACGCGATCGCCCCGCCACGGCCGACGGTGGCGTCGATCCAGAAGGACCACGAGGGATTGACCTTCCCGAGATTCAGCTTGCGGGCCGGCCCGTCGAGCGGCTGCTGCCACAGCGACACGCGCGTGCCGTCGTTGCCGCCCACGATGACCGACTTGCCGTCCGGCAGCCAGAGGGCCCGGAAGACGCAGCGATCGAGCGCGCGCGTGATGACCTTGGGGGTGCCGCCGGTGGAGGCGACGACCTGGATCTCGTTGACCGCGTTCTGGTCGCCGTCACGCGGGTACCAGAGAGCGATGTGCGAGCCGTCCGGGCTGTAGACCGGATAGCCCTCGAGGATCTTCTGGCTGGTGAGCGGACGCATCTGGCCATTCGCCACGTCCAGCAGCTGGATCGTCGTGAGGTCGGCGTTGCCGAAGTGCGGCTTCTCCTGCTTCGTGATCGCCAGCGTCTTGCCATCGGGAGACCAGGCGATCGGCGACGACGGCGGACCGGGGGGCTCGCTCATCGGCAGGCTCCAGGCGCCGGAGGTGAGACGCTTCGCCTCTCCCCCCTCGCCGGGGATGAGCCAGACGTGCGACGGGCGGGCCGGCTCCTGCGCCAGGAAGTCGTTGTCCCCGACTTCGAAGGCGTCCTCGCCTTTCTTGCGCGCCTCGGCGTCGGGGAACGGATCCTGGGTGACGAAGGCGATGGCGGCGCCGTCGGGACGCCAGGCGAACTGCTGCACCCCATCGGGTGCATCGGTCAGGACCACGGCGTCGCCGCCGTTCATCGGGAGGATGTGGATCTGCCGCGCCGGCTTGCGATCGGCATCGGGCGCGGGAGCGGGCTTGTCCACGGCCGCGACGGCGTCGCCGGTCGGCTTCGCCCTCTTCTTCGCGGGCAGAGGCGCCGCCTCGGCGAGGAACGCCAGGCGATCGCCCGACGGCGACCAGCGCGGCGACGCGAGCTGCTTGCGTCCGCGCGTCAGGACGCGCTGCGCCCCGGTGGCGATGTCCACGAGGACCATCTCCGAGTCGGTGCGGTTGTCCTCGTAGTTGGGCCGCGACACGATGACGACGATCGATCGACCGTCGGGAGAGATCTGCGGGTCGCTCACCCGCGTCAGGCGGGCGAGCGTGTCCAGGTCGAAGCG
>DASYQE010000130.1:0-6725 GCA_036005805.1 Candidatus Polarisedimenticolia bacterium | reverse complement strand
ACGGCTCCGGTCTTCCCGCCAAGCGCCTGCTCGCCGTCTCGATGGCCGACGTCCACCCGGTCGCCTCCAACACATCCATCGAGGGGCGTGCGAGGAACCGCCGCATCGAGATCCGGCTGCGCCCGGTCGTTGCCGAGGAGTCGGAGCGCGGCGAGGGGCGGTCGGTCAGATGTGGTCGGTCCGGCGCAGGCGCTGCGCCTGTCCCGGGCCGCCGGTGGTGCAGGCCGAATCGTCGAACTTCGCGCAGAGTCCGCTCCGGGGGAGCTGGTCGTGACCATTCTGCCGCCCGCGGGCCCCGGACCACGCAGAAGGGAAGGAATGGTGTCAAGGTCCGGAGGGGGAGGTCCGGCAGGCCTTTCTGGCCCGGTCGGCCGGTTTCCATTGCGTTCCGCCGCGGCGCGGGCTAGAGTGGCCGCCCTTGCGAAGGGGCGACATGCCATCTCTCGGCAATCTGCTGTGCCTGACGCCGCGTGATTCCTATGTGGTCGACGAGCCCCTGCGCAAGCGCGGGTTCCTCGGCCGCCTGGAGATCTCCACCGGTCCGTTCGTGCGCAGTCCCGGCATCGGCTTCCCGTACCTGGTCGGCTTCCTGCGCAAGACGGGCGCGCTCGAACCGGACACGCACGTCGCGGTGCAGCACGACAAGATCGAGGGCGCCACTTCCTTCGACGAGATCCTGCGGGACAAGATCGACCTGCGCCGCGGCGACCACGACGTGCTGTTCGTCACCGCCTACACCAACTCCGCCCGCGAGGCGTACCGCCGGGCGCGCGAGGCCCGGGCCGCCTGGGCGGCGGCCGGCAGGCCGCTCACCGTGGTCTTCGGCGGCCCGCATGCCTCGGCGCTCCCCGACGAGGCGACGCGGCGCGGGCACGTCGACGCGGTCGTCTCGGGGGAGGGGGAATGGGCCGCGGCCTCCCTTCTCACCGACCTGCGCGAGGGGCGCGGGGTGCAGCCGGTGTATCGCGCCACCTTCGATCGCATCCGCGACCGCGGCACGCTGGCCCTCGACATGGGGATCTGGGACGGCCTGCGAAACCGGCCGCAGCAGGTCCTGTCCTCGACGACGTTTGCGCGCGGCTGCAAGCTCGACTGCCACTTCTGCGCGGTGTTCCTGACCAACGGACCGACCGTCAGGAACCGCGACGTCGCCGACGTGGTGGACGAGGTGACGAGCCAGGGGCCGCGCTACACGCGTGAGACCATCGGCGAGCTGCCTCCCGGCGCCTACAACGCTTTCCTCAAGGCGGCCGTCCGGATTCCGTTCTTCGGCAAGCGATATTCGAAGACGCTGATCAAGAACCTCGGGCCGGGCTTCTCCCACAAGTACTTCTTCTGGGACGACAACCTCTACAACGCCGCCGGCTCCTTCCAGGCGCTGTGCGAGGCGATCAAGCCGATCGGCCGCCCGTGGGGGGCCGAGCTGACCATCGATCTCGCCGAGAAGCCGCACCTCCTGAAGCTGGCGAGGGAGAGCGGCTGCCGCGATCTCTTCCTCGGCATCGAGTCGGTCAGCCAGAAGGCGATCGACGGGATCGACAAGTGGTCCAACGACACGACCTCGATTCGCGAGATGGTCCGGAGGGTGCACGACGCGGGCATCAACGTCATGGGGGCATTCGTCTTCGGCTTGGACGGCGACGACGCGTCGATCTTCGATCGGACGCTCGAATTCATCTACCAGGCCGACGTGGACTATGTCGTCGCGAACATCATCCAGCCCTATCCCGGCACGGGAACCTTCAAGGACGCGGTCGCGGGGGACAGTTTCCTTCCCTGGGTTGCCTGTCCGCCGGACTCCGACGTCGCGATGGACTACAACTGGCCCCTGTTCGACGGAGCGCACGTCCTGATCCGCCCGAAGGGAATGACCATCGACCAGCTGCAGGAGGGCTACTACTCCTTCCTGCGCCAGGCCTATTCGCCGACCGGCATCCTGCGGCGTTTCCGTGGCCGCGCGTACGATGTGCCCGGAGCAGTTGCGCACTTCGCGCGCAACTGGATGGTGAGCCGCTATGGCATGATCAAGACGGCGCACGCCATCCGGAGGAAGGGAGAGGCCCCGGTCGGGATGAATGCGGCGGTCGATCGCGTGGCCGCGGACCGTGCGTCGGTCGAGCCCGTGGCCGTCGAGCCCGTGGCCGTCGAGCGCGCGCCGGTCGCGGGGAATCGCCCGGTCATGACCACGAAGCGCGTCAAGCGGATGGCCCATGTGGCCGGCCTGCGCTCCTTCATCGCGCCGCGCGCCCCCGAAGCCGATTAAGGTCGGCGCGACGACGCGGACAGGCTGAGGCGGGAGAAGTACCCCTCGGTGCCATTGCCGATCCAGAGGCCGACGAGTCCGCGAGACGCTCCCCGTTTCAAATCGTTGACGATGAGACAGGGCTGGGGGGCGTCGTTCACGTAGAGGCGCGCCTTCACGCCCTCGATTTCGATCCGCATCCTGGTCCAGGCTCCGGTTTCCAGATCCGTGTAGGACTCGTAGACGCCGGGGTGCTCCTTGCGCAGGCGGTGCCAGGGGTAGTCGGGAGCCGAGAAGTACTGCGTCGCATGATTGCGCCTCAGCTGATCGTCGGCGCGGCCGTTGGTCGGCCTGAGGTAGATCCCCTCGAGCCCGGTGCCGTCGGCGATCGACCGGAAGACCATCCCGATGAAGCCGCGCGCGTCCGATGGAGCGCCCGCGGCGGGCGCGCCCGCGACATCGATCTCGATGGTGCCGTCTCCGAAGTCGCTCCCCTCCATCAGCGCCACCGGCTCCGTCGCCGGCCCCGCCGGGTCTTCGACCAGGCGCACGGCCCGCCGCCCGCGATAGGTGACCGCTTCGGCCCGCACACCGTGAAGGCTCAGCCCGGCGGTCGAGTCGAGCGTCACGGTTCGGACATCCGTTCGCGCATCCGCGGCCTCATGCCCGGCCGGCGCCGTGCCGAGGAGCGCGAGGCCGAGGAGGACCCGCATGGAATTCGCTGGTGTCATGGACTTCTCCGTGGGACCACTCTGCAGGGAACGCCCCCGGCCGCCCCGAGGTTGCTGTGCCGGGCGCCGGCACCGTCACTTCAGCCCCCCTTGGCCGCCGGGACGAGGTCCACCACGGTGATTTCCGGGCGGGCGAAGAAGCGCACGCGCGGGGCGATGCCTCCTTCGAGGCCGACGCCGCGGGTGACGTACAGGTGCGACGGTCCGACGGTGTACAGCCCGGACTCGTAATGCTTGCCGTACTTGGAATAGGTGATGATGGCGCCGTAGAACGGCAGCGCCACCTGGCCTCCGTGCGTGTGCCCCGAGCACTGGAGGTCGATGCGACCGCGCTGCGCGTCCGGCAGGACGTCCGGGTACGGGTAGTGATAGAGAAACAGCGCGGGCTCGTTCTCCGGAAGCCCGGCGAGCAGGGCCGGCACGCGATCCTCGTGCCGGATGGGAACGCCCCCGACCCACACGCGCGTCCCCCGCACGTCCACCTCGGCCGAGTCGCCGTCCAGCTCGCGCACGCCGGTTCCCCCGAACAGATCGATGCGGTTCCAGTACCAGGCGTCCCAGTTGCCGCGCACCGCGAAGGTCGGGGCCACCTTGGCGAGGCCGCTCATGCACTTCTTGAAGACCGGCACGGCCCGGGGCGTGTTGATCGAGTCGCCGGCGTACACGATCAGGTCGGGATGCTGCGCCGCGACCAGGTCGGGCAGCCGTTCCTCGAGACGCGGCTTCGGATCGGAGTGCATGTCCGAGAGCAGGACGAGGCGGACCGGCGCCGTGCCGGGAGCGAGGCGCGGCGAGACGATGCGCGTGTGCGTGACCTGCGGCCAGTACGGCTCGACGAGCCAGCCGTAGGCTACGCACAGCACCGCAAGAGCCCCGAGGCCCGCGAGCGCGAGACGGAACCGGCTGCGAAACACGGCGCGGATGATAGGCGGGAAGTTCCGTGACGGCGAGCCGCCGCGGCGGCGCGGGAGACGATCACCATCCCGCGCCGCCGGCCGGCGTTTTTCTGGCGGACTCCGGAGGGTCTACTGCTTGTTGCCGATGACCGGGCCGTCGCCGACGACGAAGTAGCCCGGCGGCACCGCCCCGTTGCCGGCGATGCACGCCGCGCGCGCGGTCGCCGCCATGCCCGCGACGGTCAGCACCGACGACCCCGTCTGGTTCACCGGAACGGTGACCGTGGCGCACGACGCGCCCAGGTTGCCGGACGCATCGGTCGCCGTCGTCACGATGAGGTAGACGCGCCCCTTGCCCGTGGGGACGCGCTCGTACCGCAGGCGGAGGAAGCCCGGCATGATGGCCTTGGCGTCCGGTGAGAAGACGCCGTCGCCCGTCGGCGTCTGGTCGTCTTCGTTCGCATAGACCTTGACGGTCACCGGACGACTGCCGTTGCACGTATCCACCGCCGACGCGGTGAACCCGACCGTGACCAGGGTGTGGTTCGGACCCGTGGGGAGGTTCAGCATGGAGGTGGCGACCCCGCTGGTTACCTGGGGCTTTCCGGTGTCCACCACCTGCACGCTCGTCTGGCAGTTCGCCCCGAGGCCGGCCCCATCGGATTCGGAGCACTGGATCGCGGTCGTGCCCAGCGGATAGAAGGCGTTCGTGCCGGTGTTGGAGCATGCCGGCGTCAGCGTGCCCCAGCACACGTCGGATCCGGTCGCCATCACGGTGGCCCGCGCCCCGTTGCTGCCGGTGCACTCGAGAACGCTCGGCGCCGGGCAGGAGATGGCCGGAGCCGTGGTGTCGCGGACCGTCACGCTGGTCGCGCACGAGCCCGTGTTGCTCGAGGGATCCGTGGCGTTGCAGGAGACCGTCGTCGTGCCGAGCGGGTAGGAGGTGCCCGGTTGCGGGCACGTCGGCGTCAGCGTGCCGGCGCACGTGTCGGAGGCGGTCGCCGAGACGGAACCGGCGGCGCTCTGCGATCCCGTGCACTCGAGGGTCAGCGGAGCCTGGCAGGCGACCGACGGCTTCGTCGTGTCGACGACCTGGACGTTGACCGAGCACGACGAGGAGTTCTGCGCGCCGTCGTGGGCGGTGCAGGTCACCGGCGTCGAGCCGAGCGCGAAGCCGGACCCGGAGGCCGGCGAGCAGCCATCGACCGTCGCCGCGCCGCAGTTGTCGGTGGCGGTGGGATCGCCGACGGTCACCGGCGTGGTCGCGCCGGCGCACTCGACGGCCGCGGGATCCGGGGGACAGTTGATCGTCGGCTTCAGCTTGTCGACCACCGTGACGTCGGCCGTGCACGAGGCCGTGTCGCAGCTCAGGGCCGACCCGACGTTCAGCGTGACCGACGTCGTCCCCAGGCCGTAGGGACCGGCCGGCTCCTGTGTCAGGGTCAGGTCCGCGTTGTTCTGGTCGGCCTCGGGCGCGAGGTTCGCCGCCGCATGACACGTGTCGTCCGCGTCGACGGTGCGGGCCTCGCAGTGCGCGACCGGAGTGCCGCCGGTGAGAGGCGTGCCGTTGGCGATGCCGTCCGCCCGCTCCCAGACGCGGATGAACTCCTCCGCCGAGTCGAACACCTTGTCCATGTCGCTCTGCGGGAGGCCCACCTGCCACAGGTCGGCGACCATGTCGGGCAGGAGCCCGACGTGCGCGAGGCCGTCGACGTTGAAGTCGAAGGTCTTGCCGCCGCTGACCTGTTTCCCGAAGGAGCCGAAGCCGGGCTCGCCCAGGTTGCCGAGATCGAACGGATACTGCAGCTTGTTGTTCCGCTTGTACTCGACGAGCCAGTCGGCCTGGACGCTGCCGCAGGCGTCCGAGCCGAAGCGCGGCCCGATGTGCCCCGCCACCCCGTTGAAGTCGCTCCCGAACGCGACCGGGCGCCCCATGATGTCGACCGCGTACTGGTACATTTGCGCGAAGGTCTCGGTCGAGTGGCGGCAGGTGTCGGGGACCACTCCCGGGCTGAGGTAGTCGATGTTCGCCTTGGTGCTCTTCGCGAGCAGGCCGTCCTGGCCGTCGTCCTTCAGCATGGCGGCGACCATGCCGCCGCTGTCGCGGATGGCCTCGAGCTGGGCGCGCGTCCTCATCCGTTCGTGCCGCCGCGCTTCCTTGTTGAGATCGAAGAACTGGACATGGCTCGCGACCACCGGGTAGGTCGGCGTCCGCGTGTGCGCCAGCGCGAGCGTGTCGTTGATCGCCTTCACCGACATGTGATCGATGTCGATGATCATCCCCTTGTCCATCAGCGACTGCACCAGGGTCCTGCCGCGCTGGGTGAGGCCGATCGTGTTGCAGGTGGCGGCCGCCTCGAAGCAGGGGATGGGGTCGTCGAGCGGCAGGATGCTCGCCGGATAGCCGAGCAGCTGGATGGCGGCCGTCATGAGGCAGCTCAGCTTGAAGCGGTACCCCTGGTCGGAGCAGTCGACGATGTTCGAGGTTGGGTCGCTGGGCGAGTTCGGGGAATACCAGTGGCCCTCCGAGACGCGGTTGCCGACGTCGATCGCGTCCTGCCAGGTGGCGGGTCCGCCGTAGGCGTTGTTGAAGTTGTGGATCGGGAAGACGTGCCGGACGCCGAGGTCGTAGTAGTGCTGGACCCGCTCCTCGATGCCTTCGGGGGAGCAGTTCCCTGTCGTGTCGTTGCGGTCGTCCCAATGGCAGTTGAAGAGGTTGTCCACCTCGATGCCGAGGACCACGGCGAGCTTGCCGTCGGCGATCGCCCGGCGCGCCTCGGCGGGCGTGCGGACGATGCGGTACCAGCCTTTCCCCGGACCGCCGCTCTGGGTGTCGATGAAGGTCTCGAACTTCTT
>DASYQE010000129.1:0-17563 GCA_036005805.1 Candidatus Polarisedimenticolia bacterium | reverse complement strand
CAAGGGTTCGAAGCACAACCGCGGCTGCGCGGTCGACCTGTCGATGTACGACCTCAAAACCGGACGCGAGGTCGCGATGCCGAGCCCGTACGACGACATGACGGCCAAGGCCTACGCGACGTACGAAGGGGGCGACGCGGAGGCGCGCGCGCGGCGCGAGGTCCTGCGCGAGGCGATGGAGAACGAAGGGTTCTTCGTCTACACGCACGAGTGGTGGCACTTCGACTACAAGGACTGGCGCGAGTACCCCATCCTCGACATCCCGTTCAGCGCCATCCCGGCCGTCGCGTCCGCTGCCACCGGTGGGACGAGTGCGCTCGCGGGGACGCCGTGGGACCTGAGCCGGTCCCGGCTGCTCGACCTGACGTGGACCTTCGACGCGACGACGCTCTACTGGCCGACCTCCCCGTCGGCCTTCGAGCTGAAACCTCTGGCGCACGGCCCGACGGAGGGCGGGTATTTCTACAGCGCCAACACATTCTGCGCCCCGGAGCACGGCGGGACGCACCTCGATGCGCCGATCCATTTCGCCGAGAAGGGCTGGACCGCCGACCAGATTCCGCTCGAGCGGCTGATCGCGCCGGGGGTGGTCCTGGACGTCGCGAAGCAGGCCGCCGCCGACGCCGACTACCGTCTCGCGCAAGACGACATCGCCGCGTGGGAGAAGGAGCACGGACGCATCCCGCCGGGCGCCATCGTCCTGCTGCGCACCGGCTGGGGCCGCCGCTGGCCCGATCGCGGCCGCTATTTCGGCGACGCGAACTCGAAGGACGCCAGCCACCTGCATTTCCCCGGCTACGGCGAGGAGTCGGCCCGGTTCCTCGTCTCGGATCGGCATGTCTCCGCCCTCGGCATCGACACGCCCAGCATCGATTACGGCCCGTCGAAGGACTTCCGCGTCCACGTGGTCGCCATGGGGGCGAACGTCATCGGCCTCGAGAATGTCGCCCATCTCGAGGGGGTGCCGCCGACCGGCGCCCTGATCGTCGCCCTGCCGGTGAAGATCGGCGGCGGATCGGGCGGCCCGCTGCGGCTCGCCGCGATCGTGCCGGCCGCGGACGCCGCGACGGCGCAGGCGGGTGCGCGATGAGCCGCAGGACGTCGGACGTGGCGTTCCGCATCGCCTCCGGGCTGCCGTTCGGCAAGGGGCTCGTCGCCACCCGCGACATCCGGAAAGGCGAGGTCGTCGCGACCTTCGATCCGAAGCGGGCCCACCGCACCCCCACCTGGCAATCGGTGCAGATCGGACCGAACCGCCACGTGGACGACCCGGCCTGCATGAACCTGCTCAATCATTCCTGCGCCCCGACGGTGCGCATCCACGTCGGTCGCCGCGCGGTCATCGCCAACCGCCGCATCCGCAAGGGCGAGGTGCTGTCGTTCTTCTATCCCTCGACCGAGTGGCGCATGGCGCGGCCGTTCCCCTGCCACTGCGGCGCACCCGGGGGCCTGGCCGAGGTCCGCGGCGCGCGGGATCTGCCGCTCGCGGTCCTGCGCCGGTTCCCACTCAGCGCGCACATCCGTCGCATGAAGGAGCAGCAGGCGGGGAAGAAGAAGACGACCCGGCTGCGCCGCACCGCCGCCGCCTGATCCGTTACACTCGCCCCATGCCGGACACGAGCGTCACCCTGCCGCGGCCGCGCGTCGATCACGCGGCCATCCGCCGCGAGCGGATCCGCGAGCTGCTGCCGCGCCTGATGCAGGAGCAGAACGTCGAGGCCTGGCTCACCTTCACGCGCGAGAACGTCCCCGACCCGCTGCTGCCGGTGTTCGGCCTCGGCCACATCGTGGCGCGCGCCGCCTTCCTGTTCACGCAGGAGCAGGGGCGCTTCCGCGCCACCGCCCTGGCCGCCTCCTACGACACCGACCCGATTGCCAGGACGGAGCTCTTCGACGAGGTCCTTCCTTATAAAGAGGAAGGGGTGAAGCCGCACCTCGCCCGACTCGTGAACGAAGCGGGCCTGACGAAGATCGCGGTCAACTCCTCGCGCGACGTGACCATGGCCGACGGCCTCACCTCGGGGATGCGGCGTTACCTCGAGGAGACCCTCGGTCCGGACATCGCCCGCGGCTTCCAATCCTCCGAGCGGCTGGTGGTGTCGCTCCTGGGACGCAAGCTTCCCGGCGAAATCGCCGCGCTCGAGGCGGCGGTTCTGGCGACGCAGCGGATCTGCGCCGAGGCGCTGACCCGCCAGCGGGTGACGCCCGGGAAGACGACCGAGCGTGACCTCGCCGACTTCATGGCGGCGCGCGCGAAGGACCTGGGCTGCGTCATGGCGTTCGAGTCGGTCGTGGTCGGCCCGGCGCGCGGCCACTCCGAGCCGACCGACCGGGTCATCCGCACAGGCGACGTCATCCGGCTCGACTGGGGCGCCTCCTACGAGGGGTACTGCGCCGACATCCAGCGCACCGCCTACGTGGCGAAAGACGGGGAGCGTGCCGTGCCGGACTGGCTGAACCGGCTGTTCGCTTCGACCCTCAAGGCGAACCGCGCCGCGGTGGCGGCGCTCGTGCCCGGGGCGACCGGGCTCGACGTCGATCGCGCCGGCCGATCGTCGCTCGTCGCCGACGGCTTCGCCGAGTATCCGCACGGCAGCGGGCACGCCATCGGCCTGAAGGTGCACGACGTCGGGCCGCTCCTCGGCCCCGACTGGAAGGAGCGCTACGGCGCCCAGGTCCACTTCAAGATCGAGCCGGACCAGGTGTTCGCCGTCGAGCCGCTCCTCTACACCCGGCCCCCGGAGATCGACTACGACTTCCACGTCGGGATCGAGGAGGACGTCGTGGTCACCGCCAGCGGCACGCGCTGCATCGGCACGCCCCAGACCGAGGTCATCCTGATCGCCTGAGTCCCGCGTGGCGTGGGAATGGCCCGGGTTGCTCGGCACAACCCGCCGGTTTTCCCCGGCGTTCGGTTCAGGCGAACTACGGATTGCCCGCCCGGACCGAACGTGAAATCTTCACGGCTCCAACACATTTTCTCGCGTATATTGCGGTCATCCGCGAGTGGAGGGGTCGATGAACGCCGGGGGGCGTGCGGATTCTTCGCCGGGACGGAGGATCGGTCTCTCCGTGTTCCTGCTCGCCGCCCTGACGGCGACGACCGGTCACGGCGCGTCGGTCGAGTCGGGTCGCGCGTCGATCGCTCCCTCGCGCCCCGAGACCGGGTCGCCGGACGCCCCGCGACCCCCGTTCGTCGTCACGACCGAAATCACCATCGAGTCGTCGGCCGACTTCCACGCGGAGGGCGCGCGCACCGTGCACCGCCTCGTGCTGCCGCGTCCTCCCTACGCCGGAGGACGGCTCGAGCTGACCGCCGACGGCGCTTATGGATCCTCGATCGATCGCGCCTCCGCTTCGGCCGAGGGGGTCATCGACGCCGAGGTGGCCGGCGTGGGGACCGATTGTGTCCCCGCGCTCGGCGGCACCGTGATCCCGGCGGTGGACCTCGGGCACATCACCGCCGACGGAATCCTGACCGTGACCGTCCGCAACAGCGACTCCGTCATGCCGCGCTGCGCCGCCAACCGGCACCTCGTGCGCCTGCAGTACGACGCCGTGGCCACGCGCCTGGAGTTCCCGCCGGCCCGCGTCGGCTCCCGGACGGGGCTGGCGGTCACCGTGCACAACACCTCGGACAAGCGCCCTCTCTCGCTGACGGTGACGAGCGACCGGCCGGCCTTTGCGCCGGAGACGGGCCCCTTCACGATCGCCCCCGGAGAGGCGCGGGCGATCGCCCTTCGCTTCTCTCCGGCGACCTCCGGCGCCCAGACCGGGCGGCTGACGATCGCCGACGGCGGAGGCGGCACGCCCATGACTCTCGAGCTGGCGGGGATCGCCCTGGCTGCGCCGGTTCTCGGCCTCGACCCCGACGACCTCTCCGTCGCGCTGCCGGTGGGCGGGAACACGCTGCGCAGCCTCCAGGTGACGAACCAGTCTCCCGTGTCCGTCGACCTGGTCGCCACGGTCGAGGGACGGCCCGGCGATCCGAGTTCGCCGCCCGAATGCGCGTCGCCCGCGGCCTACGTCCTCGAAGGCGTCACGCATGTCCTCGCGCGCATCGATCTGCAGACCGGGGCCGTGACGCACCTCGGCCCCGAGATCTTCGGCGCCTCCGCGATCGCGCTGACCGCCGACGGCGCCGCCGCGTTCGTCACGACCTTCTCGGGTGAGCTGTACAGGCTCGACACCGCCACCGGCGCGCGCACGCTCCTCGCGCAGGGGCTCGACCCCGTGCACGACGACGCCCTCTCCTTCGACGACGCGACGCTCTTCCTCCTGCACCGCGACCAGGGAACCGTCGAGGCCTACGACGTGGCCGGCGGCGGGCGGAGCACGCTCGCGAGCGGCCTCGGCTCTCCCTCCAGTCTCGAACTTGCCCCCTCCGGCGGGAAGCTGTACGTCCAGACCACGTCCGGCCTGGCGGTGATCGACGTCGCCACCGGCTCGACCGACACGGTGTTCACGGAGCTCCAGGGGGCCTCGTCTCCGCGTTTCGACGGCGACACCGGGCTCTTCGTCTTCACGAGCGGCTCGCCGAACGCGGTGCGCTCGTTCGATCCGGTGTCGCACGCGATCCAGCTGGTCACGATCCTCACGGACGGGTTCGCTCCCTTCGTCGTCGCGGAGCACGGACGCCTGGCGTACGGGATCGATGCGTCCGTTCCCCGATTGTCGAGCGTGGATTTCGTCAGCGGCCAGACCACGCCGCTCACGAGCGATCTCACCTCGGTGCGGGACGTCGTGGTACGGGCCGACTCCGACTGCCTCGGGACCTTCCTGACCGTCAGCCCGTCGACCTTCACCCTGCCGGCCGGCGCGAGCGCCGCGCTTTTAGCCCGCTTCTCGGCGCTGGGCGCGCGGCCGGGGGATCGCGCGGCGGCGATCGTCGTGCGCGAAGCGGGTCAGTCGCCGGTGCTGACGACGACCGACGCGGCCCTGCACATCGCCAGCGCTCCGCATCTCGCCCTCGAGGGGTCCCGGCAGATCGTCGAGCAGGTCCAGACGACCCGGGTCCCGGCGGGGCATGGCAGCACCGTCACCTTCAGCCTGCCGGTCGCGGCCTCCCCCATGGGTGCGGGGACGCTCGAAATCACCACGGAGGCGGCGCTGCGCGGCCCGGTCACGGTGTCGCTCGAGGGAACCACGGTGGGCAGCGACAGCAATCCGCAATGCGTCCGGACGACCCGCTCGCACGAGATTCCGGCTGGCCTTCTCGCCGGAGCGGCCGCCGACGGATCGGTGACCGCCCGCCTGTCGCTCCAGGACCTGGAGGACACCGCCGCCCCCTGCGGCCCCGAGCGGTTCACGGCCCGGCTGACCTATGCGGGCGCGCCCGACACCGTCGCTTTCGGTCCGGTGCCGACCGGCACGAGCGCGACGCTGACCTGCCGCCTGCGCAACACCGGCGACCAGCCGCTGCACGTGCAGGCGATCGAGACGCTGGGCGCCGGGTTCTCGGTCGCGGACGATCCGCTCACCCTGCTCCCCGGCGGCTCGACGCTCCTGCCGGTGACCTTCACGGCCGCGACCAGCGGGCCCGCCTCGGGAACCCTGCGCTTCGAGACGGACGATGCGGACTCCGCGGCCGTGGAGCTCGCGCTCTCGGCCCAGGCCCTGGACCCGCCTGCCGCCGCGGCCACCCCTGCGGCCATCGACGCCGAAGCCATCGCAGGCGGAAACGCCGCGGCGATCCTGACGCTCTCGAACGGCGGCGGTGCTCCGCTGGACTACAGCCTGGACGTCACCGGATCCGATCCCGCCTGCCCGGCGGAGAGGCTGGTTTCATCCCGCCTCGAGACCATCGACCTGGACACGCTCGCGCAGGGAACGCTCGGGACCATTCCCTTCAACGGCTACAAGTACGTCATCGCCGCAGACGCGGGAGGAAGGACCGGCTTCGTCGCCTTCGGCAGCGCCGCGGGGGGCGTCGCGGAGGTCGATCTCGCGACCGGCGCCAACGCCATCGCGCGGGGCCTCCCGGGCGCGCTCGGCGCGGCGTTCGAACCGAGCGGCGATGCGCTGCTCGTCACCGATGCCGGGCAGCGACTCTACCGATTCGATCGCCGCACCGGCGCCCTCGACCAGGTCGGCACGGCGGCGCCCGGCGGCCACGTCGCCGTCCATCCCGGCGGCACCACGGCCTACATCACCAACACGGCCGGGACGCTGCGCGCCTGCGACCTCGCGACCGGGAACCTGACCGTCATCACCGCGTCCCTCACGAGGCCGCAGGGAATCGTCCTGTCGCCGGACGCCGCGACCGCGTACATCGTGGACGACCGTCCCGGGAATCCCGACGGGGACCTTCTCGTGAAGGTGGACCTCGCGAGCGGCGTCGTGACGCCCATCCTCGGCGGCCTGCAGGGCGGCGAGGAGCTGGCGCTGGATCCGTCGGGGACGATCGCCTACCTGAGCGAGGAGCGGGCGCAGCGGGTGATCGCCGTCGATCTCGCCACCGGGCAGCCGACCGTCCTGGCTGAGTCGAACCGGGCCGCCGGCCTGGCGGTCATCCCGCAGGCGGGCTGCTCGGGCCGCTTCGTGTCGCTGCCGGCGCGCTTCGGCACCATCGCGCCGCACGCCTCGGTCGATCTGGCGCTGACGCTCCAGGGGGCCGGGCTCGCGACGGGCACGTACACCGCGACGCTGACGATCCGGACCAGCGACCCGCTGCACCCGACGACCGTCGTGCCGATCACCTTCGACGTGCTCGCCGACACCGACGCCGACGGCGTTCCCGACCTGCACGACGACTGTCCCGCCGTGGCCAATCCCGGCCAGGCGGACGGCGACCACGACACGCGCGGCGATGTCTGCGACAACTGCCCGCTGACCGCCAACGCCGATCAGGCCGATGCCAACGGCGACGGCGCGGGCGACGCCTGCCAGCCGGTGATCGCCTTCCTCGCTGTGCTCCAGGACGGCGGTCCCTTGGTGATCGTGCGCCTCGGTCTCACCGACCCGCTCGGCCTGCCACTGGCGGGAGAAGTCGCCTTCTTCGACGCCGCGGGCGGGATCACCACGGTGTCGTCCGGCGCCGCGCCGGTTCTCAGCCTTCCCTGGTCCGGCCGGCCGCCGCGCCGCATCGACCTCGCGCCTCTTCTGCCCGGGCATCCGTACCGGCTGCGTGTCAGCGCCGGGGACGGCACGACGATCCCGTTCGTCGCCGAGACGACGTTCCAGCACCAGGCGGAAGGCACGCTCGCCTTCAACGAGCCGCCGGTGGCGCGCATCGCCGGCGCAGCTTCGCTCGAATGCGATCGGATCGGCGGCGCGCTCGCCGCGCTCTCGGGCCGTGCGTCGACCGACGGGGATTCGACCGCGGGAACGAACGACGACATCGCCGGCTACGCCTGGACGCTCGATGCGGGCGCCCCCGGCGCGCGCGCGCTCGGGACGGCGGCCGCGGTCGAGGCGCTCGTGCCCGTCGGCGTCCACAGCGTGACGCTCCGGGTCACCGATCGGCTCGGCGAGTTCTCGGAGGTCGCCGTGCCGCTGACCATCGCCGACACAACCCCGCCCATCGTCACCCTCACCGCCGATCCGGCGGTCCTCTTCCCGCCCAATCACGGGCTGGTGGCGGTGACGCTGCGCTTCGTGGCGCTGGACGTGTGCGACGGCGCGATCCCGGCGTCGTTCACCGGCGCGACCAGCAGCGAGCCGGACGATGCGCCGGGCAGCGGCGATGGCGCCACGACCGGGGACATCGGAACGCCGACCGGACAGGGTTCGCAGGGCCCGGCGCAGTCGCTCATCCTGCCGTTGCGCGCCGAACGGTCGGCTTCCGGCAGCGGGCGCGTCTACGAGGTGCGCGCGCGCGGGACCGACGCTGCGGGCAACGCGGCGCCGGCCATCGCGACGGTCGTCGTCCCGCGCGATCTCGGCCACGGGCCCGAGCCGCTCCTGCTCCAGGTGGAGACGGCCGCTGCGTCCGGAACGAGAATCTACTGGCCGTCCCTCTCCCCGGTCGCCGCCTACGACGTCATCGCGGGCGATCTCGCCGCCTGGCGCGTGGAGGATCGGACGCTGCGCCTCGGACCGGTCCGGGTGCTGGCGCGCGGCACCTCGGCGACCTCGTTCGTCGATGCGGCGCCGGCGCCGCCGCGCGGAAGCGTCATGGTGTATCTCGTCCAGGTGCACGCGGCGGGGATCGTCACGGGTTACGGGACCGAGTCGGCCCCGTGGCCGCGAGTCCCCGCGACCTGCGAAGGCGGCTGCCCCTAGCCGCCGTCCGTTCTCCACCCAGGACGGGCGCGCCCGCTTGCGCGGCCCTTGCGATTTCCATGACAGGCTTCTAGACTCCGCCGCGACGTGAACGCTCGATCTCGCACGTCACCGGAGGGCCCCCATGACCTGCCTTCTCTCCCGCGGCCGCCTCGTCCGCGCGGCGCGCGCGGCCGCCGTCGGCGCGCTCGTTCTCGCATCACTTCCCATCACCGGCTGCAGCATGCTGGATCCGGTCAAGAAGGTGTCCGAGAACGCCGAAGTCCGCGCCCAGGTGATCGAGGCGCTCGTGAGCGATCCCGGCCGCCGCACCGAGGTCATCAATCGTTTCATGGCGCAGCCGGCCGATCGCAAGGCCCTGCTCGATCGCCTGCTGGGGGACGAGGACGCCAAGGGGGCGATCATCGCCAACATCCTGTCCGACGATCGCGGCAAGGCGCTCATCGCCGGCAAGGTGGCGGCGGACGACGCGGGCGCGAAGACCTTCATCCGCATGCTGATGACGACCGGCGTGATGGGCTCCTCGCTGACGCAGAAGCAGGCGGACGCGCTCGGCTACGGCGACGCCTACTCCTACGGCACGCGCCGCCGCACCATGGGCGACCTCAAGCACATGGGACAGGTGGTCGATGCCTGGGCGAAGGCGCACAACGGCGCCTACCCGGTGTGCAACGGGCTCGACGACGTGCGGAAGTGTCTCGGGAAGTCGCTCGGAGACCAGATGACGTCGCTGCGTCTCGAGGATGCCTGGGGCAAGCCGCTGATGTACTGGTCGGACAAGGACGGGAAGGAGTACCTGCTGATTTCCTACGCGACGGACGGAGCGTGGGACGGTGCCGGCCGCACCGGTCCCACCGACAACCTCGACTGCGACATCGTCTTCTCCAACGGAGACTTTGCGCAGTGGCCGGGGTCGTTCCGTAAAGACGAGATCCAGTAACCCGCTCTCAGCGCGGGTTGCGCTCCGTTACGGTTTGCGCGGGTCGGTCCCGGAGTCGAACGTTTTCATACGCCGGTCGATTTCCTTCTCGGCGTCTTCCCGGGCGTAGCCGTAGCGCTCCTGCAGACGACCGACCAACTTGTCCATGTTGCCGTCGATCGTGTCGAGGTCGTCGTCCGTCAGATCGCCCCACCATGCCTTGACCTGACCGCGCATCTGTTTCCACTTCCCTTTGAGAACGTCCTGGTTGAGCATCGCTGCCCTCCTCGCCTCCGAGAGTAGCGGTTCGACAGCGCCGAGGACATCGGACGGATCACCGAGCCGCGTTCGGGTTTTGGCCGTCAGGGATTCCGCGGAGTCCTGAGCCGGTCAGCGCGACGCGGCGGGAGCCGGCGGAGGCGTCCGGCCGCCGGGCGGGGCGAAGCCGGGGCCCGGGCCTCCGGCCGGCTTCGCCTGCAGGACGTTCATCGCCAGCGCGATCATCGAGGCGACGTCGGCGATGTTGGCCGGGACCACGAGCGTGTTGCCGGTCTTCGCGAGGTTGCCGAAGCGGTCGACGTACTGCTCGGCGACGCGCAGCCGCACGGCTTCGGATCCGCCCGGCTGCTCGATGGCGTCGGCGACGCGGCGCAGACCCTCGGCGGTGGCCCCGGCGACCGCGAGGATCGCGGACGCCTGCCCCTCGGCCTCGTTGATCTGCTGCTGCTTGCGCCCTTCCGAGGCCTTGATGGCCTTCTGCTTCTCCCCCTCGGCGCTGTTGATGGCGGCGTCGCGCTGTCCTTCGGAGGTCAGGATGACGGCGCGCTTCTCCCGCTCGGCGCGCATCTGCTTCTCCATGGCGGCGAGGACGTCCTGGGGCGGGGTGATGTTCTTGATCTCGTAGCGCAGCACCTTGATGCCCCACGGCTCGGACGCCTTGTCCAGCTCGTTGACGATCTCGGCGTTGATGTGGGTGCGCTCCTCGAAGGTGCGGTCGAGGTCGATCTTGCCGACCTCGCTGCGCAGCGCCGTCTGCGCCAGCTGGGTGATGGCGAACAGGTAGTCGGCGACGCCGTAGGAGGCCCGCTCGGGGTTGAGCACCTTGAGGTAGAGGACGCCGTCCACGTGCACCTGCACGTTGTCGCGCGTGATGCAGACCTGCTCGGGGATGTCCAGCGCGTGCTCCTTGAGCGAGTGGCGGTAGCGGATGACGTCGAAGAACGGCAGCAGGATGTGGAACCCCGCGTCGAGCGTGCCGGAGTACTTGCCGAGCCGCTCGACCACGAAGGCGCTCTGCTGCGGCACCACCACGGCGGTCTTGGCGATGATCACCAGCAGCAGGAAGGCCAGGACCACGACCACGATCAGCATCGGCGTCATTGTTCAGCCCTCACCCAGAGCGTCAGGCCATCCACTCGCTCCACCTTCGTCCGCTGCCCGCGCGCTAGACCGGCCTCTTCGCGCGCCCGCACGTTCCAGGAGGTGCCGCGCAGCTCCGCTTTGCCGACGCCTCCCGCCGGCAGGTCCTCGGTCAGCACCGCCGTCTCCCCGACGAGCGAATCCACCGGCGGGCGAGCTGGCTCGCGGCGCTTCATCCATTCGAGCAGCGGCTTGCGGAAGAGGAGCAGGGAGACGACCGAGATCGCGGAGAAGAGGAGCCACTCGACCGGGCCGGCTTCGACGATGCCGAGCCCGGCCAGAAGTCCCACGGCGAGCGCCCCGACGCCGAAGAAGATGACGAAGAACCCGCCGGGCGTCAGCAGCTCGAACGCGAACAGGGCGAGTCCGGCGAGCACCCAGATCCACCAAGCCACAGGCCTGCCCTCCTCCCGTTCCGGGGGCGCATTGTCTCACAGTGCCGCCGCGTGCTCGCCGGCAAGGCAGGGCCTCCGGGATGAAGTTGCACCGGTTCCGGAATGGCGGTACCGTTCCCCCACCGATTGTCCGAAAGACCTCGCCGGAGATCCGATCGCCTGTCGCGGGAGGAAGGAATGAGAAGCAGGATGGGGATGAGAAGCCGGTTCCCCATGCTCCTCCTGACGCTCCCGCTGACGCTTCTCCTGGCGCCCCGCCCGAGCTTCGGGCGTCCGCTCACATTCGAGGAACGGGTCCGGGCCCAGGACGCCATCGAGCGCACCTATTACTCCGGGCAGATCGGAGCCACCATGTCGTTCGAGGCCGCGGTCCCGCCCGACCTGCTCGAGCGCAAGGTCCACGCCTACCTCGAGAAGAGCGCCGCTCTCGAGACCCTCTGGAAGACGCCCATCACGGCCACGATGCTCCGCCGCGAACTCGAGAGGATGGTCGAGCAGACCCAGATGCCGGACCGGCTCCGCGAGCTGTTCGCGGCCCTGGGGGACGACCCGTTCCTGATCCAGGAATGCCTGGCGCGTCCCGCTCTCGTCGACCGCCTGGCGAGGAATTTCTTCGCGTACGACGAGTCGATCCACCAGGTTCCCCGGCAGGAGACCGAGGGAATCCGACAGGCGTTACTCGAAGGCCGACTCGACGCGCGGGCGGCTCATCCGCGTCGCACCGTCGAGGTCTTCGATCGTCGCGCCGAACCGGAGGCGTTCGAGCGGCTGCGCGCCCGCGTCAAGGGCGACCTGGAAGGCGGGTCCATCGACGAAGAGCGCGATGCGTTCCTGCTGCGCGTCCCGCTCGAGCGGTCGGACGACTCGCTGCGCATCGCGACCTACCGTGTGGAGAAGGAAACGTGGGACGCGTGGTGGGCGCGTACGCGGGGGCGTTTCAGCCGTCTTCCGGTCGCGGCGGTTGCGGGAGATGGTGATGCGGCGGCCGCCGCCGCGATCGCCTCGCCGGCCATTCAGGCGCCCGCCGGGTGCAACACCGCCTGGGACGGCGGCCTCCTCGACGAAATCCCGGACCGGGCCGCTCCGTCGGTCTGGGCCGGCAGCGCCATGTTGGTCTGGGGCGGCTCTTCCAAAGACAACAAAGGGTGGCGGTACGACCCGGTCACCGACACCTGGTCTCCCATGTCCCGGCTCAATGCGCCGGCCGGAAGGTTCGCCCACACGCTCGTCTGGACCGGGAGTCAGGTGATTGTCTGGGGCGGATACTCGGGCGCGAGCGCATTGATCGACGGCGGACGATACGATCCGGTCTCGGATACCTGGAGCGCGATGTCGACGGCTGGCGCTCCCTCCGGTTTCTTCAATCCCGGCCACAAGGCCGTCTGGACCGGAACCCGGATGATTGTCTGGGGAACCATCAACCAGCCCTTCGGAGGAGTGGCGTGGAGTGGAGGTCTCTATGACCCGTCAACCAATGCATGGTCCCCCATGTCCACCGCGAACGCACCCACGACCCGCGGATCCTTCACGGCAACGTGGGCCGGGGGCCGGCTGATCGTCTGGGGCGGAGCCAACACCAGTGGACCCCTGAACAGCGGCGGTCGCTACGACCCCGTCTCGAACACGTGGTCTCCCATGACGACGACGAACGCCCCCGTGGGCCGGCGTGACCACAGTGCCGTCTCCTCGGGACCCGAGATGCTCGTCTGGGGAGGGTCCTCCTCCTGGTCGGCCCGGTGGCTCGACACGGGAGGCCGTTACGATCCCACGACCGATACCTGGACGCCGACGTCGACGACGAACGCCCCCGGCGCGCGGGAAGGGCACGGCGCCGTCTGGACTGGAAGCGAGATGGTCGTGTGGGGCGGTATCGGCCTGGGGGCTTCGAATCCCGGGGGCTACCTGGATTCGGGAGGGCGTTACAACCCTGTCTCCGACACCTGGACGCCGACGTCCACGACGAACGCGCCGGCGCCGCGGGCGCAGGGCCTGAATCCGTTGCTCTGGACGGGGAATCAAGTCCTCGTCTGGGGCGGGGGGGACGGAGGATCCCTCTTTTCAGGTGGACGCTTCCGTCCGGCGACCGATTCCTGGACGCCGATCTCCACCGGAAGCGCTCCGGATGCGAGAGACTCCCACACCGCCGTCTGGACGGGAAGCCAGATGGTGGTCTGGGGAGGAAAGCGCACGCAGGACTCCTCGGGCAACTCGACAGTCTTGTTGACCGGTGGCCGATACGATCCCGCGCTCGCCACCTGGTCACCCACTTCGACCGTGAACGCGCCCACGGCGCGTTACGACCACACCGCGCTCTGGACCGGGCAACACATGATCGTCTGGGGCGGCAACGGCGCAGGGGAATGGATCGCCAGCGGCGGTCGTTACGATCCTCTCGCCGATTCCTGGGCGGCGACTTCGATGTTGAATGCTCCCCTGCCGCGGCTGGGGCACTCCGCGGTCTGGACCGGGCACCGCATGGTGGTGTGGGGCGGAAAAACACCGGCGGGCTTCACGAATACGGGAGGACGATACGACCCGGTCACCGATCACTGGATGGCGACCGCGACGGCCAACGCCCCCTTGCCGCGCTTCGAACATACGGGAGTCTGGACCGGAAGCCGCATGCTCATCTGGGGGGGCGGTTACAACGAATCGAGCGTCAGCGGCGACGGCGGACGGTACGACCCGGAGGCCGACACCTGGCTGCCGATTGCGGCTTCCGGGGCGCCCTCGGCACGTCG
Organism: Candidatus Polarisedimenticolia bacterium; assembly: GCA_036005805.1. GTDB lineage: Bacteria > Acidobacteriota > Polarisedimenticolia > Gp22-AA2 > Gp22-AA2 > DASRAU01. The sequence continues at coordinate 3,866 of DASYQE010000129.1, read as the reverse complement.
CTTCCAAAGCGCCGCCTGGACGGGGCAGCGCATGATGATCTGGGGCGGAGTCAGCGGCACGAGCGCGTTGAATTCGGGCGCATGCTACGACCCCGCGACGAACACCTGGTCTCCCATGATCGCATTCACCCCGAGTTGCCTCGCATCGGCGGTGTGGACCGGCGACCGCGTGCTGATCTGGGGCGGCTACCAGGGATCGCCTTTCGTCAGCAGCCTCGACACCGGCGGAGCGTATGACCCGGGTTTCGACACGTGGAGCGCGATGTCCACCGCCGATTCCCCGACCGCCCGCGGGCAACACACGGCGGTCTGGACGGGCGAATGGATGATCGTCTGGGGCGGCATCGGAGCGACGAGCCCCTCCGTCGCTTCCTGGGAGTTCAATACGGGAGCCCGCTACTGCGCCTGCGGCGGAGGGACTGTGGCGACCTATTACCAGGACGCGGACGGCGACGGGTTTGGAGACCCGGCCATGGCAGTTCCCTCCTGCGCTCCTCCCGTCGGGTCCGTCACGAACTCCGGCGATTGCGACGACACGCGCGCGGCGGCCCATCCGGGCGGCGTCGAAACGTGCAATGGCCTCGACGACGATTGCAACGGGACCGTCGACGAAGGCATGACCGTCGACAATGACGGCGATGGATTCAGTTGTTCCGCGGACTGTGACGACTTCGCACCGGCCGTGCATCCCGGCGCCGCGGAGATCTGCGACCAGCGGGACGACAACTGCGACGGCGTCCTGCCCCCGGACGAGAGGGACGACGACGGCGATCACTTCGCCGGCTGCCAGGGGGATTGCCGGGACGATCTGGCCGCCGTCCATCCCGGAGCGCCGGAAGGGTGCGATGGCATTGACACCGACTGCGACGGCCTCGTTCCTCCGTCCGAGCTGGATGCGGACGGTGATGGTTTCCCGCCCTGCATCGGTGACTGCGATGATGGCAATCCCGCGCGCCATCCTGGCGCCACGGAGACGTGCAATGGTGTCGATGACGATTGCGACGGCTCCGTCGACGAAGGGACCCCGGACACGGATGGAGATGGTCACGTCGACTGCTCGGACTGTCAGCCGTCGGATCCAGAAACCTGGGCCGCGCCGCCGGAGGTGACCAATCTGCAGGTCGTCTTCGATCAGGGCAGTGAAACCTGTCTGTGGGATGATCTGGCCCCAGTCTCAGGACTGACCGTGCTTTATGACGTGTTCGCCGGCTCGCTGGCTTCACTGCGTCAGAGCGGCGGCTTGACGGGCGGGTTCTGCCTGCAATCCGGCCTGAGTTTCTGGGCCTTCGATCTCTCCGTGTTCGATCCGGGTCCGCCCGGCAACGGTTTGTACATCATGGTCCGTGGTCACAATCCCTGCGGAGTCGGCACCTACGGCAGCGCCCATCGGGACCAGACCGCTGCTGCCAGCCCGCTCGCCTGTCCCTGAGGGGCACGGCCCACCTCAGTCGGCCTGCTTCACCTGTTTGCCGGCGAGCAGCGCCAGGAGCACGTCGGCATAGGCGGCCATCTTCGCGGGGCCGAGCCCGGCGACAGCGCCGAGGTCGGTCGCATTGCGAGGTCGCACGGTGGCGATTTCCACGAGCGTGCGATCGTGGAACACGATGTAGGCGGGGATGCCACGGCGGCGCGCCTCCCCCGTCCGCCACGACTTGAGATCGGCCAGAAGCGCCTCGTCGAGATCGCCGCCGCCTTCGACCACCCCGCCGTCGGCGGTGGCGCGCGCACCCGCGATCGCGGCCGTTCGTCCGGGACGGACGCCGGAAATCGTGCGCCCGCGCGCCGGCTGTGCTTTCTTCTTCCCCCGGCTGCTCTCCTCGGGACCCGGCAGCGCGAGCATCGGGCGCGACTCGGCCTTCATCACGAGAGAGCCCGCCTCGGTCAGGGCGAGGACGAACGCGCCAGGCCGCCCTCCCTCGATGCCGCGGCGCTCGAGCAGGCCGGCTTCGAGCAGGACGTCGAGCATCCTCTTGATCGCGTCGGTTCCGAGCGCCTTGAGCCGGCCGTAGGTCGGCATCCGGTCGAGGCCGCGGTCGAGGACCTCTTTGCTGCCGCTGCCGGCGAGGACCTCCGCGATGCGCGCCAAGCCGAAGCGGGCGTTGAGGCGCGCCACGGCCGAAAGCGCGATGCGCACCTGCTCGTATTCGCGATCGTCGAGCGGACGACCGGTGTTGTGGCGCCAGCCGAGACAGACGTCGCAGGTGCCGCAGCGCGGCACTGCTCCGGCGCGCGCGCCGCCAGCGAAATAGTCGTAGATGAAGCGGGTGCGGCAGCCGCTGCCGAAAGCATAGCGCAGCATGATGTCGAGACGGCCGCGATCGCGCCGGGCCTTCTCCGCCTGGACCTCGAGGTCGATCGGCGGGGCACCCGCGCCGACGCGCAGCCCCCGACCTTCGGCGGCGCGCCGCAGCACGCGGGCGGCGGTCTGCAGCGCCATCCCCTGGGTCGCGTCGCCGCCCGCCAGCGCTTCGATCTCGTCTTCGTCCGCCCCCTCGCCCAGCGCCTGCCAGGCGCGGCGGAAGGCCTCCGGCGGCGGGTTCGAACCGGCGAGGAAGAACTCCTGCGTGCGCACGTCGGCGGGAGAGAAGAACAGGGCGCCGCGCGACGGCTTGCCGTCGCGGCCGGCCCGTCCGACTTCCTGGTAGTACGCCTCGATGCTCCCGGGAACGTCGGCGTGCGCCACGAAGCGCAGATCGGCCTTGTCCACCCCCATGCCGAAAGCGTTGGTGGCGGCGATGACGTCGAGCCGGCCAGCGAGGAAGAGGTCCTGCACGCGGTGCCGCTGCTCGTCCGGCAATCCGCCGTGGTACTGCCCGGCGCGCAGGCCGCATTCTTCGAGGTGCGCGGCCCACAGCTCGACGTTCTTGCGCGTCGCGGCGTAGACGATCCCCGGGGGTCCCGGATCGCGCAGCAGACGATCGAGCGCCCGCATCTTGTCGGCGCGCGCCCGGGCCGGCTCGACCGAGAGGGTCAGGTTCGGCCGCTCGAAGCCGGTGACGATCTCCACAGGCTCCCCCATCCCGAGCTGGCGCGCGATGTCGCGGCGCACGTCGGGGGTGGCGGTGGCGGTGAACGCCGCCGCCGGCACGCCGAGGGCCTGGCGCAGCTCGCCGAGGCGGGTGTAGTCGGGCCGGAAATCGTGCCCCCACTGGGAGATGCAGTGCGCCTCGTCCACCACCAGCCGGGCGACGCGGGAGCGCCCGAGCGCGGCGCGGAACCCCGGAGCCGCCAGGCGCTCCGGCGCGACGTAGAGGAGACGCAGTCTCCCGGCCGCGAGGTCCGCTTCGGTCGCCGACCGCTGCGCTGCGCTCATGAGCGAGTGGATTCCGGCGGCGGCCAGCCCACGCTCCCGCAGCCCGTCCACCTGGTCCTTCATCAGCGCGATGAGCGGCGAGACGACGAGCGTGACGCCGTCCAGGAGCAGCGCCGGCAACTGGAAGCAGAGAGACTTGCCGGAGCCGGTCGGCATCACCGCGACGAGGTCGCGCCCCAGCAGGACCGCCGCGGCCGCCTCCTCCTGCCCGGGCCGGAATTCCTGCAGGCCGAAGCGTGCGTGCAATGCCTCGCGCATTCTTCCGGCGGGATGGATCCCCGAGGAGCCGGGGTCCCGCGACGGGCCAGAGTCGCGCGACGGACCGGGGGGCTCCCGAAACAGGTCGTCCTGCATGCGCCGTCCCGTCTATCCCGCCAGCGCGTACTGCACGGTCGTCACCACCCGCACCGTCTTGTTCATCTGGGTCTCTTCGCTGGCGCCGGGGATCGGATCGCGCGGCTGGATCTCGAAGACCCCCTGGCTCGCCTGCCGGATGCCGTCGAGCCTTCCGCCCGAGTCGCGCGCGAACTGCTCGGCCCCCTCGCGGGCGCGC
>DASYQE010000128.1:0-4233 GCA_036005805.1 Candidatus Polarisedimenticolia bacterium | reverse complement strand
TACTTCGTCCGCCCCATGAGCTGGAAGCCGGCGTCGTGGAAGACCTGCAGCATGGTCTCGGGCTCCTAGATGCTCAGCTGCGTCGTGCGCGGCTTGAGCGTGAGCAGGGCGTCGAACATCGCCCGCGACATGAACAGCGCGGTCCAGAGGTTGGCGATGATGCCGACCGAGAGGGTCACGGCGAACCCCTTCACCGGCCCGGTGCCGAACCCGAGCAGCGCGAAGGCGGCGATGAGGGTGGTGAAGTGGCTGTCGATGATCGTCGCGAGCGCTTTCTTGAACCCTTCGTGGATCGCCGCCTTGACGGTGCGCCCGGCCCGGACCTCCTCGCGGATGCGCTCGAAGACGAGGACGTTCGCGTCCACCGCCATCCCGATGGTCAGCGCGATGCCGGCGATGCCGGGAAGGGTCAGGGTCGAGCGCATGCTCGCCATCGCCGCCAGCAGGATCATGATGTTGAGGACCAGCGCGACCGCGGCGTTGACCCCCGCCAGCCGGTAGTAGATGAGCATGAAGAGGACCACGACGATCGATCCGATGATCGAGGCGATCACCCCCTGCTTGATCGAGTCGGCCCCGAGCGAGGCGCCGACGGTGCGCTCCTCGAGGATGTCCATCCCCGCCGGGAGCGCGCCGCTCCTCAGCTTCAGGGCCAGGTCCTCGGAGCTCTCCAGGGTGAAGTTCCCCCCCTCGATGATGCCGCGCTCGGCGATCACCGCGTTGATGCGGGGGGCCGACAGGATCTTGTGGTCGAGGACGATCGCCAGGAGCTGCCCCTGGTTGGCGCGGGTCAGCTCCTGGAAGCGCTGCCCCGCCTCGGCGGTGAGCAGGAAGTTCACCGCCGCGCCGCCGAAGCGATCCTGATCGCGGCGGGAGTTCTTCAGGTCGGCGCCGGTGAGGGGCGACGAGCGGGTGACGGGCCACCACACGGTCTGCGTCCGTCCGTCCCGGTCGCGCACGTCCTGCGGCAGTGCCTCGACATCGCTGGGGAGGCTGCCGCCGAACTGGGAGGCCAGCGCCTGCTGGTCCGGGGCCGCCCGGAACTGGTCGGCGGTGATCCCGGGCGGCACCTTCACCATTTTCCACTCGAGGAAGGCCGGCTTGCCGATCAGGTCCTTGACGCGCTCGGGATCGTCCACGCCCGGGAGCTGCACGACGATCTGATCCGCCTGCGGGCCGACGCCCTTGCGCTGGATGAGCGGCTCGGCGACGCCGAACTTGTCGATGCGGGTGCGGATGGTCTCGAGCGCCTGGCGCACCGCGCTGTCGCGGATCCCCGACTCGTCGGCCGGGCGCAGCCGCAGCGTCAGGGCGCCGCCGCTGCCCTCGACGCTGTACTGCTGGAACTGGTCGCGGATGAGCGTGCGGGCCTCGTCGAGGCGCGCCGGCTCGATGCCCGTGAGCGTCAGCGCGTCGAGCGCCGGGCTGTCGAGGGAGGCGACGGTGATGCCCTTCTCCTTGAGGGCGTTGCGCACCCGCTCGCGCGCCAGGTCGATCTCCGCCTTGACCGCGTCGTCGGTGCGCACGCGCATCACCATGTGGATGCCGCCGCGCAGGTCGAGACCCAGGTTGATGGTCTTCGACAGCGGGTAGATGAGCGCCCCGCAGAGGACGACCGAAGCCAGAACGATCGCGAGCCGCACCCGCACGTCGGAGAGATTCATACCGTCCTCACGCCTCCGGCGAAGCGCCGGAGCCTTCCTGTCTCTGGATGATGGCGCTGCGCGTGACATCCACCTTCACCTTGTCGGCGATGCGCAGCTGCACGATGTCGCGATCGACGGCCACGACGGTGCCGAGCAGGCCCCCCGAGGTCGTCACCTTGTCGCCCGGCCGCAGCGCGTCGAGCATCTCCTGGGTCTGCTTCTGCCGGACGCGCGCCGGGCGGATCAAAAGGAAATAGATCACGATGAAGAAGAAAAGCAGCGGGACGAGCTGCAGCCAGGGGTTCGACTGCCCGGCCCCCTGTGGAGGGGCCATCAGACCCAACGGACCCAAGCTCTGACTCCCATGGCCCGGCCGGAGCCGCGCCTCCCGCGGGCGCGCCTCGACGCCGGGCCAAACAAAAAGGAGGCGTGTGAGGCCTCCGTTCACGGGGGCCGGCGGCGAGCCGGCCGATTCGGTTCCGCGAGGGGCGTTAGATTGCCGTAACCCAATACGCTTGTCAAGGCGCGGGACCGGGCGGGCGCCCGCGCGCCTTGCGGGTCGGCTCGACGGGCCCTTACACTGCGGTCATGGAGGACGTGAAACTCTCTGGAACGGGCGCCGCGCGGCACCTGCGCCTGCCCCTGCTCGAACGGATTCCGGGCCTGGCGCACGGTTTCACGGTGAAGGGATCCGATCCCCTCGAGGCCATCCGGCTGGCGGCGGGACGAACGCTGCCCCTCGCCACCCTGAAGCAGGTCCACGGCGCCGCGGTGCGGATGCTTCGGGCGGACGAGCCGCTGTGGCGCGAGGAGCCCGGACGCCCGCAGGGAGACGCGCTCGTGACCCGGCGCGACGACACGGCGATCGGCGTGGCCACCGCCGACTGCGTCTCCCTCCTGCTCTGCCATCCGGGAAGCCGCACCCTCGGCGCCGTGCACGCCGGGTGGCGCGGCACCGCGGCCGGGGTCCTGGCGGCGGCGATCGAGGCCTTCGCCGCGGCGGGGGCGCCCCCGGAGGACATCACCGTCGGAGTGGGTCCGGCCATCGGTCCCTGCTGCTTCGAGGTGGGCGACGAGGTGATCGAAGCGCTGCGTCGCACCGATGCGGGCGCCGGGGCCTTCGTCCGCACAGGCCACCCGCGTTCGCGGGTGGACCTGGTCGAGGCGAACCGGCGCCAGGCCCTCGCCTCTGGCGTCCGGCCGGACCGCATCGCCGCGGTGGGGCTGTGCACCATGTGCGAGCCGGACCTGCTGGAGTCGTACCGCCGCAGCGCCGGCGCCCCCGGAAGGATGATCGCCTTCGCCGCCTGGCGGGCCCCGGTCCCGGCCCGTTGAGACCCGCTCCTACTTCTTGAGGAGCGCGATGTTGTCCTGGATTTCCTTCGCGTCCGCGGCCTTCGGCTCGAGCTTCAGGTATTCCTGGAAGTGGGCCAGCGCCCCCTTGAAGTCCTGTGTCGCCATGAGGGCCCGCGCCAGCTCGCGGTGGGCCTGGGCGTAGTTCGGGTCGATCTCCACCGCTTTCTGGTAGGCCTTGGTCGCGTCCTTGCCGCGGTTGTCGTTCCAGGCCTTGACCCCGATGTTGTAGAAGAGGATGGCGGCGTTGCGCGGATCGATGGCGGCCACCTTCTGGTACATCTCGTCCGACTTCGCCTTGTCCCCCTTGGCCTCGTACGCCGATGCGAGCGCCATCAGCGGCTCGGGCTTCTGGGGGTTGATCGCCGACGCCTTCTCCAGGGCGGCGATCGCCTCGTCGTACTTGCCGTTCTTGATCTGCGCCTGTCCGAGGTTGTAGAGCACCGTGTCCGAATCGGGCGACAGGGCCAGCTCCTTCTGGTACTCGACGGCCGCGCCCGCGGGGTCCTCCTGCCGCAGCGACAGGTTCCCCAGGAAGAAGTGCGCTCCCTTCATGTCCGGCTTGAGCTCCAACCCCTTGGAGAACGCCGCCGCCGCGCCGGCGTCATCGCCGGTTTCGAACAGGCTCTTGCCGAGGTAGTAGTAGACCGCCGGATTGCTCGTCGGATCCTTGGCGAGAAATGCCTTATACCCTTCGATCGCCTGGGCGTGGTTGCCGGCGTCGGCCAGCGACTTGGCCTTCTGCAGCGAGGCCGCCGCTTCCGGGTTGATCGTCGGGGCGGCCGGCGCCGCCGGCGCCGCGCCCGTCTCGGGGGCCCCTGCCTGGGCGGTGGTGGCGGCGCCGCCTCCCTGGGCCTCCTTGCGCTTCTTGATGATCGCCTGGTTGGCCGCGACGAAATCGGCTTCCTTGGCGATGGTGAAGTTGTATTCGTTCCGCCCGGAGTCCCCCACGAGCAGCATGGTGAAGTCGGGGAACTCCTGCTTGCTGTCCATCAGCTTCTCGCCCTTGTCGGCCTCGGTGCCGTCCGAGCCGACGACGTGCCAGTCCATGATGACCGTCTTGTACCCGTCGAGCTTCGGGTACACCCTCCATTTGCGGGCGACCGAGATGTCGAGCGTGGCGATGAGGTACTCGCCCTTGGCGTTGGTCTTCACGGGTCCGACCGTCTTCTTGATGTCGGTCGCCTCGAAGAAGATGGGCACCTTCTCGAGCGGCTTGCCCTGCGGGTCGGTG
>DASYQE010000127.1:0-34097 GCA_036005805.1 Candidatus Polarisedimenticolia bacterium | reverse complement strand
AGCGGCAATGCAAGCCGGCGATAGCAAGAATCTCAACTCGGACATCAATGTCACGCCGTTTGTCGACATCTGCCTCGTGCTGCTCGTGATCTTCATGGTGGTCACCCCGATGCTCCAGGAGGGGATCACCGTGCACCTGCCTTATGCCAAGCACACCGAGAAGCACGAGGACGATGAAGCGCACGCCATCGTCGTGGCCGTCCCCAACGACAAGCAGATCTACATCCAGAAAAAGCCGGTTCCACGCGACCAGTTCCAGGCCGAAATGACGGAGATTCACGACCGCATGCCGGACAAGGCGGTCCTGATCAAGGCAGACAAGGGGATGAAGTACGGTGACGTCCGCAAGGTCATGGTCGAGACCAACGAGGCCGGGTTCGAGGAAGTCTCCCTCGTGACCGAGAAGGCCCCGGGCGCGGAAGGATAGGAGGTCCGCCATGGGCATGGCCGTCGGTGGCAAAGGGGTCAACTCCCAACCCAACGTCACTCCTTTCGTCGACATCTGCCTCGTTCTGCTGGTCATCTTCATGGTCATCACGCCGCTGCTCAGCCGGACGCTGGACGTGGCCGTCCCGCCGAAGGATCAGAACCAGGAGACGCAGCCCGTCGATCCGACTGACACCTTCATCCTGACGGTCAAGGGACCGGCCGATTCGCCGCGAGTCCTCCTGAATCGTGAGGAGATCGTCGGGGCGCTCGACGGGGTCCAGAACCGCATGGAGGAGCTGATGAAGGGGCGGCGGGAGAAGGTCGTCTTCTTCCAGTCGGACAACGAGGTCCCCTACGATTACGTCATTCAGGTGATGGACGCCATGCGCGGCGGCGGAGTGGAGAAGATCGGTCTCATCACCGACGAGAACCTCGACGCCACCGGAGCGCCCCAGTAGGGTTTTCCCGCGCCGGCGCGGGACGACCAACGCCCCGATCCCGATGACGCCAGACGCCAGCGCGCCGCGTCGCATTCACCTGATCGGCATCTGCGGCACCGGCATGGCCTCGCTCGCGGGCCTGCTGCAGTCGGCCGGCCACCAGGTGACCGGCTCCGACGAGTCGGTCTTTCCCCCAATGAGCACCATGCTCGCGTCGCAGGGCATCCCCGTGATGGAGGGCTACCGCGCCGAGCACCTCGACATTCGCCCCGATCTGGTGATCGTCGGGAACATCGCCACCTCCTCGAATGTCGAGGCCGTGGCGGCGCGGGAGCGCGGCCTCCCGTACCTGAGCATGGCGGAGGCGATTGGCCGCCTCTTCCTCGAAGGCCGCCACTCGATGGTCGTGGCCGGGACGCACGGCAAGACGACGACCTCGGCTCTCCTGGCCTGGGTGCTGCACGCGGCGGGACGCCGGCCTTCCTTCCTGGTCGGGGGCGTGCTGCGCAACTTCGACCGGTCGTTCGACCTCGGCCCGGGCGACGAGTTCGTCATCGAAGGGGACGAATACGAGACCGCCTTCTTCGACAAGGGCCCGAAGTTCCTGCACTACCGCCCGCGTACCGCGATCCTGACGTCGGTGGAGTTCGATCATGCCGAGATGTTCCGCGATCTCGAAGCCGTCAAGGAGGCCTTCCGCAAGTACGTCGCTCTCGTGCCCAAGGACGGTCTCCTGATCGCCTGCGCCGATGATGCGAACGCCGCCGCGATCGCGGCCCGGAGTGGAGCCCCGGTGGAAACCTACGGCCTCGACGAGGGCGGGGTCTGGCGTGGCCGCGCTCTCGGCGCGGGCCCGGATGGAGTGGAGATCGAGATCATCCGGCGGGGCACGCTGTTCCTGCGTGGCAGGACGCCGCTCTTCGGCCCGCACAACCTCCGGAACATCCTGGCCGTGACGGCGGCCGCCGCAGGGCGCGGCGTGGCGCCCGACGCCATCGCCGCGGGGCTCGCGTCCTTCGCTGGCGTGCGCCGCCGCCAGGAGGTCCGGGGCGAAGCGGGCGGAGTGACGGTGCTGGACGATTTCGCCCATCACCCGACCGCGGTCCGCCTGACGCTCGAGGGGCTGCGGCAGCAATACGGCGACCGCCGCATCTGGACCATCTTCGAACCGCGCACCAACACGACGCGCCGCAGCGTCTTCCAGCAGGAGTACGCCGAGGCGTTCGCGCCGGCGGATCGCGTCGTCGTCGCGGCGGTCGATCACCCGGAGCGGGCCCCCGAGGGAGAGCGTTTCTCCGCCGAGCGCCTGGTCGCGGACCTCGAAGCGCGCGGTCAGTGGGCCCGGTACGTTCCCGCGGTGGACGAGATCGTCGAGCGGCTCGGGCGCGAGGCGGGCGCCGGCGATGTCGTGGTGGTCATGTCCAACGGTGCGTTCGGCGGGATCCACGCCCGCCTGCTCGAGCGGCTGAAGCGCCGCTGACGCGCGCGCTCAACAACCGATCAACGGGAGAGCAGGGCCTCGTCGCCGTCGGCGAGGACGCGGAGCAGCTCGTCCTCCAGGTACCGGGGAGCGGTGCGCAGGCCGGTGGGGACGCGCGCGGCATAGGCCTGCCGGGTGCGCTCGATCTCGCGGGCGAGCCGGTGGGACAGGTCGCGCTGCTTGCGCCCCTGGATGACCGCCTCCTCGTTGTAGAGCAGAAGCTCCGAGACGAGCAGGCTCGCGAAACGGCGGGCGTCGTTGTGCTGCCGCTGCTCCTCCGGCGACAGCGCCGGCTCCGCTGATTCGCGGCGCGGGAGGGAATCGAGATCACCGAGCAGCGCCTGCATCTCGGCCTCCTCCGGGGCGGCCGGCGGCGTCCCGGCCGGCCCGACCCGCATCGGTGCGCGCGCCGGCAGGCGGGACCCGGCGGCCGTTTCGCCTGCCGGGTGCGACCTCCGGGTCAGCGCCTGCATCTCGAGCGCGGCTCCGCCGAGGCGCGCGAAGACGGCGAACAGATCCGCCGACGTGGGGGGCGCGGCTGTTTCGGCGGAATCGCCGTAGAGAATCGCGACCGGACGGCCGCGGACCAGGAGGGGACAGGCGGCGGAGGCGACGGGCACGGACCCTCCGAGCGCCTCGACCACGGCGGATCCCGGCCCTTCGGGCCCGGCCGTCCGAAGCGTACCGGAGGTGCGTGCCCGGGACATGAGATGGTCGCCGGTCGCGGGCAGGCTCAGGCGTTCGTGCGCGCGGCCGTTGCCGCCGAAGCCGCGCGCCTCCCACTCCACCAGCAGGGAATCGCGACCAATCAGGATGAGGCATCGGGTGAAGCAGAGCGCGCTCGCATCCAGGACCGACCTGAGGACCTCGCGCTGGTCGGCCGAGCCGGCGTCGAGAATCGCGTGGATGGCCTGGACGGCGCCCGCGAACTCGGAGGCCCCGGCGGGCGCAGCGGTTTCGATGGGGGACGCGAGATCGCGGAGGGCCGATTCCAGGTCGGACCGGAAACGCTCGACTTTTTCCGCCAGACGCCGGTTGGCGTCCATCCCCGAGTGCCGATCGTCGCTCACGATTCGCATCCGCCCGCGGCGCGGGACACTAGCATCGGGTGTGATCGGCTGTCAAACACGCCGATGGCAGCGCCAGAAGAATGGCAGGAATGAGACATCGCAGCGTGGCAGATGCACCAATGCCACTGAAGCGCCGTGGGAAGCCCCGTGGCCCGTCGCGTGGAAGTCGCTGAAAACATGGTGTTTCGGACGCCTCTGGGAGCGACCCCGGGGCTGGCACGTCCCCTGCTCTAGGGGGAGCCGTGCCCGCAGGGGGGCCGAGGGAATTCACGAATGAATCAGCAGCGAACGGTGCGTCGGACTGTGGGAATCGAAGGGGTCGGTCTGCACTCCGGTGCTGAGACCCGCGTGGAGATTCTCCCGGCTCCCGTCAACCACGGCCTGCTTTTCGCCCGGCGCGATCTCGGGGGAAAGGAAATTCCCGCGTCGCCCGAGGCGATCGGGGACTCGAGCCTCGCCACCACCCTCGGCCGTGACGGCGCCTCCGTCGCCACCGTGGAGCACCTGCTCGCCGCGCTCCAGGGACTGGGGATCGACAACGCCCGCATCGAGGTCGATGGTCCGGAGATCCCCATTCTCGACGGCAGCGCGGCGCCTTTCGTGGACGCGATCCGACGAGTCGGGACGATGGCGCAGAGCGCCTCCCGCCGGCCGGTGACGGTGAAGCGGCCCCTGACCGTCCGGGATGGCGAACGGGCGATCCTGGCCCTGCCGTCGCGGGACTTCCGCATCTCCTACGCCATCGATTTCCCGCATCCCGCCATCGGCTACCAGGCCGTGGCCCTGGCGCTCGACGAGGAGGTCTTCGCCGCGTCGATTGCCCCGGCGCGCACCTTCTGCCTGCTCCGGGACGTGCAGGCGATGCGCGCGTCGGGACGCGCCATCGGCGGCTCCCTCGACAACGCGGTCGTCGTGGGGGAGGACGGGATCGTCGGCGGGTCGCTGCGCTTCCGCGACGAATTCGTGCGTCACAAGGTGCTCGACCTCATCGGTGACCTGGCGCTCCTCGGGGCTCCGCTCCAGGCGCACGTCGTCGTGTTCAAAGGCGGGCACCGCCTGCACGCCGAGCTCGTGCGCCGCCTGCGCGACGGCGCCGTGGCGGCCGCTTCCGCGGTCCGCCCGCACCCGCCGCAGTGGTACGACCGCTTCTCGCATCTCGGCGAGCGGCTCGTGCCGCGACCCTCGGTGCTGAGCGCCTGAGGCCGTCTCCGGCCCCGCCCCGGGGGCCGGACCGCTTGTCAGGTCCGCCCGTTCGGCCCTAGACTCCCCATCCGCCGACGGTTGCGGCGAGCGCCGGGCCTCGGCGCCACCTCCGAGTGAAACGACACCTCATCGCGGCCGCGGTCCTTCTCCTCAGCGCCGCTCCCTGTCTCGCCGCCCCGGGTCTCTTCGATCTGAGCGCCGCGCGCACCGCCGAGTCCGTCGTCGTGTCGCTGCAGATGCGTGATGCCATCGACCCGGCGCGCCTGGAGGAAATCGAGACCGGCATCGAGAGCACGGTCCGCTACCGGGTGCGCCTCATGCGGCAGCGCAGCGGGCTGATGGACGAGGAGCTGGCCGACGTCGAGATCGAAGCCTGCGTCCGGCGCGACGCTTTGAGCCGGCAGTACACGCTGACGCGCCGCCTCGACGGCGACACCGTCGAGAAACGGATGACCGCCGACCCGGCCGAGATGCGGCGCTTCCTGACCAGTCTCGATCGCGTGGCGATCGCGCCCGTGGATCTCTTGAAGCCGGGAGAGAACTACGAAGTGCGCGCGCGCGGCGATCTCGGCCTCGTCTGGCGCTTCTATCTCATCCCCTGGCCCTCCACCACCGGATGGGTCCGTGCGCCCCTCGAGGCTCCGGACGACACTCATGGCGCCGCCAGCCACCCCTGAACGACCCGGAGGTTCAGGCGGTGATGGTCCGCGCCCCGGCATGACCTCCCGGCTGCGCGCGGACCGGCTGATTCTCTTCAGCGTGGCCGTGCTGCTCGTGTCCTTCCTCGGGGTCTCGCTCCTCATCCGCCGCGCCGCGTCGTTCTCGTGGTCCTACGTCACCAACTCGGCCGTCCTGTCCGCCCTGTTCGTGACCAACGCCGTCCTGGTCCTGACGCTTCTCATCCTGCTGATGAGGAACCTGATCAAGGCGCTGGTGGAGCGGCGCCGCGGCATCCTGGGCTCCCGGTTCCGCACCAAGCTGGTCTTCTCGCTGCTGCTTTTGTGGCTGGTGCCCTCGGGGATCATCTTCTACGCCGCCACGCAACTCATCCAGCGCAGCATCGACCGCTGGTTCACCGAGCCGGCCGACCGCCTCACCGAGGCCTCGCAGCGCATCGTCGACGCCTATTACGACGAGGTGCGCGCCCGGACCGCCTCCTTTGCCCGCGAAGCGGCGCGCCGGCTCGCCTCCGAGGGCGGCGCGGGAGAGGACCCCCACGACCGGCTGGCCGCCATCGTGCGGGAATACAACGTCGACCTGGCGGCGCTGGTCCCGGTGCAGGGGCCGCCGCGGACCGTGCTGGATCCCCGGCTCCCTTCCACCGCGGCGCTCGAGGATTTGCCGGCGGAGACCCTCCAGGGGGCGTTCCAGGGCCGCCCGTTCGTGTGGCAGTCGGAGCTGCGCGGGGGCCACCTCATCCGGGCTGGCCACCCCATCCGGTCGCCGGACGGTGACGGTGTCGCCGCCGTGGCCGTGGTGGGGCAGTTCGTGTCGCGCGATCTCGCCCGGCTCGCCGAAGCGGTGACCCGCAGCAACGACGACTACCGCCAGATCCGCACGCAGAAGCGCCTCATCAAGCGCGTCTACATCCTGGTCTTCGCGCTCATCACTCTGGTCGTCCTCTTCTCGGTGACCTGGATCGGGCTGTACCTGGCGCGCCGCATCACCGAGCCGGTGCAGTCCCTCGCCGTCGGGACGCGGGAGATCGCCGCGGGGAACCTGGACTACCGGGTGGACGTGCAGGCAGGGGACGAGCTCGGCATCCTGGTCGAGTCGTTCAACGCCATGACTTCGGATTTGAGGGCCGGGAAGATTCTCATCGAGAGCCGCAACCGCGAGCTGCAGGAGAGCAACCGGGAGCTCAGCGAGCGGCGGGGCTACATCGAAGCCCTCCTGCAGAACCTCGGGGCGGGGATCGTGTCGCTCGACTCGGAGCGCCGCGTCACGACCATCAACCCGGCGGCGCGCCGGCTGCTGGGCCTCGAGGCGTCCGCCGACCTGCTCGGGCGGCCGCTCGGAGACACGCTGCCTCCCGAGCCGGGCGCCGTGCTGGAGCCGCTCGTCGACGACATCCTCGCCGGCCGGCGCGCCGAAGGGGCGCGCGAAGCGGAGTGGAGCACCGAGGGACGCATCCGGACGCTGGCGGTGTCGGCGACCGCCCTGCGGTCGGACGAGGGGGAGGCGGCGGGGGCGCTCCTGGTTCTGGAGGACCTGACCGATCTGATGCGGGCGCAGAAGATCGCCGCGTGGCGCGAGGTCGCGCGGCGTCTGGCCCACGAGATCAAGAACCCCCTCACGCCGATCCAGCTCTCCGCCGAGCGCATCCGCAAGAAAGTGCTGGAGCGCGACCCGGACGTCGACCAGACGGTGACCGAAGGGACCGCCGCCATCGTGCGCGAGGTGGCGGCGCTCAAGGGGCTCGTCGACGAGTTCGCGCGCTTCGCCCGCCTGCCGGCGCCGCGCCGGGTGCCGGTGGACGTGCGCAAGGTGATCGGCGACTGCCTCGATCTCTACCGCGACCGCCACGCCGACGTCCGCATCGAGACACGCCTCGACGCGGATCTGCCGCAGGCGGTGCTCGACCCGGAGCAGATCAAGCGGGTTCTCGTGAACCTCCTCGACAACGCCATCGAGGCGATGGGCGGGCGGGGCCTCCTGCGGATCGAAGCGCACGCCACGCCGGGAGGAGCGGGTCTCCGCATCGAGGTGGCCGATGAAGGACCCGGCATCCGGCCGGGGGACCGCGATCGTCTGTTCCTGCCCTATTTCTCGACCAAGAGGCGCGGCACCGGGCTGGGACTGGCCATCGTGCACCGCATCGTCTCCGACCACATGGGGCGCATCCGGGTGGAGGACAACCAGCCCCACGGGGCCCGCTTCGTCATCGATCTGCCGGTGCTTCCGGCGGCATCGTAGAATTCGCGCATGTCCCGCGAACGGGTTCTGGTGGTGGATGACGAGGAAGGGGTGCGCGCCACCCTCGGCGGCGTCCTGCGCGACGAAGGGTACGTCGTGGACGCGGCCGAGTCGGGGGAGCGCGGCCTCGAGATGGCGCGCCGCCATCCCTACCACGCCGTGCTGCTCGACGTCTGGCTGCCCGGCCGGGACGGCCTCGCCGTCCTCGAGGAGCTGGCCGCCCTCCCGTCCCCGCCGCGCGTCGTGATGATCTCCGGTCACGCCGACGTGCCGGTGGCGCACAAGGCGGGAAAGCTCGGGGCCTACGACTTCATCGAGAAGCCGCTGTCGCTCGACAAGGTCGTCCTCACCCTGCGCAACGCCATCGCCGACCGGCGCAAGGAGGCGCGGCTCAACGCGCTGCGGGACCGGGTGCAGGAGGAGGAGAAATTCCTCGGGGAGAGCCCGGTCATCCGCGAGCTGCAGGCGCAGATCGACCTCGCCGCCCCGACCCAGGGGCGCGTCCTCATCACCGGCGAGAACGGAACGGGGAAGGAGCTGGTCGCCCGTCTGATTCACGCGCGATCGCTGCGGCGGGACGAGCTGTTCGTGGAGATGAACTGCGCCGCCATCCCCGAGGAGCTGATCGAAAGCGAGCTGTTCGGCCACGTGAAGGGCGCGTTCACGGGGGCGTCGGAAGGGAAGGCCGGCCGCTTCCTCCTGGCGGATGGGGGCACTCTGTTCCTCGACGAGATCGGCGACATGTCGCTGCGGACGCAGGCCAAGGTGCTGCGCGTCCTGCAGGAGCAGGCGTTCGAACCGGTCGGCGGCACCACGGTGCGCGTCGACGTGCGGGTGCTCGCGGCGACGAACAAGGACCTTCCCAGGGAGATCGCGACGGGGCGGTTCCGCGAGGACCTCTACTTCCGTCTCAACGTGGTGCCGCTGCGGGTCCCGGCGCTGCGGGAGCGCTCCGGCGACATCCCGATCCTCGCCCGGCACTTCGTCGCCCTGGTGGGACGCCAGTACGGCCGGAGCGTCGTGCTCGAAGAGGGGGCGATCGCGCCCCTGGTCGACTACCCGTGGCCCGGGAACGTCCGCGAGCTGCGGAACCTCATCGAGCGCCTGATCATCCTGACCCCCGGCGCGGCGATTACCGAAGCCGCCGTCGCCTCGGCCCTGGGGCCCCCGACGGCCGCGCGCCCGGCCGAGTCGGAGACGCAGGATTTCGGCTCGCTGCGCGAAGGCCGGGAGGACTTCGAGCGACGGTTCATCGCCCGCAAGCTGAAGGAATCGGCCGGGAACGTGCTCCGGGCGGCCCAGCTCCTGGGGCTGGAGCGGAGCCATCTGTACCGGAAGATGCGCGCCTACGGGCTGCGGACGGGACCGGGGGAGGAGGAGACCTGAGACCGCCTCCAGCCATCCCATCGCAATGCCCTTGACTCTCGCCCTTCTCTCTGATAATAAAGCGCTTGGCGTTACTGTCCCGTCCTGAAGCAGGCGCAGTCGCTTCACCGGTTTCAGCGGATCGGGCCGGATTGCCGCGAATCCCCGCGCATCCGGCATTCGAAGTCGGCATCGAAGCGCCCGGGCACCCGGGCGTACGCGCATGGCACCGGAGTGAACGCAAGGAACGACGGTGTCATCCCCAGATGGAGGATCGCGAATGAGTCAGGTTCACACCGACAGTCCGGTTCAGACGTTGACCCCCGGCGCGACCGCCGGGAAGGAGCGACCCGTCGCGCGCCGTGCGCGGGCCCGAGCCCTGCGGCCGACGGTGGTGGTCGGGAACGGACTGAAAGGGGCTGCGAACCTGGCGTGGCACGCCTTCCAGGCGGTCAACCGCCGCGTTCCCTTCGGCAGCGTGCAGCCGAAGTGGGCCCCGGCTCCGCTGCTCAAGAGCCATGAGCGCTCCTTCCCCGAGCTGGGCTTCCCGCGCGAAACCGACTCCCTGTGCCCTGAGTGTGTGAAGGCGCTGCGCGCCCGCATCCTCAATGGCGAGGCGGATTGGAAGACGCTGCTGCAGGGAAAACCGGGCGAGGTCCGGGCGCAGATCGTCGAGCGCGACGGCGAGGTCTGGATGGAGAAGACCTGCAAGGAGCACGGCCGCTGCGAGGACATCATGGCGATGGACTCGGAGTTCCTGCGCCGCATGGAGCGCCTCTATCCGGGTCGTGATTTCCGCATGAAGCCGGATCCCTTCCACAACCACGGCTCGTCCACCGTCAAGTACGGGCGCGGCGCGGTCCTCACCGTCGACCTGACCAACCGCTGCAACATGATGTGCAACCCGTGCTTCATGGACGCGAACCAGGTGGGGTACGTGCACGAGCTGTCGTGGGACGACGTGCGCCAGATCCTCGACAACTCGATCCAGGTGACGCCGCGCCGGCAGATGTCGGTGCAGTTCAGCGGCGGCGAGCCGACCATCTCCCCCTACTTCCTGGACGCCGTCGCGTACTCGCGCAAGGTGGGCTACCAGAGCGTGCAGTGCGCCACCAACGGCATCCGCTTCGCGCAGGACCTGGATTACTGCCACCGCGCCAAGGCGGCCGGGCTGCGCCTGGCGTACCTGCAGTTCGACGGCGTGACCAACGAAGCCAACAACCACCGCGGCGTTGGCAACCTCTTCGACGTCAAGAAGCGGGCGCTCGAGAACCTCAAGGCCGCCGGGATCGACGTGACGCTCGTCGTCACCATCGTCAACACGGTCAACAACGACCAGGTCGGCCCCATCGTCCGTTTCGCCATCGACAACGTGGACAAGATCAACGCGGTGTCGTTCCAGCCGGTGTCGTTCACCGGCCGCGACGAGGACATCGACGACGAGACCCGGCGCAAGCAGCGCTACACGCTGTCGCACCTGGCCCACGACGTGAAAAGCCAGCTGGGGGTGACCGAGCCGCTGCGCGACTGGTACCCGCTGTCGGCCTCCGGCCCGTTCTCGGACCTGAGGGATCAGCTCGACGGTATCGAGGCGGAGTTCGGCTCGCTCAAGTGCGGCTGTCACCCGAACTGCGGCATCGGCACGATGCTGCTCGTCAACGAGCAGACCAAGCAGGCGGTGCCGTTCCCGCAGTTCCTCGACACCGATCGTCTGCTCGAGGATCTCAAGGTGATCACCGACACCTGCCGGCCGAAGACCCTGACCGTGGCACAGTTCGCCATGGCGGTGCTGCGGAACCTGCGCCCCTCGCAGCTGCCGGAGGGCCTGACGCTGTGGGAGCTGATCAAGATCATCGACGGCCACAACGGCGCGCGCCTCGGGCTGGCGGAGAAGGCCCGCTACAACTGGCGGATCATGATGGTCGCCGGGATGTGGTTCCAGGACCTCTTCAACTACGACTTCCGCCGCACCGAGATGTGCATCATCCCCTACGGCACGCAGGTGGGGGAGGTCTCCTTCTGCGCCTACAACACCGGTGTCGGCTGGCGGCAGATCGTCGAGAAGATGTTCTCGACCCACAGCACGGCCCAGTGGTTCAAGGAGAAGGGGCGCCACCCGATCTACGCCGCGGGGAAGAGCGTGCCGCTCGACGGGAACGAGCGTCCCATCCCGGCCTCGGCGATCGCCCGCCCGGTCCGCGAGGACGTACCGGCCCTGGCGTCGGCGGCGGCCACGGCGGCGCGCACCACGTCGGGCGCTCCGGTCCACGCCGGACACTGAGGCGACGGGCCGGGAGCGTCCCTCCGGGTCCGTGAACGGAACCCGCCCGCGCCGTTCCGGGCGGTGCCGGGTTCAGCGGGCGGCGGGATCCTTCGGGTCGTCCGGCTGCTGCAGGCGCCGCTCCAGCACGCGTCCCGGGTCGAAGCCTTCCAGCCGGAGGTAGTGGTCGGCCGCCGCGAGGAGCGCATCCTCCGGCACCAGGCCGACGATTTCGCTTCCGACGATCGCGACCCCGGAGCGCTCCGCCTCGGAGCGGACCATCTCGAAGACCCGGTGCAGCGGCGTGCGCCGGAAATCCGTCATGTTGATCGACACCTGCGCCTGCTTGCGATCCTCGAGGAAGAGCCCCATCGCCTTGACATGGCGCAAGCCGCCGCTCGAGTGCCGGATCGCCTGGGCGATTCGCTTGGCGACCTCGACGTCGGCGGTGGCCAGGTTGATGTTGTAGGCGATGAGGAACTCGCGCGCCCCGATGCCGACGCAGCCGGCGGTCGGGTGCACGCGCTCCGGCCCGAAGTCCGGACGCCACTGGACATCGCGGATCTTGTCGGGGAACGCCTCGAACTCCCCCTTGCGGATGGCCGCCAGGTCGCGACGGTGCGGGGCGCTCGCGGCCTCCTCGTAGAGATAGACGGGCAGCTCGTGGCGCCTGGCCACGCGCTCGCCGAGCGCGCGGGCCCACGCGACGCACTCGGCCATGGTGACGCCCCGGATCGGGATGAGGGGAATGACGTCCACCGCCCCCATGCGCGGGTGCCGGCCGCTGTGCTTCGTCAGGTCGATGCGCTCGACGCAGGCCGCGACCAGCGCTTCGAGACCACGGAGGACCGCCTCCGGGTCGCCGGCGAGGGTCAGGACGGTGCGGTTGTGGTCGGCGTCGGAGGAGCAATCGAGGACGCGCACCGGACCGCTCCGACGCACCGCCTCCACGACGGCGTCGACCACCTCGGGGCGCCGGCCTTCGCTGATGTTCGGGACGCTTTCGATGAGCTGGGGCATGAAGTCTCCGTGGATTGCGGGAACCGCCGCTTCAGGCGGCCGTCCGGAGCGTATTGCGGGAGAGAACGGCGGCGAGATCTCGCCCATCGGCGCCGCGCCCGCTGACCCGGTTGAGCAGCTCGAGTGCGGGGCAGCCCGGACCCGTGGCGACGCGCCGCTGCAGCGGCTCCAGCCATCGGGCCTCGTGCGGCGCGCCCTGCGCTTCGAGGCCGCGCCGCGCGGCGGTGAGGATCGTCTCGAAGAGATCGCCGGCCTGCTTCGGACCGCCGGGGCGCGAGCCCCGGGCGGGCAGGGGAGCCGCCGGCCCGTCGCGGCAGACCGCGTCGAGCAGGGCGTTGCGCTCGTCGAACGACCAGGATTGGACCAGGTCCCAGGCGGAGGCCCTGGCGGAGGGATCGTACAGCAGCCCCTTCCAGAGCGCCCCGAGGGCCATCACTGCGCGCGGGTCGCCGGAGTCGGCGCCGCGCAACTCGATGTAGTGCTTCAGCCGCACCTCGGGGAAGAGCGTCGTCAGATGTGTTTCGAAGTCCGCGAGCGTCGGCGGATCGCCTGCGACTCGACCGTGGATCCAGTCGCGGAAGGTCTTCCCGTCGCCGGAAAGATAGCCGCCGTCGCGCACCACGAAGAACAGCGGCACGTCGAGCGCGTAGTCGAGGTAGTCGCCGAAGCCCGCCTGCTCCCGGAAGACGAAGGGGAGCAGACCGCAGCGGTCCTTGTCGGTGTCGCGCCAGGCCCAGGCGCGGGCGCTGAGGAAGCCGTTGGGCGCGCCTCCGGTGAGCGGTGAATTCGCGAACAGGGCCGTGACGAGCGGCGTGAGCCCCATGGCGGCGCGCATCTTGTCCATCGCGTCCGCTTCGTCGGAGTAGTCGAGGTTCACCTGGATGCAGGCGGTCTGCTTCATCATCGTCAGCCCGCGCGAGCCGTGGCGCGGCAGATAGTCGCGCATGACGCCGTAGCGCTTCTTCGGGAACCACGGGAGGGCGTCGAGCGGCGTGAACGGCTGCATGCCGACCCCCATCCAGAGCAGGCCGAGCGGAGCGGAGGCGGTTTCCACGGCGTCGAGATAGAAGAGCAGTTCGCGCTGCGCGGCGTCGAGATCGGTGTGGACGCCGCCCGACATCTCGAGCTGGCAGCCGGGCTCCAGCGTCAGGCGCGTCGCGCCATGCCGCGCACCGAGCAGCAGGTCGCCTTCGCGATCCGCGCTCCACCCGGGGCCCGCGGCGAGGGTTTCGAGCAGACCCCGCACCGACCGCGGCCCGTCGTAGGGGACCGGGGACAGATCGTCGGCGCGCACGCCGAACCGCTCGTATTCCAGGCCGATGCCCCACCGCGCGCGTGGCTTCGCGCCGACAGTGAAATAGTCCGCGAGGTCGGCTTCGCGCTCGATCGGGCGGTTCGAATCGCTCATGATGCGTGAGCCGGGAATTCTATCATCCGCCGCGACGGCGGCGGGGAAGGGGACCACCATCGGGAACGAGGGACGGAGCGCCGGCGAGGAGGCCGGCGCGGCGAATCAGGCGCTGCGGCGCTCCGCCGGCGTGGTCGCCCGGGCCAGGGCTTGTTCGCGGCGGCTCAGGAGGGCCTTGGCCACCGCATCGGCGGGCAGACCGAGGCAGAGCGCGAACTCGCGCACGAAGCCGCGCAGGAAGACGGGGGACGGAAGGCGATCCCACTCCTCCTGCTCGAGGGCGGCGAGGAACGTCTGGCGGATCTTCGTCCGCGAGGCGATGGCTTCGAGCGTCTGGCCGAGCCGCTGCCGCTCCTGGCGCAAGGCCTCGCCGGTCGTGGGAAGCGGGCGCGGCTCGGAGGAGAACTGCGGCGGCTCCACCTGGGCCGGCGCCGCGTCGGCCGCGGGTCCGGTGCTCTGCACGGCTGTGGCGGAGGCGTCAGCGCGTAGGTCGGCCGTCCCGGCGGTCGCGGTGGTCGCCGTCGCCTCGGTGGGGCTCTCGGCTACGGCGGCGGGGTCCTCGGAGGCGGAAGGCGCCGCGACCGCGGCGACCGGGATCTCGCCGTGCAGGCCGCGGACATCGTGGGCGTCGAGCAGGCCCGCGTCCACCAGACTGCGGTCGTAGATCACCCGGCTTTCGAGAAAGATGAGGTTCCGGTAGGCCTCTTCGACGCGCGTCTGCATCTGCTGCAGCGCTTCATCGCTCAGAACCGGCAGCAGCGGGGTGCTCTCGAGGGCGCAGGCGCGCTTCAGGATCTGGTAGGCCGCCTGGATCTCCTTCGAGGACGCCTTCGGCACCACCTCCATCACGCGGTAGTGCGTCTGTCCGGAGAGCTCCTCCCATTCGGGCACGGACGGGGCGGCGCCGTCGGCGGCCGCGCGCAGCAGCCGCTCCGCAGCCCGGCTGATCCCCTTCGTCGCGGGCGTGTTCGGGAACTGCTGCGCCAGAGGACGGTGTTTCTGGACGGCCTGCAGCACCGAGGGATCGTGGGTCACGAAGCCGGCCAGCGGCAGCGCCAGTCCGAAGGCCTTGAGGAAGGCGCTGGCCAGCGCGAGCCCCGCCTCTTCGTCCGCCTCGTCCCGGACCTGCGTCAGCACCAGCTCGAGGGGCGTCCGGCGCACCGTCGCCTCGACGGCGTCGCGCGCCGCCGCGTCCAGCGCGCCCAGCCGGACCATGAGCGACCGGAAGGCCAGAATCTCCGAGTCGATCCCGTCCCCCTTCAGGAGATCGTGCAGGGCTGTGCGGACGTCGGCGGCGAGGGAGCGCTCCAGGGCGCGGCGCAGGAGCGCATCGGCGAACTGGCACGCGCCCCCGAGGGCCGCGGGCTCCGGCGTCGTGACGATAATCCCGAGCGAGCCGAGCGCGAACGCCTCCAGGGTCGCCCGGCTGCGGCCCGAGCCGCAATCGACGAGGAGCGTCTCCCCCTCGAGCTGTTCGAGACCGCGTTCCACCCGCTCGAGCAGGGCGGTGTGGCGATCGACGGGGAGGGGTCCGGGAAGGCCGCAAACGAGACGGAGGCTGTGGATCGGCGTGTCCACCGCGGCGGCTTCGAGACCCAGGCCGGCGTCGCGATCGAGCGCCTGGAGCCCCTTCACGGGGCGTCCGAAGCCCAGGGCGGTGTGCAGGGCGGCTCCGTGCGGATCGAGGTCGAGGAGCGTGACGCGGCGGCCGGCGCGCGCCAGGGCGATGCCGAGGTTGGCGGCCAGGAGCGTGCGTCCCGCCCCCCCCTTGCCGCCGGCGACGGTCCAGACGCGGCGCATCAGGCGACCTTGTCCGCGCTGTCCTTCTCTTCGAAATCCTCGCCGTCGAAGGAGACGATGCGGCTCTTCTCGTCCACGACCGTCAGCAGCGCGACCGGGCGGCCCCAGATGCGATGCAGGTTGCGGAGGGTCTCGCGCGCGTAGTCGTGCTTCAGCTCGACTCCGTCGTACACGTGGCGCAGCAGGAGCTCCCCCCGGTTGCGGTGGTTGGCGTCCGCGACCTGGATGATGGGCTGCCCCTGGTTGGTGAGCTGCATCAGCAGGCGCTGCTTCACCTTGCGGAACTCGCGGTCGCTGATCTGGTACATCCCGGTCTTCGGGTTGTGATCGAAGTTGAAGAGCTTCTGCTCCCGGCAGAACTCCTCGGTCAGGTAGTCGTCGATGAAGGTGACATCGGTGCAGACGCGGCGGACCTCGAAGATCTTGTCGCGTCCCAGCCCGAGCTTGCGGTCCCAGCGGGCCCGCTCGCGCAGGTCGTCACACTCGTCGTACTCCTTGCCGAAGCGCCCGCGGTTCCAGCGATCCTCGATGTCGCGGTACAGCTCGACCCCCAGCTTGTACGGGTTGAGCCGCCCCCGCCCGCCGAGAGTTCCGGAATGGTGATCGGCGTAATCGATGAGCTCGCTGTCGGTGAGCATCTTCTCGGTCATCATCTTCGAGTGCCAGTAGGTGGCCCACCCCTCGTTCATGATCTTGGTCTGCGCCTGCGGAGCGAAGTAATAGGCCTCGTCGCGCACGATGGCAAGGACGTCCCGCTGCCAGTTCTCCATCGGGGCGTGCTCGATGAGGAACCGCAGGACGTCCCGGACCTCCTGGGCCGGGAACTTGCGCCGGCGCGACGCCGCCTCCGCCTCCAGCCGCTTCTGCTCGGCGGCGATGAGGTGGGGCGGGTTGATGAAGTCGGACATGTACGACTTGCTCTGCATCCGCTGGGCGATGGGGCGCGACGGTTCCTCGCTCACATCCGGGCGATCGCGGACGATGAAGGGGGCGTGGGGGTCGATCAGGTTGTCGAGCGACAGCGCCAGGTCGACGAACGACTCCACTTTCTCGACACCATGGCGGTCCATGGCCCGGCGGATGCGCGTGCCGTGGTTCGCCATGTCGTCCATCATCTTGCGGTTGGTGCGGCTGAAGGCCAGGTTGTTCTTGAAGAAGTCGCAGTGGGCGTAGACGTGCCCCATGACCAGCTTCTGGTCGACCGTGGCATTGCACTCGAGCAGGTAGGCGTAGCAGGGGTCGTTGTTGATCACCATCTCGTAAATCTTCGACAGACCGTACGAGTAGGATTTCGAGAGGTGCTCGTACTCCATGCCGAACCGCCAGTGCGGGTAACGCGTCGGGAACCCGCCGTAGGACGCCACCTGGTTCAGCATGCGGTAGTCGAGGATCTCGAAGACGACCGGGAAGAAGTCGAGGCCGTAGGCGCGGGCGTGCCCCTCGATGATCTCCTGGAGCTTCGCCAGGTCGGGCGGCAGGCGGCTCATCAGCGTCCTCGCCCCAGGAACTCGCGGATCGACTGGTAGATGCCGTCCTTGTTCTCGATCTTCGACAGGGCGATGCGCTCATCGCTTCCGAGCGCCTCCTTCAGGTCCACCAGGAACTGTCCGGTGCCGTAAGGGCTCTCCACCTGGCCGTAGCTGAACTGGTTGACCCGGGGGAGGAGCTGCGTCTTGAGGAGCCCGACGCACTCCTCGGTGTCTCCCTGCGACCAGTTGTCGCCGTCGCTGAAGTGGAAGCCATACACGTTCCACTCGTCGGCCGGGTAGTCCTGCTCGATCAGCCGCGCCGCCAGGCGGTAGGCGGCGGAGATCACCGTCCCCCCCGATTCACGCGTGTGGTAGAAGGTCTCGCGATCGACCTCGCGCGCCTCGGCGTCGTGGATGATGTAGCGGATCTCGACACCCTTGTAGTGATGGCGCAGCCAGGTGTCGATCCAGAAGGATTCGATCCGGACGATCTCCTTCTGCTCCTCACCCATCGAGCCGCTCACATCCATCATGTAAAGGATGGCCGCGTTCGCCTGCGGCAGCAGGGCGCTCTTCCAGGATCGGTAGCGCTTGTCCTGCCGGATCGGCATGAGCAGGGGATGCTCGGGCCGCCAGTTCCCGCTGCGGATGGTGCGCTTCAGGGTCTCCTTGTAGGTCCGCTTGAAGTGGCGCAGGCCCTCCGGTCCGTAGCGGGAGATCCCGACGTACCGGTCGCGCGCCGCGACGATGTTCTTCCGGCCCTTCGGCTGGATCGCCGGCAGCTCGAGCTCTTCGCCGAGCATCTCCGCCAGCTCGTCGAGGGAGACGTCCACCTCCAGGAGGTGCTCGGCCGGCTGGTCGCCGGCCCCCTGGCTTCCTCCCTCCTTCTCCCCGGGCCCCAACACGGTCCCGACGGCGCCGTCTCCCTGGCCCACCCCCCCCTGCTGCTTCTTGCCGTAGATGAACTGGGGGATGTGGATCTGGGGCAGGGGAATGGAGATGAGGTCCTTGCCGCGACGGCCGATCAGCTCACCGCTGCTGATGTAGCGCTTCAGGTCCTGCTTGATGCGCCCGCGGACAATCTGGCGGAAGCGGTTGTGATCCTGGTCGATGCGGAGAATCATGCCGGCGTCCCGATCGCCTCCGCGTCCGCCGGCCCCTCAGGCGGGACGCGGCGGCGCCGTGGCGCCTCCGTCAATCGCGGGCGTCGCCGCGCGCGAAGATGCTGGCGACGTACTGCAGGACGTCGGTGGCGCAGATGTCGCAGTAGCCGTAGTCCTTCTTGAGCCGGCTCTTGACGACGTCGATCTTCTCCTGCGTGTCCTTGTCCACCACCGACGAGACCAGCGACGTCAGCTTGATGGAATCCTTCTGGTCCTCGAACATCTTCAGCTCGAGCGCCTTGTGCAGCCGCTCGTTGGTCTTGTAGTTGAAGCTCTTCCCCTCGACCGCCAGCGCCCCGATGTAGTTCATGATCTCGCGCCGGAAGTCGTCCTTGCGGTTGTCGGGGATGTCGATCTTCTCCTCGATCGACCGCATCAGGCGCTCGTCCGGCTCCTCGTCCTGGCCGGTGTACTTGTTGCGCACCCGCTCCCTCTGGGTATACGCCTTGACGTTGTCGATGTAGTTGCTGCACAGGCGCGAGATGGCCTCCTCGTCGGCCGAGATGGCGCGCTGCACCTCGTTCTTGGCAGCGTCCTCGTACTCCTGCTTGATGACCCCGAGCAAATCTCGATAGCGCTTGCGCAGGTCCTCGTTGGTGATGAGGGAGTGGTGCCGCAGCCCCGACTCCATCTCGTTGAGGACCATGAACGGGTTGATGCAGCCCTCCCCCTTGTCGGAGACGAGCGCGTTGCTGATCTTGTCCTGGATGTAGCGCGGCGAGATGCCGTCCATCCCTTCGCGCATCGCCTCCTTGCGCAGCTCCTTGACGTTGTCCTCGGTGAAGCCGGGGAGCGTCTTGCCGTTGTAGAGGCGAAGCTTCTGCATGAGGGTGAGGTCGGCCTTCTTCGGCTCCTCGAGGCGCGTCAGGATCGCCCACATCGCCGCCATCTCGAGGGTGTGCGGCGCGATGTGCTTCCCCTTGATGCGTGCGGGGTTGTAGTCCTTCTCGTAGATCTTGATCTCCTCCGCCAGCTTGGTGATGTAGGGGATGTCGATCTTGACGGTCCGGTCGCGCAGCGCCTCCATGAACTCGTTGTGCTGCAGCTTGCGGTACTCCGGCTCGTTGGTGTGGCCGATGATGACCTCGTCGATGTCGGTCTGCGCGAACTTCTTCGGCTTGATGCGGTGCTCCTGCGATGCGCCGAGCAGGTCGTACAGGAACGCCACGTCGAGCTTGAGCACCTCGATGAACTCGATCAGGCCGCGGTTGGCGACGTTGAACTCGCCGTCGAAGTTGAAGGCGCGCGGGTCGGAATCGGAGCCGTACTCGGCGATCTTGCGGTAGTTGATGTCGCCGGTCAGCTCGGTCGAGTCCTGGTTCTTCTCGTCCTTCGGCTGGAAGGTGCCGATGCCGACGCGGTCCTTCTCGGACAAGAGCAGGCGGCGCACCCGGATGTGGCCGATGATCTTCGTCCAGTCGCCGCCGTAACGGAGCGTCAACTCCTTGTAGTTCTGGCGGCAGAAGGGGCACAGGTCTCCCTCGATCATCACGGCCGGCCCGTCCGTGCGGCCGGTGTTGAGCATGCGGGTCACTTCCGGCCGCAGCTCCTCCGGCACCAGGTGCAGCGGGTCCTCGTGCATCGGGCAGGGGAGGATCTCGGGCGTCTGGTCGGGGCGCCGGCGACCGGCCGCGGCACCGTCCATGACCCAGACGAACGAGTAAGCCGCCCCCTCGGGCGTCCGCGAGTAGTCCTCGAGACCGCGCTTGATGCGGCGCACGATGGTCGATTTCGCCGCGCCGACGGGACCGTGCAGCAGCAGCACGCGCTTCTCGGTGCCGTAGCGCTGCGCCGCCGACTTGAAGACGTTCACCAGCTTCATCAGCGGCACGTCGAGCCCGAACACGGCGTCGTAGCCGCCGTGCTCCTTGTCGTCGAAGAAGTTGTAGTGAACGATCTTCTTCTTGTACTCGTGGTACTCGCGCGTGCCGTGCGCCAGGATCATGTCGTAGATGCGCTGGAAGGCGGTCCGCGTCACCTTCGGGCTCTGGCGCACGATCTCCAGGTAGTCCTCGAAGGATCCTTCCCAGTGCTGGTCGCGGAAGCCGCGCAGATCCTGGAGGCGCGCAATCGTCTGGACGATGTCGCGGCCTGCGGTGGAGGGGGAGTCGGTCGTCGCAGGGGCGGCGGCGCCGACCGGGGCATTCGTTTCAGCCGTATCTTTCTGATATGGCATCGTTTCCTCGGCGCATTCAAACGCGTCAGCCAATATAGGGTCGAGTCAAGGATTTGTCAAAAACGGATCACGATTTTCTCCGCGAGGTCGCGCTCCGATCGATGAGGCGCGGCCGTTGACAGTGCCGCGCGGCGGCCGTTATTCTCCGGCCGCGATGCGCGGGAAACCACCGCGCGAGCGCGCCATGACCCGGACCCTCCTCAACCGGATCCACGATCTCCTGGGCCGACCCGAGCTGCGCGGCGAAAGTCTCGCCGAGGCGCTCGAGCAGGCGGGCCGGGATCACGGCGCTGCTCCCTTCCAGGCCTGCCTCGGGTTCGTCTCGGGCCGGCCGCGCACCGAGGCGGAGGCGCGCGAAGCGCTCCGGGCGATCGAGACTCATCGCGGCCTGCTGGAAGCGCGCCTCGGGCGCGATCCGGGCTTCCTGGTCGCGGCGGTCGATCACCTGGGGGTGAGAGAGGCGTCGGGCGGACGTCGCCCGGCGGCCGCGTCCGGGGCGGGCCTCGCTCCCGCCGAGGCTCCGTTCGAGGACCGGCTCGACGCGGAGCTGCGCCGCGCGGAACGGACCGGGCGGCCCCTGGTGCTGGCCCTGCTCGCGCCGCGCGATCCGGTGGAGGAGTTGTCGATCGAGGCCGCCGCCACGGCGCTCCATCGCGCGCGCCGGGACGTGGACGTGGTGGCGCGCCTGGTGCCCAGCGGTTTCGGCGTGATCTTTCCCTCCATCGGCCGGCCGGCCGGCGAGCGGGCCGCAGCCCGGCTGCTGGACGTGGCCGCCCGGGCCTCGGGAACCGAGTGGTGCGCGGGCCTCGCTGAGAGCCGGCCGGAGGAACCCGGCATCGAGAGCCTGGCCGCCGCCGCGCTGCGGGCACTGCGACTCGCCCGGAGCGGCGGCCGCGCCGTCCGGGCCGCGGCTCCGGAGCGCCGCCGCCACCGGCGCGCTTCAGGCGCCGAACTCCGCGCCCGGATCGCCTCGCCCCTTCCGGAGCGTCCGGTCGAGATTGTCGATCTGTCCGCCTCCGGAGTGCGCCTGCGCGGTGAGGCGGGGCTGAGCGAAGGGGACTCCCTGTCCATCGAGCTGACCGGGCCGGCTCCCCGGGGGGGAGCGGCGCAGGTCCACGGTCGGGTCCTGCGGCGCGAGCCCGGGCTCGACGCGGACACGGCGGTATTGCTCCTCGACGGGGAGGAGGTCTCCTCCGATCTGGTTGCGTTGCTCGCCGGGCTGCCCGTACTGTCGAAGGAGGGCTCGGCCTGATGACGCCGACGCTCGGGCGCTACCGCGAGGAACTGCTGCAGGCGCTGCAGGAAGACGCCCACAACGAGGAGCGCGTCCTGCGCCGGCTCGATCAGATTCGCAGCGAAGAGGGGATTGCCGCCACCGCCGCCCTGCTCCTGGCGTTGACCGGGATGTCGTTCGAGGAAACGGAGGCCCGGCGGCACTGGGAGGCGATCCTGGCGCATCGCCGGGTGCTCGGCGGGACGCTGCAGCGGCCGATCGCCCTGCGGGTCGCGGTGCTGGACTATTTTCTCAACCTGAACCGGGCGCTGACGGGGCCCCGGCTCATCGACCTCGCGATGAGCGAGAGAGCCGAGCCGGGAGCGAGCGTCGATCGCGTCACCGGCCTCCCCAACGCTTCCGCGTTCCTGGCCACCCTCCAGGCGGAGACGCGGCGCGCCCGGCGCTACGACCTCGGGCTCAGCGTCCTCTACCTCGACCTCGACGATTTCCGCGAGCTGAACGAGCGCCACGGAGAGCTCGTCGGAGGCATCGTGCTGCGCGAGGTGGCCATCCTGGTGCAGAACAAGATCCGGGACATCGACATCGCCGCCCGGCTCGCGGGAGAGGAGTTCGGCGTGATCCTTCCCGAGACCGAGCGCATGGGCGCCTTCCTCGTGGCGGAGCGGATCCGCCGCGAGATCGAGCGGCACGGCCTGCGGCGCGGAGTGGACGGCCGGCCGATCCGGCTGACCGCGAGCGTGGGCGTGGCCCGCTATCCCGAAGACGCGACGACGGCCGATCGCCTGGTCGAGAGGGCCGAGGAAGCGCTCCACCTCGCGAAGGCGCGCGGAGGGAACGGCGTCAGCGTCTATTACCGTGAGCGCCGCCAGTTCATCCGCTTCGATCTCAAGTCCGGCCCGGTGCGTCTCGAGGTCGCCCCGGCGGCCCACCCCGAGGCGCCGCAGGCCCAGGGGCGGGCTCGCAACATCAGCCACGGGGGTCTGCTCTTCGACAGCGCCGTGCCCTATGCCATCGGGGTCGATCTGAGCATCGTGTGCGAGGATGAACGGCGTGGCGCGAAGCTGACCCTGCCCGCCCGCGTGGTGCGGGTCGAGTCGATCGAGGAACGGCCCGGGAGCTTCGAGGTGGGGGCCGCCTTCCTCGTGGAATGGGAGCACCAGGAAAGCGCCATCCTGGAGTTCCTGCGACGCACCGGCGCCGCGGCGTGAGGAGTGCTCTGGCTCGGGATTGACACGGCGACCCGTCGGGGGAGCGTGGCCCTCGCTCCCGCGGGAAGCCTGCGTCTGCTCCAGCCGGGCGGCGGGCACGCGCCCGAACTCCTCGAGGCCATCGATGCGCTTCTCACCTCGGCCGGAGCGGGCCCGAAGGATCTCGCCGCGATTGCCGTCGCGCTCGGCCCCGGCTCCTTCACGGGAGTGCGGGTCGGCCTGGCCACCGCCAAGGGCCTCGGTTACTCGCTGGGCATCCCCGTGGACGGCCTCTCCTCGCTGGAGCTGCTGGCGCGCGCCGCGAGCGCTCCTCCGGGCTCGCTCGTCTGCGCCGCCATCGAAGCCGGCCGCGGCGAGGTGTACGCCGCGCGCTTCCGGGTGACGGGGGAGGGTGTCGAGCGGCTGAGCGAGGACGCCGCACTTGCGCCGGCCCGCCTGATCGAGGCGCTCGATGGCGGGGTCTTCGTGGCGGGGGACGGGGCCGCTCGTGTCGTCGCCGCGGCGCCGGATCGCCTCACCGAAGCGCCGGTGGCCCCGCTCGCGCCGATCCTGGCCACCTGGGCTTCGCACCGCCTTGCCGACGGAGCTCCCTACCGTCCGGGAGGGCCGCTCCCCAACTATGTCCGTCCCTCCGACGGGACCCCGCCACCCCCGAAGTCATGAGCGCCAAAGCGGCGGGCGTTCCGGCCCTGCGCATCGAGCCGCTGCGCCTCGAGGAGATTCCGGAAGTCTCCGAAATCGAGAATCTCTCGTTCCCGACGCCCTGGAGTCTCTCGTCCTTCCGGCACGAGATGACGGAGAACCCGTATGCGACGCTCATCGGAGCGCGCGTCGTCCGCGGTCCTCTGGTCGCTTTCGGCTGCGTCTGGGCCATCGACCAGGAGCTCAAGATCAACAACCTCGCCGTCCACCCCCGCTGGCGCGGACGGGGTGTGGGGACGCGACTGCTCCAGGGGCTGCTGGCGTTCGGAAGCGCCCAGGGGTGTGTCGAGGCGACGCTCGAGGTGCGTCCGAGCAATGCCCCGGCGCTCCGGATGTACACGCGCGCCGGGTTCCGGGTCATCGGCCGGCGCCGCGGTTATTACAGCGATACCCACGAAGATGCGCTGGTCATGGCCTGCCCTCTTCCGTCTCCCCGGACGCCCCCGCGTCCGCTTGCAGGGTCGGATCCGGGATGCTAGACTTTCCGCAGATGTCGGCCTTCGAAAAACGCCCGCAATTTCCCCGCAACCCCACAGCGCAGGGAGGTTTGAACGATGGTGCATAACCACGAGGATCTCAGGCGGGAGCTCGCCCAGAGCAATCCGGAGTTCCGGCGGCTGCTCGATGAGCACGCGCGTTACCAGACGCGTCTCGCGGAGCTCCAGGGGAAGGCCGACCTCGAGGACAACGAACGGGTGGAGACGATCACGCTGAAGAAGCAGAAACTCCACGTCAAGGACCAGATGGAGCGCATCCTGCAGGAGCACATCGAGAAGATGAGCAGCTCCGGCGTCCGCCACTGAGCGTTTTCGTTTCGAACGGGTCCCGCGGTGGCCGCTGGGGGCGGCCACGGAGGCGGGGCCTTCCCCCCTGTTCCGATCCGGAGTGATGGAGCCGATGCCGTTCGCAGTCCAGGCTCTCCCGTACTTCGCCTCTCTGCTCGCCGCCGCGGTGATCGCCGGCTGGCTGGCGGGAGCGTGGCTGGCCGTTCCGCTCCTGGCGGCGGCCGGATTCGTGCTGTTCTTCTTCCGGGATCCCGCCCGCGTCAGCCCGGACGGGGAGGGCCTCGTGGTGTCGCCGGCGGACGGCCGCGTCACTGAAGTGGAGCGCCGCGCCGACGGAGCGCGCATCTCGATCTTCCTGTCCGTGTTCAACTGCCACATCAACCGGTCGCCCATCGCCGCCACCGTGACGTCGGTGGTCTACACGCCCGGACGCTTCCTCCCCGCCTGGGATCGGCGCGTCGTTTCGGAGAACGAGCGCAATCACCTCGCGCTCCGCGCGGCCGACGGGGACTACGGCGTGACGCAAGTCGCGGGGATCCTGGCGCGCCGCATCGTCTGCTCCAAGAAGCCGGGGGAAACGGTTTTGCGCGGCGAGCGCATCGGGCTCATCCAGTTCGGCTCGCGCACCGATCTGCACCTGCCGCCGGGGGTCGAGCCGGTGGTGCAGGTGGGGGATCGCGTCCGTGGAGCGGTGACGGTTTTGGCGCGGCGGGCTGTCGCGTCCCGGCGGGCGGCCTCGTGAAGACGCCTGGCCGGCTGCGGCGCGGCGCGTACCTGATCCCCAGCCTGTTCACCACGGGCAACCTGCTCTGCGGCTACATCGCGGTCGTCCGCAGTCTCAAGGGGGAGTACGAGTGGGCGGCGGTGGCCATCTTCGTTGCGGCGCTGCTCGATCGGCTGGATGGATGGGTGGCGCGCCTCACCGGGACGTCGAGCGAATTCGGCGTGCAGCTCGATTCGATCGCCGACATCATCTCGTTCGGGATGGCGCCGGCGCTGCTGGCCTACCTGTGGGGGCTGGCGCAGCTGCCGAAGCCGTGGTCCCTCGCCCCGTTCCTCTACCTGGCGGCCGGCGCCACCCGCCTGGCGCGGTTCAACATCCAGGCGCCGGCGCAGGACCGGCGGTTCTTCGTCGGCCTGCCGATCCCGGCCGCCGCCTGCGTCCTCGCCGCGTGCGTGTTCTACAGCCCCGCGCGTCTCGTCGACCCGATCACGTCGATCCTGGTCTCGCTCCTCGTCGTCGTGCTCGGCGTGCTCATGGTCAGCCACCTGCGCTACCGCTCCTTCAAAGAGATTGATCTGCGGCGCCGCGTGCCGTGGGCGATGGTCGCCCTCATGGCGGTGGCGTACTTCGTCGTCGCCGCCTCGCCGCAGATCGTCGCTCTCGCGCTGAGCTTCCTCTATGCGTTGTCGGGACTCCGGCCGCGCCGCGGCGCGTCGGCGAGGCCCGAAGGGCACGCCCACCCGGCGGGAGGCACGCATGCAGGCTGAGCCTGCGAACCCCTCGCGCGGCGCCCACCTGGCCATCTTCGACGCGCAGACGCTCGTCGCCAAGGGGGTCCGGGATCACCTCGTCGGGCGCTCCTTTCCGATCGCGTCGATGCGGTTCTTCAGCTCCGAGCCCGATCCCGAGGTGAACCTCACCGAGTTCGCCGGCGAGGCCATGCTCGTCTCCGCGCCCGACCCCGAGGCGCTGAGGCCGCTCGACATCGCCTTCTTCTGCGGGTCGCGTGCCGAAGGGGAGCGCTACCTCGCGTGGCCCCGGGAGCGGGGCTTCACGGCGATCGATCTGACCTCCGCAGCGCGTCCGGGCGGCGACGCGCCGCCGATCAACGTCGCGGTGAACGCCGACCGGCTCGGGGCGGGGCCGCGGCTCGTCCCGACGCCGCACCCGATCACGCTGATGCTGTCGACGGTGCTCGCCGCGGCGCAACGCGGCTGCGGTCTGCGGGACGCGGCGGTGACCGCGATGCAGCCGGTCTCGGAGGCGGGCGAGGACGGGATCAACGAGCTGTACCGGCAGACCCTGGGGCTGCTCAACTTCCAGGAGTGGCCGCAGGAGGTCTTCCGCCGCCAGCTCGCCTTCAACCTGGTGCCGGCAGTCACTTATCGGCCCGGCAGCACGCCCGGGCGCGCGGACGGCAGGGAGATCGAGGAGGAGATCCGTCTCATCACGGGTCCGGGATGCGAGCTCTCGGTCGGCGTTCTGCTGGCGCCTGTGTTCCACTGTCACTCCGCCCTGGCGCGCCTGGTCCTCGCGCCCGGCAAAGGCCCGGCCGACCTCGCCGCCGCCCTCGCCGCGACGGATGGCATCAAGGTCGACGCCACGGGCGCGCGCGCCACGCCGGTCGACCGGGCCGGGGAGGCGGGCATCCTGGTCGCGGGCCCGTGGCCGACGGGGTCCGTGGGCGCCTGCTGGATCTGGATCGTCAGCGACAACCTCCAGGCGGGAGCGGCACTGAACGCCGTGCGCATCGCTGAAACCCTGTGGCGCCGCGACCCGGTCGCGAAAGGACACGCGTGAGCCGGTCAGGCACGACGCAGGGCGGCAGCGCTCCTGCCAGCCAGGTCCTCGTGGTTGCCGCCCTGCTGCTCGCCGGCGGCGCCGGGCTCCTGGCGCAGGACCTGAAGCGGCCCGAGGAGCAGCTGGCGGCGCTCTACGCGCTGCGCATCCAGCTGGAGGTCGAGCAGAAAATCCTCGACGACGACCTGCTGGCGTATCAGCGCACCGCCGATCAGCGCGAGGCGTCGCGTGCGAGGGTGCGGCAGCTCTACGACGAGCTCGACGGCATGGTGTCCGGCAAGACGCAGGCGACGCGCGAGGAGCTGGACAAGCGCGAGGCGGACCTGGGCCGCGCCGAGCAGGAGCTCGACGCCCTGACCCGCGCGGCCCGCGAACTGCGCCTGCGCATGCGGGACTCGCAGGAGCGCATCGAGCTCCTCCAGGACAAGACCGGGAAGCTGCGCCGGACGCTTCCGAGCGACAACGAGACCCTGACCGGCACCTGGGACGTGACCTACCTGCCGACCAACGACAAGGGCACCTTCACGCTCCGGCAGTCGGGGACGATCCTGGGAGGGGAATACTCCCTGGAGGGCGGATGGCGGGGAAGCCTGCAGGGCACCTTCGTCAACGGCAAGATCCTCCTGCACCGGATCGACTCCAAGCTCGGGCACTCGCAGGACCTCGAAGGGGCCATCGCCCCGGACGGGAAGACGCTGCGCGGCCGCTGGCAGAATTTCATCCTCTCCGGCGGGCAGGCGACGTCCGGCGACTGGGTGGCGCAGAAGCGGGACCGCGGCGACTCCTGATCGATGGGGTTTCCGCTCTTCATCGCCCGGCGCTACCTCTTCGCTCGCCGCAAGCAGGCGATCGTCTTCGTCATCTCGACGATCTCCGTGCTCGGGGTGATCGTCGGCGTCGCCGCGCTGGTCGTCGTGCTGGCCCTGATGACCGGCTTCCAGGATCAGATCCAGGCCAAGATCCTCGGCGTCAATGCGCACCTGACGATCCTGTCGGGACTGTCGGGACGGCCGATCCACGACGCCCCGGCGGCGCTGGCCCGCATCGAGGCGCTGCCCCAGGTCGAGGCCGCCTCTCCGGTCGTGTTCGAGAAGGGGATGGCCTCGAGCGCGCTGAACGCCGCCGGCACCGCGGTGCTCATCAAGGGAATCGATCCCCAGGCCGAGGGACGGGTGACGGAGTGGCCGCGCCTGGTCGCCGGGGACGCCGGCCTCCTGACCAGGACCGACGCGCGCGGCCGGGAGCCGGCGTTCCTGGGACGCGATCTGGCCGCCGGGCTGGGGGTCGGTCCCGGCGACACGATCCGGGTGATCATCGCGCGGCCGGAAGTCTCCCCGCTTCTCACAGTGCCCCGCAGCCGCGAGTTCCTGGTCGCCGGGACGTTCGAGTCGGGCTTCTACGAGTACGACACCACCCGCGTCTACGTCAGCCTCGACGCGCTGCGCCGTTTCTCGGGCCTCGCGGCCGGCGCGGCCACGGCGATCGAGGCCCGCGTCCGCGACCCGCGGCACATCCCCGAGCAGGCGAACGAAGTGCAGGGCGCGCTCGGGCAGGAGTTCTACGTCAACGACCTGGTCCGGATGAACCGGACCTTCTTTTCGGCCCTGCGCCTCGAGAAGCTGGCGATGAGCGTGGCCATCGGACTCATCATCGTGGTGGCGGCGCTCAACATCGTCTCGGTCCTGGTGCTCCTGGTGATGGAGAAGGTCCGGGACATCGGCGTCCTGGCGGCGCTGGGGGCCACGGCGTCGGGGCTGCGCCGCATCTTCGCCCTGCAGGGGCTCATCATCGCGGGCAGCGGGACGCTGGCGGGGGCGCTTCTCGGCGTCTCGCTGGCGGTGGTTCTCGATCGGACCCACCTCGTCCGCCTGCCCCCCGACGTCTACTTCATCCCGTACGTCCCCTTCCACGTCCGGCCGCTCGATGTGGTCGCGGTGGTCGCGGTCACTTTCGGGGTCTCCTTCCTGGCCACCCTCTATCCCGCCTGGCGCGCGGCGCAGCTCGATCCGTCCGAGGCGCTGCGCTATGAGTGAGGCGGCGCCGGCGCCCCTCCTGCGCTGCCGCGAGGTGCGGCGCGCCTACGGCACGGGCGCAGCGCGCGTCGAGGTGTTGCGGGGGCTCGACCTCGAGGTCGCCGCCGGCGAGATGGTGGCCATCCTGGGGGAGTCGGGGGCCGGGAAGACGACGCTTCTGCACGTCGTCGGTGCGCTCGACCGGCCCGACGCCGGCACCATCGAGGTGCGGGGCCGCGACATCGCGGCCGCCCCGGCGGCGGCGCGCGCCGCCTATCGCAACCGGGACCTCGGCTTCGTCTTCCAGTTCCACCACCTCCTGCCGGAGTTCTCCGCGGTCGAGAACGCCATGATGCCGCTGCTCATCGGCGGGGAGCCGCAGGCTGCGGCGCGGGCGCGGGCCGCGGCCATCCTCGGCGAGCTGGGGCTGTCGGGGGCCCTGGATCGCCGCCCGGCCGAGCTGTCGGGAGGGGAGCAGCAGCGGGTGGCGATCGCCCGGGCGATCATCCGCAACCCCGTCCTGCTGCTCGCCGACGAGCCGACCGGGAACCTCGACGAGCGCAACGCGGCGTCCGCCTTCGAGCTGCTGCGGGATCTCCACCGCGCCCGGCGGATGACCACGATCCTCGTGACGCACAGCGAGCGGCTCGCCGCCCGGAGCGATCGCGTGCTCGTCATGCAGCGCGGTTCCTTGACGCCCGTTCCGGGCGGCCGTTAGAATCGCGGAGCAGGTCGCCGGGGGCGCGATGTTCGAGAAGTACACCGAGAAGGCCAAGAAGGTGCTGTTCCTCGCGCGCTACGAGGCCAGCCAGATGGGGAGCCGTGTCATCGGCTCCGAGCACCTGCTTCTCGGACTGCTCAAGGACGGCGACGAGCTCGTTCAGGAGCTCTTCACCAAGGCGGCGGTCAACATCGAGCTGCTGCGCGCCGAGATGGAGGCGCGCGGTCCGAGCGGCGAGAAGCAGGTCACGCCGATCGAGATCCCCTTCAGCGAGGAGGCGAAGAAGGTGCTCGCCTGCGCCGAGGAGGAGGCCGAGCGTCTGCTCCACCCGCACGTCAGCGACGAGCACATCCTCCTGGGCCTGCTGCGTGTGGAGGAATCCGCGGCCGGGCGCCTGCTCGCCGAGAAGGGGATGCGCCTCTATGCGTTGCGCGAGGACACGGTGGCCGCGTGGAAGCAGCGGGCGCTGCCGCGCAAGACCAAGGAGACGCCCTTCCTCAACGAGTTCGCCCGCGACCTGAGCGATCTCGCCGGGCGCCAGGCCTTCGACCCGCTGATCGGCCGCGAGGGCGAGCTCGAGCGGATGGTGCAGGTCCTGTCCCGCCGGCGCAAGAACAACATCGTGCTCCTCGGCGAGCCGGGCGTGGGCAAGACGGCGCTCGTGGAGGGGCTGGCGCAGCGCATCGCCGACGGGCACGTCCCGGTGTCGCTGTCGCGCAAGCGCATCCTGGCGCTCGACCTCTCCCTCGTCGTCGCCGGCACCAAGTACCGCGGGCAGTTCGAGGAGCGCCTCAAGGGCATCCTCTCGGAGATCGTCGGCAACGAGGACATCATCATCTTCATCGACGAGATCCACTCCCTCATCGGGGCCGGCTCGGCGGAGGGGTCGCTCGACGCCGCCAGCATCATCAAGCCGGCGCTGTCGCGCGGCGAGGTGCAGTGCATCGGCGCCACCACCCCCAAGGACTACCACCGCTACATCGAGCGCGACAGGGCGCTGGTCCGTCGCTTCCAGCCGATCCGGCTGCACCCGCCGACCGAGGAGGAGACGCTCTCGATCCTGCACGGGGTGAAGGATCGCTACGAGAAGTTCCACCAGGTCAGCTACGGCGAGGCGGCGCTGCGCGCCGCGGTCACCCTGTCGCACCGCTACATCACCGACCGCTTCCTCCCCGACAAGGCGATCGACGTGCTCGACGAGGCGGGGGCGCGCGTCAAGCTGCGCCGGCGCCTCAACGTGCGCGAGGTGCGCGAGCTCGAGCGGGACATCGAGCGCGCCGTCGCCAGCATGAAGAGCTACCTGTTCCGCAAGGACTTCGAGAAGGCGGTGCGGCAGCACGACGAGGAGATCGCGCTGCGGACGCGCTATGACGAGGTGCGCCGGCGCGAGGACGAGGAGCGCCGCTCGGTCAGCGAGGTCACGGTCGAGGACATCGAGGAGGTCGTCTCCAAGTGGACCGGCGTGCCCATCGCCTCGGTCAAGAAGGAGGAGGCGGAGCGCCTGCTGCACATGGAGGGGGCGCTGCACGAGCGCATCGTCGGCCAGGACGCCGCGGTGGCGGCCGTGGCGCGCTCCGTCCGCCGCCTGCGCGCCGGGCTCAAGAGCCCGCTGCGGCCGGTGGGCTCGTTCATCTTCCTCGGGCCGACCGGCGTCGGGAAGACCGAGGTCGCGAAGGGGCTGGCGGAATTCCTCTTCGGGGACGAGAAGGCGCTGGTGCGCTTCGACATGTCGGAGTACATGGAGAAGCACGCCATCGCCAAGATGATCGGATCGCCCCCGGGTTACGTCGGCTACGAGGAGGGGGGGCAGCTCACCGAGCGCATCAAGCGCCGGCCCTACTGCGTCCTGCTGCTCGACGAGATCGAGAAATCGCACCCCGACGTGCTCAATATCCTCCTGCAGGTGATGGAGGACGGGCAGATCACCGATGCCTTCGGCGACACCACCGACTTCAAGAACGCGCTCCTGGTGATGACCTCGAACATCGGCGCGCACCTGCTGCAGAAGCAGGGGCCGATGGGGTTCCGCACCTCCGCCGACCGCGACGCCGACTACGACAACCGGCGCGAGGTCGTCCTGCGCGAGCTGCGCTCCGCGCTGCACCCCGAGTTCATCAACCGCGTGGACGAGATCATCGTGTTCGACGCCCTCACCGACGAGAACCTGCTGGCGATCTCCCGCCTGATGATCCAGCAGCTCAACGCCAGCCTGAGGGAGAGGGGGATTCACATCACCGTCACCGACGACGCGCACCGCTGGCTCATCGAGAAGACCTGCGGCGATCGCTCGTACGGCGCGCGCCCGCTCCGCCGCGCCATCCAGAAGCACATCGAGGACGTCCTGTCGGAGAGCCTCATCCTCGGGCGGCTGCCCGAGCGGGGGGAGATCGAGATCTTCGTCGACCAGGAACGGCTCGCCTTCCGCGAGCCGATCGGCATCACGTCCTGAACCGAGGCGATCCGTTCGTCCCCCTCCTCTTTTAATCGCCGCGATCCTGCTGTCGTGGCCCCGATGGGCGGCCGCGCAGGAGCCCGCGCCGCCCCCCGCGGCGGGACAGGAAGCCCCGTCCCCGCCCGCTGTCCCGCCGCCGGCGGAGAACCCGGCCCCCGCTCCTCCGCCCGCCGCCGACAAGGACAAGGACGCTGCGGAGAGCGAGGGAGGAACGTCGCAGGTCGCTCCCGGACCGCCGACGATCGGACGGATCGTGGTGGACGGCAACGCCCGCGTCTCCGACGCCGCCTTTTTTTCGAACTTGAAGCTGAAGAGCGACGCGCCCTACGACGAGGAGGAGGTGCGCCGCGAGTTCCGCCGGATGTGGGAGCTGGACCTGTTCGACGACATCGCCGTCGAGTCGCGGCGCCGGCCGGATGGCAAGGTCGATCTGATCTTCCACGTCCGCGACCGTCCGCTCATCGGCAGCGTCGTCTACTCCGGCATGAAGGCGGTCACGGAGACCACCATCCTCGAGCGCCTGCAGCAGGGGAAGGCCGAGGTGCGGCGCGGCCAGCCGGTCGACTTCACCACGCTGCGCCATGCCGAGTCGCTCATCGGGCACATGCTGGCCGAGAAGGGCTACCTCGATGCCCGGGTCCGGGCGCGCCTCGGTCCCGTCGCGCAGGGGCAGCGCGACGTCACCTTCGAGATCCGCGAAGGGGCCAAGACGAAGATCAAGGAGATCGACTTCGTCGGCAACACGGTGTACAACGACCATGAGCTGCGCAAGACGCTGAAGCTGACGAAGCAGGCGTTCTGGCTCACCTCGTGGGCGTCGAGCAAGCCGCTCTACCACCCGGCCAAGTTCGACCAGGACGCCGAGTCGATCCGCACCGCCTACCGGTCGCGCGGCTACCTCGACATCGTCATTCAGCCCGAGGTCGTCGAGATCGCCTCGACGGAGGCGCGGAAGAAATCGAAGGACAAGGGCAAGGACGCCAAGGCGCCGGAGGCGAAGCCCGGGCCCGAGCGCGTGGCGTTCGATCCGATGGCCTTCGAGAACCTCGAGGAGGACGAGCCGGCCGAGGTGGCTGCG
This sequence comes from Candidatus Polarisedimenticolia bacterium, assembly GCA_036005805.1. Taxonomy (GTDB): domain Bacteria; phylum Acidobacteriota; class Polarisedimenticolia; order Gp22-AA2; family Gp22-AA2; genus DASRAU01. Next base: position 1,179 of record DASYQE010000127.1, on the reverse strand, counting down.
CCCCCGCCTCCGCCGGGCGAGACCGAGAAGGAGAAGAAGAAGCGGCTGGAGAAGGAGGCCAAGGCGCGCCAGCAGGCGGCCGGGCCGAAGAAGCGCTGGGTCTACCTGACGGTGCCGATCGTCGAGGGGCGCCCGTACAAGCTCGGCAGCGTCGAGGTCACGGGGAACACCGTCTTCAGCAAGCGGGAGGTCATGGCCCGCTTCCCGCTGCGCAGCGGCATGACCTACAACGACGGCCTCGTGAAAGCGGCGACCAAGCGCATGGAGGACGACTACGGCGAGCGCGGCTATTTCTACGTCTCCATCGACCCCCAGGTCAGCAAGCACGACGGCGTCGCCGACCTGAGCCTGGACATCACCGAGGACCGCAAGTACTTCGTCGACCGGATCAGCTTCGCGGGCAACAACAGCACGCGCGACAGCGTGCTGCGTCGCGAGATGCGCCTGCAGGAGCAGCAGCTCTTCAACGTCAAGCTGATGCGCCTCGGCGTGCGCAAGATCTCCCAGCTCGGGTACTGGCAGGTGGAAGGGGACCCGACCGTCACTCCGGAGCAGGAGACCGGGCAGGTGCAGATCCAGGTGCAGGGGACCGAGGCGAGCCGCAACGAGATCCAGGTCGGAGGCGGCGTCTCCGGCCTCGACGGCGGGTTCTTCCAGGGCTCCTACTCGACCCGCAACTTCCTCGGGCGCGGCGAGGTCTTCTCGGCATTCCTGCAGACGGGGCAGCGGGGCAGCCGCTACGCGCTCAACTTCACCGAGCCCTGGTTCCTGGGGCGTCCCTGGTCGCTCGGGTTCTCCCTGTTCCGCCGCCAGGCGGTGTACACGGGCTACCGCCGCGACGGGCAGGGAGGTTCGGTGAACTTCGGCCGCCTGCTCGGCAACTTCTCGCGCTTCGACGTCGCCTACACCCTGGAGGACGTCACCTTCGTGCCGACCTCGGCGGCGTTCGGGACCCAGAGCACGACGAGCACGACCTCGAGCGTCCTGACCCTCTACACCTTCGACACCCGCAACAACTTCTTCCGCCCGACCCACGGCGTGCGCTCCCAGTCGAGCGTCGAATACGCCGGCGGTTTCCTCGGCGGGGACAACGACTTCGTCAAGTTCCGGCAGGACGTGACCCTCTACCTGCCCGGCTTCGCCCGGCGGCACTACGTCGCGCTCAACATGTCGGCCGGC
>DASYQE010000126.1:0-8103 GCA_036005805.1 Candidatus Polarisedimenticolia bacterium | reverse complement strand
CCGCGAGAGAGAACGCCAAGCGCCGCTGAATCGCCGACCTGCGCGTCGGCGACGACCCCGAGAAGCCGCCCAAGGGCATCCGCGCAGCCCTACTTCAGCGCGTAGACGTTCCCGTCCATGCTGCCGACGAAGACGACGCCGGCCGCGACCGCCGGCGACGAGACGATCGCGCCGATGGATGCGAACTTGTAGATGGCAAGGTACATATCCTGGAAGTCGCCGAAGAAGGGCGCGAACAGGACCTCCTGCTTCAGCGAGCCGTCCGGGTTGAGGATCTTGTGCGGATCGGCCTTCGCGGCCTCGGTGACGAACTCCCAGGCCAGCGTCCCCGTTTTCGTGTCGACGGCGTACAACCGGCCGTTGTGATCACCGACGTAGGCGAGGTCTCCCGCGAGCGCCGCCGAAGAGAACATGTAGGCGTGCGCGTTGAAGGTCCACTTCAGCCGGCCGGTCTTCGCATCGATCGCCAGGAAGCGGGACGAGTCCGACGTTCCGACGTAAACCACACCGTCCTTCACCGCCGGCGTGGCGATCACCCACGACTTGCTGGTCGGGTAGTCCCACTTCTTGCGCCCGGTGGCGGCGTCGAGGGCATAGAGGTGCGCGTCGCGGCAGCCGACATAGACGGTCCCGTCGACCACCGCCGGCGACGACTGGAATCCCTCCTGGTTGTGGACCGCGGGATCCTTGCCCGCCTGGAAGGCCCACTTCTTCGTCCCGGTGGCGGCGTCGAGGGCGTACAGCACGCTGTCCCACGAGCCGACATAGACGACGCCGTCGACGACCGCGGGGGAGGAGTGCACGACGTCGCCGGTCGCGAATTTCCACTGCAGGTCGCCGGTCTTCTCGTCGACCGCGTAGATGCCGCCGTCGCCGGTGCCGAAGAAGACGCGGCCGCCCGCCACCGCCGGCGAGGACAGGAACAGGTCCCACGCGTCGGGCATGGTCTGCGCCGCCGAGGGATAGCCGTGCAGGTTCTTCGCCTCGAACTTCTTCTCGTACTCGGCGACGAAGACCCATTTCGGCGTGCCCGCGGCGCGGTCGATCGCCCCCAGCGCCCCGGTCGAGGAGACGAAGAAGACGGTGTCGTCGGTGACCGCCGGGGTCGAGGCGATCGGCAGACGTGACTTGAACTTCCATTTCTCCTGTCCGGTTTCCTGGTCGAGGGCGTAGAGCTGCGTGTCATAGCTCGCCACATAGACGACGCCTCCCGCGACCACCGGGGATCCGACGACCGGGCCGCCGGTCTTGAAGACCCACTTCACCCCGCCGAACGTCCTCGGTCCCGCGCCCGGGTAGATCCCGCTGCGGCTCGCGTCGCCATGGAAAGTCGCCTGGGCCAGGATCGGTCCGATTGAAACTCCGACGCACAAGAGCACGGCCAGCCATCGTTTCGTCACGTCGTTCCTCCGCGTGCTGAAACTACGCAGGCGCGCCCCGGAAGCTTCGTTCAGCGAGGTAAAAAGATGTGACGGACGTCAACGGCGTGTAAAAGACGATGCGGCGATGCGGCGTCGCGCGTCGAGGTTAATGGTCCAGCACCGCTCAAGCCTCGGTGAGCCGGTTCGTGGTGTGCCACGCCAATTGTGAAGGCGGCGAGAGCGCAGAATGAACTGTTCCCGGAACACCGGCTTCAGGTCCCAGCGTTCCAGGCCACTCGAGCACTGGCGCACACTGAGTCGGAAATCCGCCTCGCGGTGCTAAGTCCAGCACACGGCTGGAGTTTCTTGGCGGAGCGCTGAAACCCCGTGTTTGAAATCTGCGCACGCATCGCCGGCAGGCAGAGATCTGTCAACTTCCCGACGCTTCCCGCACACCTCTCTAAGTCCCCGCGCCGTCGTCATTTGCCCGATGCCCCCCCTTCCCGCCATTGTTCTGGTATCCGCATTGCAGTTGTCGTCCGCGACGACACTCTCTGAACGTCGCAAGGATCTGACACCGGTCGTCACGAGGTGAACAGTGAACGTGAGCCGCCGCATCGCGCGATTCAATGTTCTCGTGCCCTTGCTCGCGCTTTGCATCGTCGCGAGTGGATGGAGTGCCCCACGGCTCAGCGCCGCTTCGGCGACGCCGGCCCGCGACTCCTCCAAGCCGTCGGACTCGAGACTCAGCACACGGGTCGACCGGGCCATCCGGGAATCCGGTCCGGAAGAGCGCATCCCGGTGATCGTCACGACCGTGATGCCCGACAACGATGAGACCTCGGCGCTCGCGGCGGGAGCCTCCATTCACCGCCGGTATCGCAACCTGGGCGGGTTTGCAGCCTCGATTCCGGCCCGGGGACTCAAGAAGCTCCTGGAAAGCGGGAGCGTGCGTGGGATCTCCTACGATGCCGCCATCCACCCTCTGGACGATCTGGACTACGCGACTGTGGGCGGCGACATCGTCCTGCGCAACTACAACCTGACGGGGAAAGAAGTGGCCGTTGCCGTGCTCGATTCCGGGATCGCGAAACACGGGGACCTGGGCGCCAGGTTGGTCGCGGAGGTCGAGATCGTAGGCCACGACAGCGGCTTCGTCGATCTCTTCGGGCACGGGACCCACGTGGCCGGGATCATCGCCGGCAACGCTCATGCGAGCAGTGACTCCAAGTCCTTCCGCAGGATCGTCGGGATGGGGAAAGACATCAAGCTGGTCTCGGTGCGCATCTTCGGGCCGGAGGGCACCGGTCTGGTGAGCGACGCGCTGGCCGGGATCGACTGGATCATCGACAACAAGGACAAGTACAAGATCCGCGTGCTGAACATGTCCTTCGGGCATTCCGTCGAGGAGTCCTATCTGACCGACCCGCTGTGTCAGGCCGTCGAACGGGCATGGAATGCGGGAATCGTCGTGGTCGTTTCGGCGGGAAACGACGGCGCGCTCGGGTACGGAAGCGTCGGGAGTCCCGGCAACGATCCGTACGTGATTACGGTGGGGGCGTCGAACAACTATCTGTCCAGCCTGCGCGGCGACGATCTCGTCGCGACCTACTCCTCGCGAGGCCCGACCTTTCTCGATCACGTCGTCAAGCCCGACCTTCTCGCCCCGGGAAACCGGACCATTTCCCTGCGGGCCGTCGGCTCACCCTTGGACGTTCGCTATCCGGGTCTGCGCGTCAAGTGGGGGGAATACAACTCCGATCCCAACAAGGCGACCCTGGACTCTCCCTACTTCCGTCTGAGCGGCACCAGCATGTCGGCCGCCGTGGTCTCCGGCATGGCGGCGCTGCTCATCCAGGAGGAGCCGACCGTCACTCCCGATACCCTGAAGATGCGCTTGATGAAGTCGGCGGAAAAACGGCCCGACTTCGACATCTTCACGCAGGGGGCGGGATTCGTGGACCTGCTCGCCGCCCTCCGGACGAGCGGCACCGCGTCGGGGCCCGCGCTGTCTCCCATCGCCATCTGGACGCCCGATGGGATCCTGATCGGGGGCAGCGGCATCCTCGTCGGGGATGCATCGATCTGGAGTGACGGAATCCTTTGGAGTTCGGACGCGCTGGGCATCACCGGCGCGATCTGGGGCGGTAGCCGGCTGTGGTCCAACACGGCCATCTGGGGGCCGAACTCCGTGTGGGGGTATTCCACCGATTCCAGCCAGGCCAATGGCCTGGAGGGGAGCAATACGGTGTGGGGCGACGACGCTCCGCCGCTCCCGTAGGCGGCCGCCGTGCCGGAACTGCGAATCGGGGCGTTCCTGAGTGGAAGCCCACGCCTGGATCGCTTTCTGATCGGCGTCCATGGAATCGGGCTGGCGGCCATCGGTCTGACGCTGCTCCGGGACGGCCTGCAACTGACGACCGAGGTCCTCCTGCTGAGCCTGGTTGCCGCCGCGGCCGCTCCCTTGGTCGTGAGCCTGGGAGAAAACGTGTTCCTGTCCCCGACCTTCGCGTTCGTCATGGCATCCGCCATGTCCGCGGGACCGGTGGAAGCGGCGCTGACCGCGGCCACCGCCGGACTCAGCCTCGGAGTAGCGCGGCGAAAGCGCATGCCTTTCTACAAGGCCGCGTTCAATCTCACCGCGATGGCGCTTTCGGCGCTGATCGCCGGGCATCTTTATCGGGCGATCGGCGGAGACCCCACCCGCCTCGCCGACGACACTTCCCTCCGAGCCTTCCTGGCAGCCCTGTGCGGCTTCTATTGCGTGAACACGTTCCTTGTCGCAAGCGCCGCCTCTCGGGAGCACGGGCTGCCCGTGGCCAGCCTCTGGGTACGAAAGTTCCACTGGGCCGGAGTGTCCTATCTGGCGGGTGGCTCCGTGGGATTGTTGACGCTTCTGTTCCTGCACAAGGTGGGCCCGTTCGGATTTCTTCTGACCTTCCCCTTCTGCGCCCTCGTCTACCAGTCCTGGATGATCTCCGCCGGGACCCGTTGCCGCCTGCACGGCGCCGCGGACGGCAGCCGCGCTCAGCCCGGCGGAGCCGGACCTGGGGAGTTCATTCCTGAAAATCGATGACGATGCGGCCCTGGATATCCCCGGCGCGCATCCGGGCGAAGATCTCGTTGATGCGCTCGAGGCGTCCCGTCCATGCCCCTGGCGGCGTCGGTCATGAACTCCCAGGCCAGGGTCCCCGTCTTCGTGTCGACCGCGTACAACCGGCCCGGGATCGAGGCCATCCCCGGGTGGCTTCGTTCAGCGACGTAAAAAGATGTGACGGACGTCAACGGCGTGTAAGGCCACCTGCACGGGTCGGAGGTGTGGAAGCGGATCGCCGCGCCGATGACGGGCGGCATCTCGCCTCCCTGGCATCGCCTGTGGCGGCGCGCTGACCGCACGGGGCGCGAGCGACCTGCGCAGGCGTGGCCGTACCCGGGTTCCCTATAATGACGGTCACGCCCTGACGGCCGCGTGCTGCTATGGTCTCCGTCAGGGACACATCGGAATGACACACGACAGGACATCAGTCCGAAAGACGTTCAACTTCGAAGACCAGCGACGATTTGCCGCACTGTCCGGCGATCGCAATCCCATCCATCTGGACCCGATCGCGGCGCGACGCACGCAGGCGGGAGCGCCGGTCGTCCATGGGATGCACCTGCTTCTCTGGGCGTTGGATTCCTTTGCGCCAGCCGCCACTCAGCCCGTGCGCCGGATCCGCGCGCGCTTCAACAAGTTCGTCTACGTGGGCGAGACCGCCACCCTCGTCCTTCCCGAGACGCGGTCGGATGCTGCGAAGCTCAGCATTGCCATCGAGGGGATGGCCGTTTCGAACCTCACCATCGATCTCGGTTCGGCGGGGACCGGCCCGGTCGCGCTGGAGCAGCTCTCCGTGGTCGACCTGCCGGAGGAGCCCTTGAACGTCGCATTCGAGCGGATGGCGGACGTGTCGGGCCGATTGCCTCTCAACACGCATGCGACAGCCGTTGCCGAACTGTTTCCACGAGCCGCGGCATGGCTCGGCGCGAGACGTCTCGCTGCGATGGCGACCAGCAGCGCCGTTGTCGGCATGCTCTGTCCGGGCCTGCATTCGATTTACACCAGCCTCAGCGCCGACTGGTGCGACGAGGGGAATGCCGCTGATGAGATCGCGTTTCGCGTCACGTCGATGGATGCTCGCTTTCGGCTCGTGCGCCTGTCGATCGCGGGCGGCGGCATCACCGGGACCGTCGAAAGTCTGGCGCGTGTGCCGCCGACCGCGCAGGCGAGCATGGTGTCGCTTGCAGGCGTCGCGGCACGCGACGAATTCTCCGGCAGCGTCGCACTGATCATCGGCGGCTCCCGCGGCATCGGCGAGCTCACCGCCAAGGTGATCGCCACGGGCGGTGGTCATGTCGTCATGACCTACTCCGTCGGCAGGAACGACGCACTGGCCGTTGCGGACGAGATCAGGGCCGCCGGCGGAGCATGCGATGTGATTGCGTACGACGTGCGCAAGCCGGCTTCCGCGCAACTCGCGGCGCTCACCCAGGCGCCCAGCCATCTGTACTATTTCGCCAGTCCCATCATTTTCGGACGTCAGTCGGACGCGTTCTCGCGCACGAAACTGAACCAGTTCATGGAGGTGTATCTGGATGGCTTCCATGAACTCCTGCGGAGCCTGCGCGACAAGTGTCCGAACCTCTCGGCGTTCTACCCATCATCGGTCGCCGTCGTCGAACGCCCGCGCGGCATGACCGAGTACGCCATGGCGAAAGCCGCGGGAGAGATTCTCTGCGCCGACATGAATGCTGCGCTCGCGCCACTGCACATCACCGTCGCCCGACTGCCTCGCATGGAGACCGATCAAACCGCGACCTTCATTCCCGTTGAGAGCCACTCGGCGCTGGAGGTCATGCTGCCGTTGATACGGGAAGTGCAAGGTCGCGCGCATTCCGTCGCAAAGGAACCCGAACCGAAACTCTAGCCTGGCCGCTCTGCGAAGATCTCGCGCAGCCTGGTCGCGCGATGCTCGAAGATTCTCCCGACGTCGCGCCGCACGAGGAGGCGATCCACGAGCGCACCCCCGGGGACGGCATACCGGACCCGGTCGCGGACCTCGGTGCCTCCGCCCGTCTCCACGAACTCGTGCTCGTGGATCCACACCCGGTACGGGCCGCGGATCTGCTCGTCCACGAACCGCCGCGGCGGGTCCCAGGAGGTGATCTCGGAGCACCAGCGCAGGGGCAGCCCGTGGACTCGCAGCCGGTAGTCGATCCGCGTTCCTTCCCGCATCACGATGGGCCGGGGCGTCAGGATCCGGAAGTGCAGCCACGGGGGGGTGATGGTTTCCAGGTTGGAGGGTTGCGCGAAGAAGTCGAATACGCGCTCCACGGGCCGACGCAGGAAGAGCCGCGTCTCGAGCGTCGCCAGGTCCTGCTCGCTCCCCCACGCCAGACGGGGAGGGCGCGACGGCTGCGCCCTCCCCGGTCCGGTGTTTTCCCCGATCACCGCGGCAGGATGACGCTGTCGATGACGTGGATGACGCCGTTGGACGCCATCACGTCGGCTTTGACGACATTCGCCCCGTCGACCTTCACCTTGCCCTCTTTGGAGGAGATCGTCACCGACTGCCCCTGCACCGTCTTCGCCGAAGTCATCTTGACGACCTGGCTCGCGGTCACGGAGCCGGGCACCACGTGGTAGGTCAGGACGGCGACGAGCTTCGCCTTGTTCTCCGGCTTGAGCAGATCCTCGACCGTGCCCGCGGGGAGCTTGGCGAAGGCCTCGTCGGTCGGAGCGAAGACCGTGAACGGCCCCGGGCCCTTCAGGGTCTCCACCAGGCCGGCCGCGTTGAGCGCCGCCGCGAGGGTCTTGAACGATCCGGCGGCCACGGCCGTCTCCACGATGTCCTTGCTCTCGCTGTGACCGGCCCGGGCGGTGACGGCACCCAGGGCGAGGACGGAGAGGGCGATGGCGCTGTTGAGCAGGTTGTTCATGGCGGGTCTCCTTGGAGAATGAGTCGATTCAATTTGCGACACGGAACGATTTGAATAATACTCACATGTGCTTTCTCTGCAAGAAACATCCTGGCTCCGGGGAAAGGTCGTGTGAATCCCGGTCAAATTTCCGGCGGTCTTTTGAACACGGGTGAAAAGGGGTGGCGATGCTGTCGAAGACGCTCGAGGAAGGGCTTTCCAGGTACGCGCTCGGCGAGAAACTCCGGGCCCTGCGCCTCCGGAAGAAGATCGGCCTGGTGGACCTGGGACGGCACACGGGGCTCTCCCCCGCGCTGCTGTCGAAGATCGAGAATGGGAAACTCTTCCCGACCCTTCCGACTCTCCTCCGCATCGCCCTCGTCTACAGCGTCGGCCTGGAGCACTTCTTCGCGGAGAAGGAGCGCGGACCCGTGCGTGCCATCGTGCGCCGCAAGGAGCGCATGAGGTTCCCGGACTCTCCCGACGCCCGGCACGTGAACTACCACTTCGAAAGCCTGGACTTCCCGGCCAAGGATCGCCGTCTGGACGCCTACCTCGCCGAGTTCGAGGCCGTCGAGCCGGAGAAGGTGCGCCGGCACGACCACCCCGGCATCGAGCTGCTCTATGTCATGAGCGGGGTGCTCGAGGTGCGCATCGGAAAGGAGGAGCACCGTCTCGAGCAGGGGGACGCCATGTCCTTCGATGCGTCCGTCGCGCACGGATACCGCAAGCTGGGGAAGAAGCGCTGCACCGCCATCGTGGTCTCGGCGCCGTAGGTCATCTCAGG
>DASYQE010000125.1:0-7479 GCA_036005805.1 Candidatus Polarisedimenticolia bacterium | reverse complement strand
GCGGCCTCGACGCCCGGGGCCGGCGCGGCGACCGGCGCCGCGGCGAAGCCGCTCCAGGGACGCGACAAGGATCAGCTCTCCGTCGTGCTGGAGCAGCGCGGCATGCTGTTCGTCATCGGGCTGGTGTTCCTCGGCGGCCTGGCGCTCTGCCTGACCCCCTGCGTCTACCCGATGATCCCGGTGACCGTCGGCTACTTCAGCAACCAGGCGGCCGACGCCGGCTGGGGACGGCGCATCGGCCTGCCCGCCCTGTACGTGCTTGGCATCGCCCTGACCTATTCGGTGCTCGGGGTCGTCGTCGGGCTGACCGGCGGGCTCTTCGGCTCGATGATGCAGAACCCGATCGTCGTCGGGCTGCTCATCCTGCTCTTCATCGCCATGGCGCTGTGGATGTTCGGGCTGTACGAGCTGCGGCTTCCGGGCTTCATGACCTCCCTCGGCGTCGGCCGCGCCGGCGCGCTCGGCGCATTCGTGATGGGCCTGACGCTGGGGCTCGTCGCCGCGCCCTGCGTCGGACCTTTCATCGTGACGCTTTTGGCCTTCGTGGCGGCCACGGGCTCCCCGGTCGTCGGCTTCTGGCTGTTCTTCGTCCTCGCGCTCGGCATGGGGCTGCCGTTCCTGATCCTGGGAATCTTCTCGGGGATGCTGGCGACACTGCCGCGCTCGGGCGCCTGGCTCATCTACGCCAAGAAGGTGATGGGGGTGGCGCTTTTGGGCGTGGCGATCTACTTCATGCAGCCGTTCCTGAGCGACCGCCTTCTGGGGTGGATGGCCATCGGCTTCGCGGTTCTGGCCGGCATCTGGCTCGCCTGGATCGAGGGGACGAAGATGAAGGCGGCCTGGTTCACGCCGCTGCGGCTCGTGGTCGGGGCGCTCGTGGTGGTGGTCGGCGCCTGGCTGGCCCTGCCGCTGGTCCGGGCGCGCGAGGAGGTGCCGTGGCGGGTGTACTCGGAGGCGGCGCTCGCCGAAGCCCGCGCGGCGAACAAGCCGGTGCTGGTGGATTTCTTCGCCGTCTGGTGCGCCCCTTGCCGCGAGCTCGATCGGCACACCTATTCCGACCCGAAGGTGCTCGACGCGCTCGATCGCTTCGTGCTCCTCAAGGCCGACCTGACGAACGAGGAGTCCACCGAGGTGCAGTCGCTGCGCGAGCGCTACGACGTGTTCGGCGTGCCGACGGTGGTGATGATCGACTCGACCGGCGCCGATCGGAAGGATCTGCGCCTGACCGGATTCGAGCCTCCTGCGGCGTTCCTCAAGCGCCTCGACCAGGTCCGGTGACGGCAGGGACCGGACGGATCGATCGCCTGGAATGCGGCCGGTGCGGCCGCGCCCGCCCGTTCGGGCGGCCGGTGGCGACGATGTGCGCCTGCGGGGGCACGCTGCTGGCCCGCTACGACCTGGCGGCGACCATGGCCGCGGCGGGAGGCTCCGCGGCGCTGCGCGCGAAGATCGCCTCGAGGCCTCCGGACCTGTGGCGCTACGCCGAGGTTCTGCCCGCGGTGCCGGCGGTCAGTCTCGGGGAAGGGTTCACGCCGCTGCTCGAGGCGCCGCGTCTGGCGGAGTCGCTGGGTCTCGCCAGGCTTCTCATCAAGGACGAGTCGCAGAACCCGACCGGCTCCTTCAAGGCGCGCGGCATGACGGTGGCGGTGTCGGTCGCGGCGGCGCAGGGCGTGCGTATCGCCGCGGCGCCGTCTGCCGGCAACGCCGGCAGCGCGCTCGCCGCCTATGGCGCCCGCGCCGGCATGGAGGTCCAGCTCTACCTGCCGGAGAGCACGCCGCGGCCGCTGCAGCTCGAGGCGCGGCGGCTCGGGGCGCGCGTCACCCTGGTGCCCGGTTCCATCGCCGACGCCGGCCGCGCGCTGCGCTCGGCGCTCGGACCGCCGGCCGAGAACGGCTGGTTCGATTTCTCGACGCTGCGCGAGCCCTTCCGCGTCGAGGGCAAGAAGACGATGGGGTACGAGCTGTTCGAACAGCTCGACGGTCGGCTGCCGGACGTCATCCTCTATCCGACCGGCGGCGGCACCGGGCTCGTCGGCATGTGGAAAGCGTTCGACGAGATGCAGACGCTCGGCTGGATCGACGCGCGACGCCCGCGCATGGTCTCGGTGCAGGCCTCCGGGTGCGCGCCGATCGTGCGGGCGTTCGAGGCAGGGCGCGAGACCGCCGAGACCTGGGAGGATCCAAAGACGATCGCCTGGGGCCTGCGGGTGCCCGGGAGCCTCGGCGATGCGTTGATGCTGCGCGCCCTGCGGGACAGCGGCGGCGCCGCCGTCGCGGTGCCGGACGACGACCTGCTCGCCGGGGCCGCCCGGCTCGCGACGCTCGAGGGGATCGATGCCTGTCCGGAAGGGGGCGCCTGCCTCGCGGCCCTCGAGGTGCTGCAGCGATCGGGCCAGGTCGCGCGCGGCGATCTCGTCGTGCTGTTCAACACCGGCAGCGGGATCAAGTACGCCGCATGAAAAAAACCCGCCGCGTGCGTCCGGCGGGCCGGCCCGACCGGGCGCGCCTGCGCGCCGCCGCACGGCGCTTCCTGGAAGCGATCGGCGAGCCCGAGCTGCGCCGTGACCAGGCCCGCACGCCTCAGCGTGTCGCCGACGCCTGGGCCGGCGAGATTCTCTCCGGGTACGCGGCCGATCCGCGCCGCATCCTCGGGGCCGGGTTCCCGGCCCGGGATCGCGACCTCGTGGTCGTGAAGGACATCCCGTTCGTGTCGGTCTGCGTGCACCACCTGCTGCCCTTCGCCGGCACCGCGCACGTCGGCTACCTGCCGGGGAAACGGCTGGCCGGGTTGTCGAAGATCGCCCGGGTGGTGGACGTGCTGTCGCGGCGCCTGCAGCTCCAGGAGCGCCTGACGCGCCAGGTGACGGCGGCCTTGATGGAGGGACTGGCCCCCCTCGGAGCGGCCTGCCGGATGGAGGCGGAGCACCAGTGCATGACGATTCGTGGCGCGCGCAAGCGGGGAACGAGGGTCGTCACGACGGCGTACGAAGGGGCCTTCCGCACCCGGCCCGCGCTGCGCGCCGAGTTCCTGCGGCTCTCGTCGTCCGCGGCGGGCCATGGCAGGGGAGGCCGATGAGATCGTTCGCCCTGGTTCTCGCCGCGGGCCTTTACGCCGCGGTTGCGCTCGCACCGGCGGCGCACGCCGCCCCGGCGGGAAAGCTGGTGCGCATCGGCTTGTCCACCGACCCGGTGCGATCGCGCGTCACGGCCGACGGCGGAGTCGTCGTGCTCGATCCGCTCAAGCGCCTGCCGATCTGGCGCAAGGCGTTCGATCCAGGGCTCACCTTCGTCGCCGAGGTGCAGGGGAAGGGCCCGCTCGTCCTGTATCGCGTGCAGGTCGGCTCCTACGCCACCGAGGACGGGGCGAACCAGAAGAAGCAGGCGCTCGAGACGCTGCTGCCGGAGGAGAAGGTCGTCGTCGCCTACAACCCGGATCGCCGCTCGTGGCGGGTGCGCGCCGGCGAGTTCCGCACCCGCGAGGAGGCCGCCACGCTCGTGCAGCGCCTCGCCGACGAGGGCTACAACGAGCTGTGGATCGTCGAGGAGGAGCCGGAGACCGCCGGCCGCCGGCGCGTGCGCCTGGTGGACGAGGGCTGGCACGACTTCCTGACCGCCAGCGACCGGGTGGTGGTGCAGCCGGCGAGGAGCGGCTCGTGGCTCAAGGTGGACGGCAACGCGTACCGGGGGACCCTCGAGGTGCGGGTGGACAAGTCGGGGCGCCTGCGCGTGATCAACGCGCTCGATCTCGAGGACTACCTCAAGGGCGTGGTGCCGAACGAGATGGGGCCGGGCGTCTATCCCGAGCTCGAGGCGCTCAAGGCGCAGGCGGTCGCGGCGCGCACCTACATCATCTCGAACCTCGGCCAGTTCGGGGACAACGGCTACGACGTGTGCGATTCGGCGCAGTGCCAGGTATACCGCGGCGCCTCGACCGAGCAGTCGCTCTCCAACCAGGCGGTGGACGAGACCCGCGGGCTCGTCGCGGTGCAGGACGGGCGGCCGATCAACGCGCTGTACACCTCGACGTGCGGCGGTCACACCGAGGACGGCTCGCAGATCTTCGCCGAGGAGAAGGGGAGCTACCTCAAGGGCGTTCCCTGCTATCCCGAGGCGGAGGCGGAAGGGCACACCATCTCGGGAGGCGACCTGCTCGAGCCCGTGACGCTCGAGGACGGGGCGCGCGTCAACGAAGAGATCCAGATGATGCGGCTCCTCGGGATCGTCGGCACCGAAGCGCTCAACCGCTCCTGGCTGCTGGAGCGCTGCAAGCCGGCGGAGGCGGAGCGCTGGACCACCTTCGCGCTGGGGCAGATCGGCAAGCGCCCCGATCACGAGGGGCTCCGGGACGGCAAGCTCCAGATGCACGACTTCGTCGTGTACCTGACGCGCTCGCTCGGCTGGGACGAGAAGATGCGCCTGGCGCTCGACGTGCGCGACCTGCCGTACCTGCTGGCGTTCCGCGACCGCGACCAGGTGCCGGAGGAGGCGCGGCGCTCCTATGCCGAGCTCATCCTCGAGGACCTGCTCGACCCGTTCCCCGACAACACGCTGCGTCCGGACAACGAGCCGTCGCGCGGGCTGGTGCTGCGCCTGCTGTACCGCGTCCTCGACTACTACGGCGCGCTCGACGTCGAGCCGGCCACCTACCGCGGCTTCGACGGCGACAGCATCATCCTGGAGACCAAGAAGGACGCGAAGACCCTGGCCCTCAAGCCGCAGATGGCCCTGTTCCGTTCTTTCCGCGACATCTCCTATCCTGCGAAGACGGTGCCGCTGTCGCTCGGCGACCGGATCCAGTACCACGTGGCGCCGGACGGCGCGATCGACTTCCTGCGCCTGGTCACCAACCCGCGCGGGGTGTCGGACGATCGCTATTCGTCCCTGTACCGCTGGGAGGAGCGCCGCACCCGCCAGGAGCTCGAGAACCTGGTGCGCCAGCGCGTCGACGTCGGGACCCTCATCGACATCGAGCCGACCAAGCGCGGCGTGTCCGGCCGCGTCGTCGAGGTGCGCCTGAAGGGAAGCCGCGGCGAGTTCTTTTTGCGCGGCTTCCGCATCCGCACCGCCTTCGGCATCAAGGAGAACCTCTTCACCGTCGACCGAGTCCGCGCCCAGGACGGTTCCGTCGAGGCGTTCATCTTCAGCGGCAAGGGCTGGGGCCACGGCGTCGGGCTGTGCCAGGTGGGCTCGTACGGCATGGCCGTGCGGGGCAAGAAGTACGATGAAATCCTCAAGCACTACTACACGGGCATCGAGCTGAAGGATTACTCCTCGCTCGCGTCTCCGGCGGCCCCGGCGCGCTGAGACCTCCCTCCCGTTCCCGCTCCGGCTTCAGGGCTGTGGCTCGGGCTGCGGCTCCGGCAGGGGAGGGAGATTGTTCTTGCAGAATCGGGAGCAAGCGTTGCACGGGAAGGGGGCGGGGGGTTCGCCACAGCGGGTGACCACTTTGCAGCACTCGACGCAGGCGCCGTGGTTGCGCTCCAGCAGGCACTCGGTGGGCGTGCCGTCGGCGGGCGCAGGAGAAGAGGCGAAGGCCGCATCGCGCGGGACGGACGTGCCGGGGGACATTCCCGGGAGCGCGAGCGCGAGCAGCGGTACGGCGAACCAGCGAATCATTGGACGCATGGGCGCCTCCTCGTCTGGGGGTTGAGCGTGTGCCCGAAAATACAACCGTGCCGCCTCGGTGGTCAACCTCGCGGAGCGTCGGAGGGCGGGAGGCGCGTTGACAGGGATCGGAGCGTCCACGATAATCCGCCGAGATCGTGGGACACCCCGACATCACGCTGCGAGGACGTCTCAAGGCGCTCGGCATCGCCGACCTCCTGGTGTTCCTGCACGGGCTCGGCCGCCCCGGCCGGCTCTCCCTGACGCGTGATCGCGAGGAGGCGCGGCTCGATCTGCGCGGGGCCTGGCTGGTGCGCGCCGCCGGGAACCGCGACCGTGACCGGCTCGAAGAGGTCCTGCTCGCCCGCGGCCGCATCACCCCCGAGCAGCACGCCGAGGCCCGCCTGCGGCAGGAGGAGGATCCGGAGGCCGGCACCGGGCGCGGCCTGATCGCCGCCGGTGTCCTGACGCCGCGCGAGCTGATCGCGGCGCGCCGCGACCAGGCCCGGCAGATCGTCCAGGGGCTGTTCGAATGGGAGGACGGCGCCTACGAATTCGAGGAGGGGCACGCCGTTCCCGGCTGGTCGGCCCCGGTGGACCTGCCGATCCTGGATCTCGTCGCTGACGGCCTGCGGTCGGTCCGGCGGGCGGAGCTCTTCCGCGAACGGCTGCCGTCCCCCGACTGGGCGTTCGAGGTCATCCCCGGGCGCAACGGCGTCGCCTTGCAGCCGGAGGAGGAGCACCTGCTCGGGCTTCTCGACGGCACACGCACCCTCGGCGCGCTGGCGGAGGGGGGCGAGTACCCACCCGACGAGGTGCGCCGCATCGTCTTCCTCCTGCTGACACTCGGCCGGGTCAGGCCGAGGCCTCTGGGGCCGGCCGAGGACGGCGGCGAGCCGGTCGAGCTCCTGGTGCGCCGCTTCAACCGGATGTTCGGCCGTGTCTTCCAGTACCTGACGCTCGAGCTCGGCCCCATCGCCGAGACGCTCCTGTCGGCGCTTCTGCGCGAGCTGGAGCCGCTGCACGCGCCGCTGTTCGCGGGCGTGCGGCTCGGCGGGGACGGCACGCTCGACGAGAACCGGCTCGATCGCAACCTCGTCGGGGTGGCGCGCCGCGCCAGGCGTCGCCTGCTGGTCGAGGGGCTGAGCGAGCTTCTGTACCGCGAGCTCTTGGTGCTGCGGCAGGCGCTCGGACGGGATCACGAGCGCCGGGTGCTGAACCTCCTGAAGCGCGAAGGGCTGCTCGTCGCCGCGGGGACGCCGCGCGCCGGGGCCACGACCCCGGCACGGGCCGGGATGGAGCTCTGATGGCCGCCCTGCTGATGCGCGTCGCGACGCTGCTCATCGTCGGGGACCTGCTCTACCTGGCGATCTGGACGGCGCGCGGCGGAACCACCAATGCTCAGCTGTTCCGCCTGGTCCTGGGGTTGGGGGGGCTGTGCCTGGCCGCAGGGCTGGTCCTGTCCCTCGTGACGCGCGCCCGCTCGGGGATCGGCGTCCCGCGGTGTCCGACGTGCGGCAAGCGCGTCGGGCGCGGCCGCGTCTACTGCGAGGACCACCTGGCGGAGACCATCAACCGCTACCGCGACGAGCAGCGCCAGAAGAAGGAATGAAGCCGGCGTCGCCGCCGATCCTGGTGATCGTCGGCCCGACCGCGGTGGGGAAGAGCGCCTGCGCGATGGAAGCGGCGTCGCGGTTCGGAGGAGAGATCCTCAGCGTCGATTCGATGCAGGTGTACCGGGGGCTCGACGCGGCGACGTCGAAGCCTTCGCAGGAGGACCGGCGGCGGGTCCCGCACCACGGCCTGGACCTGGCGGAGCCGGGGGACGATTTCTCGATGGGAGATTTCGTGCGGGCCGCAGAGGCGGCAGTCGAA
>DASYQE010000124.1:0-3393 GCA_036005805.1 Candidatus Polarisedimenticolia bacterium | reverse complement strand
AGGACGCTGACGATCTCGTCCGCCTTGATCTGCGCCATTCTTCTCTCGGCTCCCTTGTCGTTCAGGCCCGCGCCAGCCGGCGGTGCAGCGACTGCAGCCGCGTCCGGAGCGAGCCGTCGTAGATCCGCGAGCCGACGCGCGCCACGGCGCCGCCGAGCAGATCCGGATCCACCTTCACCGACAGCCGCACGCGGCTCCCGGTCATCTTTTCGAGCGCCTGCTGCAGGGCCTTCTCCTCGGCCGGGCCGGGCTGCGTGGCGAAGGTCGCCTCGGCCGGCACGATGTTGGCGGCCCGGTCGCGCCTCTCCGCCAGCGCCGCGGCGATCCCCCGGAGCGCGCCGACGCGGCGGTTCTCGACGAGGACGTTGAAGAAGCGCGCCGCCAGGTCGGACAGCCCCGCCTTCTTCGCCAGGCTTATGGCCGCGGCGGTCTTGTCGGCGGCATGCGCCGACGGGCTGTCGAAGAAGCGCAGGAGCGCCGCGTCGGATCCCGCCGTCGCGGCGAGGAGCTCGACCTCGGCGGTGAGCGACTCGAGCGCCCGCGCGTCGTTCTCCCCGGCGATCTCGGCGATGGCGCGGGCGTAGCGCCCGGCCGCTGCATCTGGCTTCAAAGGTCCGATCCTCTCAAACAAGGATGGGCCGGGCGGCGGAGGGGCCGCGCGGCCGCGCGTGTACGGACTGCCCGTAAACCACTGCCCTGCAAGCGGAAGGCGGAAATTAGCACAGGCTCCAAAAGGCTGTCAAACGACATCCTACTTGAGAACCCCGGGGCAGCCGCGGACGGGACTCCTCATATTCCTTGACGTCTTTCAGGGGTGGGCGTAATTTGCCCGCGTCCATGGAACAAGTCAGGTTCGGCCTTCCGCGTCCGGGGCGCTGGCTCGGCAGAGCCCTGGCCGCGTTCGTGGTCCTTTTCGCCGGGATGGTCGCGGCGACGCCGGCATCGGCCCAGACCTTCAAGAAAGTCATCGACCGGAACTTCCCGGTCTTCTTCTACTGCCCGATCGACCCGGCGCTCACCTTGACCTTCACCGCAACGGGGCCCCAGGCGATCCTCTCGTTCTCGGGTGACAACTTCACCGGGGCGAGCTGGAATGCGCAGGCGGTGGACAACGTCGCGGTCGTGCCGCAGTCGGTCTTCCAGGCTCACCAGGTCCTGACCCCCGGCTACGAGACCTGTTACACCACGCCGGCGGGCTCGCCGAACACCAAGGGCTACGACTTCATCGGCGGCTCTCCCGAGGCGTACCTCAATCTCTTCAACACGGACGCCAGCGGCTGGGACCTCGGCCCCTACGGTTACTACAACGCCGGCAGCTCGGCGCCGATCAATCCGACCACCGGGACCGTGAGCGGCGGGAGCCTGGGGCTCGGCAACACCGACGACGGGGTGGTGCGCGTCACCGCCGGCACGCTCGTCACCGGGCTCGTCCCCGGCACGACCTACGTCGTCACCGGCTGGTGGTACACGCAGAACCTGACGCCGCTCGAGATCGACGTCGACTTCAACGTGCCGAGAACGCTCAGCATTGCCGGGACGTCGTTCACGGCGTACGACTCGACGAACAACTTCCCGGATCACTCCTCGGGAGTCCTGACCGGCTCGTCGCTTTTCACGGCGCCGCTGCCGCTGCGGCACGGCGCGCAGCTGCTCGAGCTGACGCTCGTCGGCCAGGTGATCTCCCAGTTCGAAGCCATCACGGCGCAGATCCGCCGCGTCGATCACTCCTTCTTCGGTGTCGGGAACCCGCAGACCGTCGCCACCATCACGCTCAACGACGTCACCCCGTCGTCCATCGAGACACGCACCGTCGCCATCCCGTCCGTGGTGATCGATCTCGATCACTATTCGTACTACGTCAACATCCAGCAGGGCGGCGGCGGGATCACCCACGGCGTGCGCGTGCGCTACAAGGATCCCGACCCAGCCGGAACGCAGTCGATCGACATCGCCGGGCTCGGGTTCGACGCCGAGCGCAACGGCGTCGACGTCAAGTGGGGCAACGACGGCATCATGCTGAACGGCACGCCGGGGGGCGCCATCGGCCGCTACGTCGCGCCGGTGCGGCTGCCGCACGGGGCGACCGTCACGGGGTTCGCGGTGACCTCGTTCGACGAGGTGAGCGACTCGGCCACCGTGCGCCTGATGCGGCTGCCGGCGGCGGTGCCGGTGGCGCAGCCCATGGCGACCGTCGTCACCACCGGCACGAGCGGCGACCCGGTGAGGACCTATTCGACCTCGACGATCGCGCCGGCGGTCATCGACAACCAGAACAACTATTACTACGTCGACATCGCCATGGGACACATCCTCGACATCTACGGCGTGCGCATCTTCTTCACCCTGCCCGCGACGACGCCTGCGACCGTGTCGGACAGCGTCGCGGCGGTGCCGTTCCTGCCCGAGCAGACCTCCGACCAGCGGACGCCGTTCCAGGGGACGCTCATGGGGCAGTACCGCTTCAACACCGGGCTGCAGCTCCCGGACGGCGCGCAGGTGCAGTCGCTGTCGATGTCGGTCGTCGACAACTCGGACGACGGGGACATGACGGCGTACCTCTACCGCAGCGACGCCCAGACCTCGGGGACGGGTGCGGTGCTGATGGCGACGCTCACGAGCAAGGGCGCGGCGGAAGGCGTGCGCACTTTCTCGACCGACCTCATCGCGACCGGCCGCGTCATCGACAACGTCCACAACTTCTATTACGTGCAGTTCTGGACCGGCTTCGAGCCGGTGAGCGCGCTCGGGTTCACGGTGAACACCGCCCCGTGCGGCGACAACGACGGCGACGGCTTCGACGGCTGCGTCAACGACTGCAACGACGCCCGCGCCGCCACCCGGCCCGGCGCGCCGGAGGTCTGCGACGGCCAGGTGAACGACTGCTCGCGTGCCTTCTGGCCCGACCCGGCGGGCACCCTCGAAGGGGACGACGATTTCGACGGCGTCTCCGAGTGCCAGGGGGACTGCAACGACGCCGACTCGTCGCGCTGGAGCCCGC
The DNA here is from genome assembly GCA_036005805.1 of Candidatus Polarisedimenticolia bacterium. Lineage (GTDB taxonomy): Bacteria > Acidobacteriota > Polarisedimenticolia > Gp22-AA2 > Gp22-AA2 > DASRAU01. The sequence continues at coordinate 395 of DASYQE010000124.1, read as the reverse complement.
CGTCCGAGCCGCGGAACCTCCAGCTCGCGCACAACCTCGCCACCGGCGTCACCACGCTGACCTGGTCGGCGCCGCTGGATTCCGGGAGCACCACCGCGCCGGTCTACGACACGCTGCGCGCCACGGCTCCGAACGGCTTCGGCTCGGGATCGGCGGTCTGCGTGGACAGCAACGGGGCCGATCTCACCAGCACGACGACCGGCACCCAGCCCGTTGGCAGCGTCTTCTATTACCTCGTCCGCGCCGAGGGGGTGTGCGGCGCCGGAAGCCTCGGCCACACGAGCACAGGCTCGCCGATCACCGGCCGCAACTGTCCGTGAGTCATGGCGCGCCGGTCAGGAGGAACGGCGCCCAGTAGAACGGGGCCTTCCACTTGCTGTTCGCCCGCACCGAGC
>DASYQE010000123.1:0-1557 GCA_036005805.1 Candidatus Polarisedimenticolia bacterium | reverse complement strand
TCGGCGACCTTGCCGAAGGCTTCGCTGGGGTCGGCGACGGTCGTGACCGTGTAGCCGACGGCCGTCAGCGCGGTGTAGATTGCCTCGGCCGACGGCGCGTCGGCATCGATGAGCAGGATCGTACTGGCGGGCAAGCTGCCTCCCCTGGCGCAGCGGGCGTGAGCGTTCGGTCCCCCGGTCGGGAGAGGATAGCCGAAGCCGGGCCCGTGCTACACTCCGCCCCGTTCCTTTCCGCTCCACGCCGGCCATCGCCGTCAGTAGGGGCACATCCCATTGGAAGGAGAGTCCTGGCGCATGCGCCGATACGAACTCATGCTTGTCCTGCGACCCGACGTCGCGGACGACCGCGCCCAGGCGGTCATCGACCGGACGACCCGGCAGATCTCCGCCGGTGGCGGCCAGATCGTCAAGGTCGCGCCCTGGGGCCGCCGCCGCCTCGCCTACCAGATCGACCGGTACCGCGAGGGCTCCTACCACATCATCCTGTTCGAGTCGCCGGGTGAGGCGATCGTCGAGATGGAGCGCGGCCTGCTCATCACCGAGGAGGTCCTCCGCCACCTCGTCACCCGCGTCGAGCGGCCCGTCAAGGCAGCCCGCCGCGACGGCGCCGAGGGCGAGGAGGGGACCGAGGACGACACCGACCTCCCGTCCGCCGAGGACGAAGAGGACGAGTACGACGACCGCGAACGGATCGACGAATCCGAGAGCGAAGCGGCCCCGGCCGCGATCGACTGAGGGAACGACGATGGCGCTTTGCAAGGCGATGATCATCGGCAACCTGGGCGCGGATCCGGAGATGCGGTACACGCCCAACGGCCGGCCCGTGACGCAGTTCAACGTCGCGGTCAACCAGAGCACGAAGAACCAGCAGACCGGGGAGTGGGTCGAGGAGACCGACTGGTTCCGGGTCAGCGTCTGGGGTGACCGCGCCGAGCGTGCCGCGGAGACCCTTCGCAAGGGCAACAAGGTCTTCGTCGAGGGCCGCTTCAAGACCCGCGAATTCGAAGGTCGTGACGGCCAGAAGCGGACGTCGCTCGAGATCACCGCGGACAGCGTGGTCAACCTCGAGAAGCGCCCGCGCGAAGAGGGCGAGGGCCAGTTCGCGGCCCCGGCCGGAGCCGCCGGTGGAGCGCCGCGCGGTGGCGGCGGTGGCGGCGGTGGCAACTTCGACGACACCGAACTCGACGACCTTCCCTTCTGACGAGGAGCACTGACTCATGCCGCCTGCTGCACGCGCCAAGAAGCGCGACGACTACTACCGGGATCGCCGCCGCCGGAAGGTCTGTGCCTTCTGCGCCGACAAGACCGTCCAGATCGACTACAAGGAAGTCAACCGGCTCCGCCGCTACCTGTCGGAGCGGGCGAAGATCGAGCCGCGCCGCAAGACGGGCACCTGTGCGGCCCATCAGCGCGAGCTGGCAATCGCCCTGAAGCGCGCCAGGATCGTCGCCCTCTTGCCGTACGCGCCGCAGCATTTACGGCCCTGATCGGTAGCCGAAGCTTCCTTGCATCGATGCCCGCACTCCTTGCGGGCACCCTCAGCTTCGAGCTGGCGCT
>DASYQE010000122.1:0-9704 GCA_036005805.1 Candidatus Polarisedimenticolia bacterium | reverse complement strand
CACCTACTCCGGTCTTTGGGCGCCGCTCATTCTTTATCTCGACATGTACGATTTCGAGCCTACGCTCGTGCCGGTGGGCTTCAGCAAAGCGGGCGCGCACTTCCTGCCGCTCCCGGAGCCGGAGGTGTTTCAGGGGTGCGGCTGCTCGTTCACGCCACCGTCCGGGGTCTCCGGGCCCGAGGGCGCGGTCCTGCAGCTCGAACCATGAAGGGTCAGCGCGCATCGCGACGACCGACGGCGTCATCCTGCTGTCGGGCGGCCGCTCCGACGTGGAATGCCGGCCCGCCCGCGTGGGCGGCAAGTGCAGTCTCAAGTTTCGGGGAGAGCGGGCGCTGGTGACAGTGAAAGTGAAGGCGACGTCGGTCTGTCCGAGCGACGATCCCTCCGAATCGTGCGAGACGGTCCGGCTTCAAGGGGAGATGACCGGACGCTTTGGAGAGTTCGAGACCACGGTCAGCGTCCAGGGGGAATGCGGATGCTAGCCGGTGCAACGCGCTGCGCGCGGCGACCGACAGGCACTCTATCCAGATGGCTGATCCTGGCCTCGCTCCTCAGCCCGACCGCTCGGCCGCGCAGAGGACGGCATTCCCTGGGTCAGCGAGACCACGAGGGCTCCCTGGACGGTGTACCTGCTGGGCGCCGCCTTGCGGCGTTGACCTATCGACGCACCGGCGTGCTCCGGCCGGACCCGGGCGGAGGCGAAGTCACGCCGGGACAGCCGTCCTCGCAGATCGTCGCCACGCGCGGCAGCGGCGCGCTCTCGGTGCCGTAGCCGACGGCGCCCCGCTCCGTGTGCTGCTGGACCAGGTAGAAAAACGCGTGCCCGATCGGCGGATCCGCGGTGCCGGCCGGCTCGCTCACCGACGTGCCGATCGTTCCGCGCGCCAGCGCCTGCACGCGGCCGAGGTCGAGCGCTTCGTCGCCCCGGTGCCAACCGGCCAGGTCTCCGGTGATGACGTCGTATCCGGTCGCCCCGGTGACCGCCGGCCAGAAGAGGCGCACCCCGCTCGCGCCGGGGGCCGCGGGCTCGAGCCGCATGAGCAGCGGCTCCGGTCCCTGCCCGAGGTCGTGCGGCACCGTGACGCTGGCCAGCGCGGTCGTGGTGTTGCCGCTCGGGTCCTGGGCCCGGTAGATCAGGGTGTAGACGCGGCCCGAACCGCGGCCGTCGCGCTCGGCACGCAGCACGAGCGATGTGTCGGTGACACCGGCGTCGGCTTCCTGCACGTCGCCGGTCGTCGCGCCGTCGAAATTGCCCGCGGCGTCATCCGGCTCGCTGCTCTCCACCGACACGAGCTGCACGACGACTCCCGCCGCGTCGCACGCGTCGCCTGCCTGCCAGGCGACGTCAACCGGGACCAGGCCGTGGTTCGGCGGCCACAGCACTCCCGGATCCGCGAGCAGCGCGAGGCTCGGCGGCAGCGTGTCGATCACCCGGACCGTGACGGAGGCGAAGCCGGTCAGGCCGGCCCGATCGGTCGTCTTCAGCGTGATGGCGTGCGCGCCGAGCGACAGATCGAGGGTGAGCGTCTCTCCCGAGCCGAGCAGACGCTCGCTCGCGGTCCCGATGCTCTCGTACCAGTCGAAAGACACGATGTCGTCGTTGGTCCCCGGCGTCGATTCGGGATCGACGGAGCCGGAGCCGTCGAGCGTGACGCTCGCCCCCGACGGGCCGCTGCACTCCGCCGACGCCGGCGCCGTGATGGACGCGATGGGGCCCGACGCGAGACGGTCGAAAACCAGCGTCCTCTCGGTGGTGTGGAGGAAGACGCCCGACCCGGTGGCCGGGCGCGTGTTGCCGTCCGTCGCGGTGATGGTCAGCGCATAGGTCTGCGAGGGCGCGAGGGTGCCGATGTCGAGCGCCTGCGGCAGCCCCGAGGTGAACGGCACCTCGAGAACCGGCGCATGTCCCTCGATCAGGACCAAGGCCGAATCGGGCAGGACCGACAGGATCGTCCAGTCCGCGCCGCTCGATTCGTCTCCGACCGATCGAACGCAGACCGGGGCGGGGAGCGTGAGCCCCGTGAGCGACACGAGCGAGCCGAAGGGCCCCTGCGGTGTCGCGCACGTTCCATAAGCGATCCCGTAATCCATCTGGAAGTCTTCGCAACCGAGGTTCGAATCGAGATCGAAGAGGAACGTCTCTCCGAAGGCCGCGCCGAAGGCGACCCCGCGGCCCGGCCGACCGTCGGGCAGGTAACCGCGCTCGCAGTCCATGCCCTCGATCGCATCGAGGAGCTCGACCGGCGCGACGACGGCAACCGTTCCGGAGAGCGTTTCCCCCTGCGGGTCGTGCGCCGACACCAGCGCCTCGATCCGGTCGGGGTCCGGGTAGCGGAACCCGGTGACGCTTACGACCGGCTGGCAGGCGTCTCCCGAGCCGTCTCCGTCGGCATCCTCCTGCCCCGCATTGGGCGCGGCGGGGCAGTTGTCGCAGGCATCCCCCGGGCCGTCGCCGTCCCGATCCGCCTGGGATGCATTCGCGGCGGCCGGGCAATTGTCGCAGATGTCGCCGCGCCCGTCGCCGTCCACGTCGGAGAAACTCGTGCCGGGAATGCCGGGACAGGTGTCGCAGACATCCCCCACGTGATCGCCGTCGGCATCCTCCTGGCCCGGATTGCTCATGAAAGGACAGTTGTCCTGGCTGCCGCAGACGAGGTCATGGTCGACATCGTTGAGCGAGTCGAGCGGACACGCATCGCAGGGGTCGCCAATCCCGTCGAAATCGGCGTCCGCCTGTGCGGGGTTCGGAGCGAGCGGGCAGTTGTCCAGCGGGCACTCATTCAGTGGGAAGCCGGGGTCGCCCAGGCCGTCGCCATCGCTGTCGATGCACGGGTCGCAGGCGTCCCCGACGCCGTCGTGGTCGACGTCCCCCTGGCCCGGGTTGGCCGTGGACGGACAGTTGTCGGTGGGGCACGTGTCGGCCGGGAAGCCGGGATCCCCCGCGCCGTCACCATCGGAATCGTTGCAGGCGTCGCAGGCGTCGCCGAGGCCGTCTCGATCGATATCGCTCTGTGACGCGTTGGCGATGTCGTGGCAGTTGTCGCACGCGTCCCCGACTCCGTCGCCGTCGGCATCCGCCTGGTCCGGGTTCGGCACGTTCCGGCAGTCGTCATTGCATCCCGCGATTCCGTCGTGATCCGTGTCGAGGGTGCAGAGCACCGACGACGAGACCAGATCGACCCGGCCGGCACCCGGGGCGCCGCCGCTGTTGAATGCCGGGGCGCCGATGATCAGATCGCCGAAGCCGTCGGCGTCATAGTCGCCGGCGGGCGAGAGCGCCCACCCGAACAGGGCGCCCGCCTGGTTCGTGAGGGCCCCGACCCAGTCCGGAGACATCGCTGGTCCCGCGCCGCCACCGAGAAAGAGGTAGACCGCTCCCTGCGTCAGCGAATCGACCACCGCCCTGGGCGCTCCGATGAGCAGGTCGGCGTAGCCGTCCTCGTTGATGTCTCCGGCGCGCGACACCGACCGCGCGAAGTCGCTGCCGATCGGGCCGGTGAAGCTCCAAGCGGGCGTGGTCGCCAGCCCGGCCGCCCCGCCGAGGAAGAGCGACGCCGTCCCCTGCCAGCCGACGAGAACGTCGCCGTAGCCGTCCTGGTTGACGTCTCCGGTGCCCGCGACCGACGATGGGATGGGCAGCTGGAGGGTGACCGAGGGGGTGGTGAGGATGCCTCCGGGCCGCCCGTAGTAGACATCGACCCGACCGATGCCGAAGTTTGTCACCACGAGCTCGTCGAGCCCGTCCCCGTTGACGTCAGGGGCGATTGAGACCGACGGAAGACCAGAGGAACCGGAGGAGACGAGTGTCGTCTGTCCGAACACTCCGGTGGCAGTCGGTGTGTACAGAGTCACCTGCGGCCGAGCGTCCGGGACGATTCCCGCTCCCGCGATGACGAAGTCGCCGACTCCGTCGCCATTGACGTCGCCGCCGCCGGCGACGCTGCCGCCGAAGGCGCTGAGGAATGCGCCCCCGAGGTACGCCGAAAACACAGGTCCGGCGGGTCCGCCTCGAAACACGTACCCCAGGCCACTCGAGCCCTGGTGCGTCTGGTAGGAGTAGTACGAGTAGCCTGGTGCTCCGACGATGAAGTCGTCGTAGCCGTCGTGGTCGAAGTCACCGACCCCCGCGACTGCGGTCCCGAACCCCGCCGTCGGTCCCGACGTCGCCGCGCCGCCGTAGATCTGCGTTCCCTGGTAGGTCCAGTCCGGAGTCCGGAACGCCCCGGAGGCCGAGCCATAGTAGAGGTTGATCCGCCCCTGCCCATCCCCCGGAGCTCCCGCGAGGACGTCGTCGAAACCGTCACCGTTCACGTCCCCGACGTCGGCGACGCTCGTCCCCAGGCCGGCGCTTCGCGGCATGGTCGCGATCCGGCAGGTGTCGGGAAGGCTCTCATCGATCGAGCCGTCGCAGTCGTTGTCCCGGCCGTCGCAGACCTCGGGGGAGGGCTGACCCGGTGGCGGTGTGTTGCAGAAGGCCGTCCCATCGGGCACGCAGACGATGGTTCCCGAAACCCTGCAGACGCCGATCCCGGATCCGCACACCGTTCCGACCTTGAACCCCTCATCGATCTGGCCGCTGCAGTTGTCGTCGACGCCGTTGCACACCTCGACGGCGTTCGGATGAATGGCGGGGTTCGCGTCGTTGCAGTCGGCGGCAGGACCGGCGGCGCAGGAACCGTCCCCGTCGGCATCGGTCGTGCAGGGGACGACGACCGGCCCCAAGAAGAGGTACGCGGCTCCTTCGCCCGTCTGGCTGAGGTCTCGCGCCCGATCCCCGATGAGCACGTTGGGGAGGTGGTCGCCATCCGTGTCCCCGGCTCCCGCGACGGCCCATCCGAGGGCCCATCCGAGCGACGTCGCCGGCGAATTCATCGCCACGCTCCAGGCGGGAGTCGCGGACAAACCTGCCGGTCCGCCGAGATGGATGGCGACGTCGGCGCCGGGCGGCAGGCCGCCACCGCTACTGACGAGGTCATCGATGTGGTCGCCGTTCACATCCCGGGCGTTGCCGACGATGTTGCCTCCACGCCACGACGTCAGGACCGGTCCGGAAGGGGAGCCACGCAGCAGCATCGAGCCTTGCAGCGAGCAGCCGATCACGAGGTCGCTGTACGGGTCCGCGTCGAAGCGCCCCGAAGTCATGGAGCAGCCGAGGAAAGTCGCCTGAAAATCGTAAAAGATCGCGTCGCCGGTCATGCTCCAGCTGGGCGTTGCGCCGAGGCCGCCGCTGGAGCCAAGGTACAGGAAGACCCTGCCGAGGTGGACGTTCCCCGGCTCATAGCCGGGCTCTCCAACCAGGACATCGTCCTTGCCGTCCCCGTTGACGTCCCCGGCACTCGCCACGGTGGAACCGAAGGGCCCGATCGGCGAGATGCTCCCATCCTGCGCCGACCAGGCCGGGGTGGTCGACAGACCCGTCGATGAACCCAGGAACAGGTACGCCTTTCCGGTGCCGGTCCCGGTGCCGGGTGCTCCCACCACGACGTCGCCGTAGCCGTCATGATTGACGTCGCCGGCCGAGGCCACCGCCGCCCCGAATCGATCGAGCAAGCCGGCGCGCCCCACCCACGCCGGGTTCGTAGCCGGCCCCGCGGCGGAACCGAGGTAGAGCGAGACCTGGCCCAGGGACTTGGGGGGCCCGGAAACATCGCTGAAGAGGAAGTCCGGTTCCGACACCAGGATGTCGTCGAAGCCGTCCCCGTTGACGTCTCCTGCCGAGGCCACCGCGGAGCCGAATCCCACCTGCCCGCCGTCGGCGACCCAGGCGGCGGTGGTGGAAGGACCGAGAGGCGAGCCGAGGTACACCAGGGCCCGACCCTCGTGCAGGTTGGGCGTGGAGGGACTGTCGTAACCCGGCGCGCCGACGATGATGTCGGCGATCCCATCACCGTTCACGTCCCCCGCCGACGCGACACTCCACCCGAGTTTGGCCCCCGCCTGTCCTCCTGCGATCTGCCAGGTCGGCCCTCCGGTCGGGAGCGCCGGCTCCACGGGGAGTTCCATCTCCACGAGCAGGGCAGCGACCGTTTCGGGTCGGTGGGCCGCTTCCGGCCGGTCTCCCGGCAGCGCGAACCCTCCCAAGGCAAGGCTACAGAGCGTGACGAGGAGAACGAAGACAGGCCGACGTCGGGCGACGAAGAGACGGCTCGGCATGTTGGCCTCCCTGATGAGACGGACGACCAGCCGAAAGCAACTCGAGCGGTGGTCCTTACATACCGCGAATCGCCTGGCCCGTCAACGAGACACAGGTGGATGATGATCGCGATGCCCCGCGATGTCGAGGGTGCCGGCGGCCCTGAGGCTGTATATATGCACGGGTTGAGCTGAAGCTGATGGTGAATCTTGCCTCATCTAGTAGACACTTCCGCCTCACCAGACAGGGGGTCGTATGGGGCACCGGTGGGAACTGGCCGGCGGGGAAACGCGGTTAGGCCCGACCTGGTATATCGCGGTTCTATTCCTCGCGGCGGCGTTCCTTTTCCTCCTCAAGGTCCGCTCGACGGAGTTCGTTCACGGCGAGGAACTGGCCTGGGCGGTTGGCTATCTCGTCCCGCTGCTCGGCGCCATCCTGTCGCTGGGGCTGTCTCTGTTCCACCTGGTCCGTCGCACACGGAGGCTTCTTGCCTGGGTGCCGGTGCTGGCGTCGTGTGCTCTGGGCTCGTGGCTCATCGCCTACCTGTTTTTCGACGCCTTCCGTTCCCGGTAGTGCCGAGCCCCAAGAGATCAATGATCGGCGCAGGTCCCTCGACACGGCATGAGGGACAGCGTCTCCGGCTTGGGACTTGCAAGCTCCTGCCGTTGTGAATTCTCGCGGAGCCGACTTCCATGACCAGCGTGGTTGATCTGGAGATTCGTGCACCCCGAGAGACGGTCGCCGCGTTGTTCGCTGATCCGGCCAATGATCTGAAATGGATGGACGATCTGGCGCGAATCGAACCGCTCGTCGGCCGACTTGGAGAAGTCGGTTCAACGTACCGATTCGTTCAGAAGGAAGGTGGAAGGAGCTTCATCGCCACCGTGATTGCGCGCGATCTTCCGCGCGAGGTGAGACTGGACCTGGACGATGCCGACATGCACATCGCCATCACCGATCGCTTCGAAACGCTGCCGAACGGGCGGACGCGGCTCATCTCGAAGGAAGTCTTCGAGTCCAAGGGGATGCTGCGTCGCATGCTCATGTTCCTCGGGCGTTCGGGGATGAGGAAGGCGCACCGCCGTCACATGGAGGCCTTCAGGCGCTTCGCGGAACGAAGTGCCGAGAGGAGCCGTGACTAAGTCATGCCTTTCAAGAGCAAGGCCCAGCGGCGCAAGTTCGCGCAACTCCTCGTGGAGGGGAAGATCACGCCCCAGACCTTCGAGGAGTGGAATCGTGAGACGGGGCGGAAGGTCCTCCCGGAACGGGTCCGGCCGAAGAAGAAAGGCGCTGCCAGGCGCAAGCGACGCAAATAGCTCGGGTCGAAGAGACCGTGACGCTGGCGCTTGGCCGGCTCTCAGGCCGCCCGGGCGTCCCGTCGCTTCCAAAGGAAATAGACGGGGATGCCGGTCATCACGATGACGAGGCCGGGCCAGGTGTAGGCGGGCTTCACGATGAGCAGGTCGATCATGATGGCGGTGCTGGCGGCGATGTAGAGCGCCGGCAGCCAGGGATAGCCGGGGACGCGGTAGGGACGCGGGACGTCGGGGCGCGTGCGCCGCAGGACGAACAGGCCGGCGACCGTGGCGGCGTAGAAGAGCAGGGCCGCCATGATGATGTAGTCGAGCAGGTCGCCATAGCGGCCCGAAAGCGTCAGCACCGCCGCCCAGACACCCTGGATCCACAGGCCCCACGCGGGAACCCCGGACGAGTTGAGGGCCGTGGCCTTGCGGAAGAACAGGCCATCGCGGGACATGGCGTAGTAGAGGCGCGGTCCCGCGAGGACCAGCCCGTTGATGCACCCGAATGTCGAGATCACCACGAAGGCCGCCATGACGTAGGCGCCGCTCGCTCCGAGCAGGCTCTGCAGCGCGGCGGTGCCGACCCGGTCCTCGGCGGCGTGCTGGATGCCGCGCGCGAGGACGCTCGCCCCCTCGGCCGAGCCGTGCAGCGGCAGCAGGCACAGGTAGGCGACGTTCGCGAGGGTGTAGAGGAGCGTGACGATCGCCGTGCCGTAAACCATGGCGCGCGCCAGGTTGCGGTGCGGCTCCTTCACCTCCTCGCCGGCGAAGCAGATGTTGTTCCAGGCGTCGGCGGAGAACAGCGAGCCGACCATCGACGCCATGAAGGCCATCACCAGGGCCGAGGTCAGCGGCGCGCCGCCGAAGAGCGCGCCGGAGGAGAAGTTCGCCGCGATGGCGTCCGGGTTCCGCAGCCCGAGCAGCGGCACGATGGCGAGCAGCGCCAGCGCGCCGATCTTGGTCGCGGTGAAGAGGTTCTGCGTCCACTTCGCCGTCTTGAGGCCGCGGGTGTTGAGCCACGTGAGCAGCATCACGACCAGGATGCCAACGAGGCGCTGGGTGGTGATCGAGACGTCCACCTTCCCGAGATGGATCGGCACGAGGACGTTCGTGGCCGAGACCCACGGCATCGCGATGCCCATGAACTTCGCGAAGGCCACGCCGACCGCGGCGATGGTGCCGGTCTGGATGACGAGAAAGAGACTCCAGCCGTACAGAAAGCCGGTGAGCGGCCCGAACGCCTCGCGCAGGTAGACGTACTGGCCGCCGGCGCGCGGGAACATCCCGGCCAGCTCCCCGGACGCCAGCGCCGCGAACACCGTCATGACCCCGGTGGCGATCCAGACGAGCAGCAGCCAGCCGGGGGCGGGGACGGTGCGGGCGATGTCGGCGGAGACGATGAAGATGCCCGAGCCGATCATCGACCCGGCCACGACCATGGTGGCGTCGAACAGGCCGAGATCGCGCCGGAACCCGGTGCGCGGCTCCGAGGGCGTGGTGATATCCGCGGCGGCGGCCTTCATCGGGGGATCGCGGCGTGGGTCGGCATCGGTCGCGGGATTATTCCGGGGGGCGGAAGCCCTGTCAATGCCGGCGGCACCGCGCGTGGCGTGACTCATTCGTTCCACATCAGCTCGGCGCGGATCGTGCCGACCGGTCCGTCGTAATCCAGATGGACCTCGAAGGCGGCGACCTGGCCCGGCGCAAGCGTCGCGGGCACGAGCGGCGTCTCGGCCTGGGCCGCGACGGAGCCGTTGTCGAGCAGCACCCGCACCCGGACGCGGCTCAGCCTCGCCTCGGCCATCCCCGAGTTCTGGACCCGCCCTGTGACCTTGAGCCCGCCGCCGTTCGGCAGCGTGTCGTGATCGTTCGACAGGAAGACGAGGCTGGCGCGCGAGCCGTGGGAAGCGAGCCCCGCTTCCCGGTCGCCACCGAGCGACGCCGCGTGCGGCCGGGTGGTGAAGCTGCCTTCGCTCTCGATCTGCGGCACGGCGGCCACGGCCGGCTCTCCGGGAGGGGACTCCGTGAGCTTGCGCCACACACCGCCGCCGACGAGGGCGGCGACGGCGATCATCATCGCGATCGGCAGGATCGGCAGCGAGCTCTTCTCCGGGAGGGCGGCGGGGCTCTTTTCGGCCGCAGGGGATCGCGCCGACGCCGGGGAGCCCATCATCCCGGTGCGCACGTCGCAGGTCTCCGCAGGCGCCGCGACGGGGGCGCGCCGGCGGACCGGGGCACCGGCGTCGCGGACGACGGCTCCGGCGGCGGCG